>CANQDC010000026.1 GCA_947591455.1 uncultured Bacilli bacterium | reverse complement strand
CACACTTGCTATTCCTAGAGTTAGGAGGGTATTTCTTACTTTTTTCTTTTCTCTATATCTTTCTATTTTCATTTCTTCCTCCTATTTTATATCTTTATTATAAACTTATCTTTTTGCCTTTGCAATAGCAAAAATCACTTCAATATGAAGTGATATTTTTTACTTAACTATTCTAAAGTAGCTTTAATTCTTCTAACCCCTGCACTACTAGCTTCTTCTTTTTGAATCTTAAATGTGCCAAGTTCTTTTGTATTTTTTACATGGGGTCCCCCACATAATTCATGAGAAATATCACCAATAGAATAAACCGTTACAATATCCGGATATTTTTCAATAAACATACATTCAGCCCCAGAGGCAATGGCTTCTTCTTTAGGCATTTCTTTTTTAGTAACTTCTAAGCCTTCACCAATCCATAGGTTCACTAAATTTTCGACTTGCTTCTTTTCTTCTTCACTTAGTTTATGATCACAAGAAAAATCAAAACGCATTCTTTCACTCGTTATATTGCTTCCCTTTTGATGAACATTTTGATCCACAACTTGTTTTAAAGCAGCATTTAAAAGATGGGTAGCTGTATGATATTTCGTTTCCATTTCTCCATTACCAGCAAGTCCTCCTTTAAATTTTCCTTGAGAAGCAGTTCTGGATAATTCTTGATGTTCTCTAAATTTTTGTTTAAATCCATCTTCATCTACTTTTAAATTCATTTCATTGGCCAGCTCTACTGTAAGTTCTATTGGAAAACCATATGTATCATATAAATGAAAAGCAGTGGTAGCATCAATATCTTGCTTATTATTAGTAAATTTAGAAAATTCTCGTAATCCTTTTTCTAAAGTACGATTGAATTTTATTTTTTCATTTTTTAAAACTTCTAGCACAACATCATAATTATCTTCTAATTCTTTATAATAACTTTTATACTTTTTTAAAATTAATTTAGCAATTTGTTGATCCCAATCACTATTGATATCTATATTTAATTGTTTTGCATGGCGAATAGCTCGGCGAATTAATCTTCTTAAAATATAGCCTTGGTCAGTATTCGATGGTTTAATTCCGGCAGGATCTGCTGCAATAAAAACAGAAGTACGAATATGATCTGCTATAATACGCATGCTTTTTTCATGACCCTCGTAAGGAAGTCCGGAGATTTCCACAATTAAATCAATCACATCTTTCCAAATACTAGATAAATAATTATCATTTACTCCTTCTAAAATAGCCGTTGTTCGTTCTACACCCATCCCTGTATCTACATTTTTTTTAGGAAGTTCAGTAATATTTCCTTCGGCATCTTTATAATATTGCATAAATACATTATTCCATATTTCTACAAATCGTTCATCTTTGATATCAAAATTTTTGGGGATTTCATCATCACTACGGAAATAAAAAATTTCTGTATCACTTCCACAAGGTCCTGTATCTCCAGCAATCCAAAAATTATCTTCTGTTGTTTTGACGATACGTGACTCAGGAATACCTAAACGACGCCATATATTGTAACTGACCTCATCAAAATCTATTAAATCATTCCCAGCAAAGACTGTAATTCCTAAACGTTCTTTAGGAATATGTAATACTTTCGTTAAAAATTCAAAACTCCAAGTAATGGATTCTTCTTTGAAATAATCTCCTAAACTCCAATTGCCTAACATTTCAAAAAATGTATGATGGGTAGTATCTCCTACTTCTTCTAAATCGTTCGTTCGGACACATTTTTGATAATCACATAATCTAGTTCCATAAGGATGATTTTCTCCCATTAAATAAGGAACTAAGGGTTGCATTCCAGCTGTATTAAATAAAACCGAAGGATCATTTTCCGGAACCACCGGAGCACTTGGTATTTGCTTATGACCTTTACTTACAAAAAAATTAATATATTCATCTTTTAAATTCATTTTTCTATTTCTCCTTCTACAATTTGTTTAGCAATAACTTGCAATTGTTGTAAATTTTTATTTTCGATAATTAAATCAAAATCAGGATAATTATTTAATTCATTTTCAGTAATGTGATTTTGTTCTTCTTCCGAAAGTTTTGAAACAATATTTTGATTTTTTATTTGAATCACAAATACATTTTTATAGTTCCTTTTAATGGCAGCAATTTCATTTAGTAAACGAACATCACTAATAACTACAATATCCACATATTTTTGGTAAATTCGAAAATCTTCCAACATTCTTCGCGTAAAAAAGTCTTGATCCTTCAGTTCATTTCGAATATAAAATCCTTCTTCTTGTAAAAATGTACGAGGTTTATCCTCTTCATTTTCTTGATATCCTAAAAGTTCTTTGGCATAAAGTTTTAAATATTTACTATATTCCGTTTGAACAATTTTTTGTCCACTTTCTTTAGCATAGTGAACAATATATTCCCCCAATTTTGTTTTGCCAACTCCTGCTTTGCCTGCTATTAAAATTATTTTCATAAACTCCTCCATAAAAAAGGACCACAAAGAGCTCTTAAAAAAGAGCAAAATTCTGCGGTACCATTCTTTAGATTATTTAATTTTGAAATAAATTATATTTACTTTTTATAAATTGACCAATTACTTTAACAAGTGCAATACATGGTGTAGCTAAGATCATTCCTAAAATACCGAAGAAATGACTAAATATTAATAAACCAATAATAATTGTAACCGGATGTAATTTCATTGTCTTACTCATTACAATCGGTTGTAAGATAAAGTTTTCTACGCATTGAATTAAAATACAAATAATTAAAGTCATGATTCCTACAAAAGTACTTTGACTAAAACCAATCATCACAGCAATCGCCCCACCTATATAAGGTCCAATATAAGGGATTAAATCTGTAATTCCACAAAATAATCCAAATAAAACTGGAGATTGCAAACCAATAATAGCAAATCCAATTGAGTCACAAACAAAGACCATTGTAGCAACAAGTAAGGTACCATTTACGGTTTTACGAACTTCTCCCCCAATATTATTTAATAAGACTTGTGCTTCAAATTGATTCTTTTTCGGAAGAATATTTAAGAAATGTTTACTAATTGAATTAAAATCAAACAACATATAAAGACCAACAAATAAGCCCATCACAATGGTAACCATACTTGAAAAGAAATTCACCATGATATTTAAAACTTGCGCTGGGAATTTAGTGGTAAATTCTAAAATTTTCCGTTCTAACCCACTAATGATATTATTTTTAACATTCATAATATCAATTCCTTCAACCGCAGATATTTTATCAAAAATGGCATTAATCGCATCTTTCGCATCATTAAAAATACTTGGAAGATTACTTAATAATTCATTAATTTGAACATAAATAGTTGGTACTAAAAAACGTAAAAATAATATCGCTATCCATAAAAAGATAATATATACAATTAAAGAACTCCATACTCTTGGAACGCCTTTAGATTCAATTTTTTCGACCAATGGATTAAATAACCAAGCAATAACGAATCCAATAAATAATGGTGCTAATACTTTCAATAAACTGAAAACAAAAGTTAAAATTCCCCATTCTTTAATAAGAATCGTAACAATAAATATAATCGCAATTACCATTACAATATATAATAAATGAAGAATTTTTCTCGAAAAATCGACAACTTCATTAATACCGGATACATTTAATTCTTCTTTCTTTTTCTTTTCCATTTTATCACCCTTTAAATCATTATAGCATAAATTAAAATAATTTATTCAATAACTCCATCCAAACTAAAACTTTTTGCACACTTTATTTTGACATCAACAATTTTACCAATATGAGCAGAAGAACCACAAACATTTACTAATTTCATAGTATCTGTATAACCATATAATTTAGTAGCATCCTTTTCATTTTTTCCTAAAATTAAAACAGGTACTACTTTATCTTCTAATTTTTTATTATTTTGCAAAGAGTAAAAATTAACAAGCTCATTTAATTTTGCTAAGCGTTCTTCTTTTTCTTTTAAAGAAACATTATCTTTTATTTTACTGGCTGGAGTCCCTTCCCGTGGAGAATAAATAAAAGTAAAAGCTCCATCAAATTGACATTGACGAACCACATCTAGAGTTTCTAAAAAATCTTGTTCTGATTCATTAGGAAACCCAACAATAATATCGGTGGTAATACTGACTCCTTTTACTTTTTCTTTAATTTCTTGAAAAAGTTTTAAATAGTCTTCTTTCGTATATCTTCTTCCCATCAAACGTAAAATTTGATTACTACCACTTTGAATAGGTAAATGAATATAAGGCATAATATTATCATATTTGGCAATCGTATCAATCATTTCACTAGTAAAATCCCAAGGATGACTCGTCACAAAACGAATTCTAGAAATCTTTGTTTTGGCCACTTCCTCCAATAATTGAGAAAAAGAAAGTTGTGGATCTAAATCTTTCCCATAAGCATTTACATTTTGCCCAAGCAAAGTAACTTCTTGATATCCTTCTTTTTTTAACAATTTAACTTCATCAAGAATATTTTCGAGCGTTCGGCTTCTTTGTTTACCTCTTGTATAAGGAACAATACAATAAGTACAAAACTTATCACATCCATACATAATATTTACCCAAGCCGAAATTTTTGAATCTCTACTATAAAGGACATTTTCATAAACATCCCCTTCAATACTATAAACGGAAATATTTTGCTTTTGTTGCGCATCTAAAATCATTTGGGGTAGTTCATGAATATTATGAGTTCCAAAAACAATATCTACATAAGGATGTTTGGTTTTAATTTCTTCAACAACCTTTTCTTCTTGACTCATACATCCTCCGATACAAATGAGTAAATCTGGTTTTTCATGTTTCAAATGTTTACATCTTCCTAAATAACCAAAAACTTTATCATGAGCATTTTCACGAATAGCACAAGTATTTAAAACAACAATATCCGCTTGTTTTAAATCATTCGTTGGTTCAAATCCTAAAAGTTCTAAATATTTTCTTATTTCTTCTGAATCATGAACATTCATTTGACATCCATACGTTTTTAAAAAATACTTTTTTCCTTTATAAATACTTTGAAAATCATATGAATTTTTTTTAATAGTCACTTTTTTATTAGTTCTTTTACGTGCTTCTTCTAAATTTGGTAAATTCATACAATCCCTTCTTTCTTTGCTATTATATCCAAATTATTTTTAAAAGGCAAATAAAAAATATAGAAGGTTTTTGCTTCTATATTTTACTGTTTTGGTATTAAAATTTGTTTCCCACCCATATAAGGTTGTAAGGCTTCTGGTATAAGGATACTTCCATCTTTTTGATAATTATTTTCTAAGAAAGCAATTAACATTCTTGGGGGAGCAATTACCGTGTTATTCAAAGTATGAACAAATTCTTTTTCACCATTTTCTTTTTTATAACGAATGGCTAGTCTTCTTGCTTGAGCATCTGTTAAATTAGAACAAGAACAAACTTCAAAATATTTTTTTTGTCTTGGACTCCAAGCTTCTATATCACAAGAGCGATATTTTAAATCAGCCAAATCTCCACTACAACATACTAATTTACGAACCGGTATATGCAAGCTTTGAAATAATGCAACAGAGTATTGCCACATTTTGTTATACCACTCTTCACTGTCTTCCGGTTTACATAGAACAACCATCTCTTGTTTTTCAAATTGATGAATGCGATATATTCCCCGTTCTTCAATGCCATGCGCTCCAACTTCTTTACGAAAGCAAGGAGAATAAGAAGTCATTGTAATGGGTAAATCTTGTTCTTTTAAAATTTGATCTTTATATCTAGCAATCATAGAATGCTCACTGGTTCCAATTAAGTATAAATCTTCTCCTTCAATTTTATACATCATGGCATCTTTTTCTTCAAAAGACATGACGCCATTTACGGCATCTCCATGAATCATATAGGGTGGAATACAATAAGTAAATCCTTTATCAATCATAAAATCTCGCGCATAAGATAAAACAGCTGAATGAAGTCGAGCAATATCTCCTAAAAGATAATAAAAACCATTACCACTGACTCTTCCCGCAGATTCCTTATCCAATCCTTGCAAAGAAGCCATAATATCCGCATGGTAAGGAATTTCAAAATCAGGCACAAAAGGATCCCCAAAACGAGCTTCTTCCACATTTTCTAAATCATTTTTACCAATAGGTACATCCGCAGCAATGATATTGGGAATCATCATCATTTTTTCTTTTATTTCTTTTTGTAACGTTTCTTCCTTTTCTTCTAAAACAGAAATTTCCTCATTTAATTGAGCAACTTTTCCTTTTAACATTTCCGCTTCTGTACCTTTTTTCTCACGCATCAATTGACCAATTTGTTCACTTATTTTTTTCTTTTCATTCTTGAATTGGTCCGCTTTTGTCTTGGCTTCACGATACTCAATATCTTGTTCATAGATTTCATCGACTAAAGGAAGTTTTTGGTTTTGAAATTTTTTCTTTATATTTTCTTTTACTAATTCTCTATTTTCTCGAATTAACCTAATATCTAACATATATATCTCCTTTTTCTTTGCAAATCATTATTTTCTAGTTCGTTTAATTTATTTTCGATTCGAATAATTTGAGGACACCATTTCTGTTTTAATCTTACCCGAATTTGTTCCTCTAACTTTCCTACCCGTTCTTGACTTAGATTATTTCTCATATCTGCATATTTTACCCGAATTGCTAAAAGATTATTCGATTCTAAAATATTTGTTATATAATCCTCATATTCTGGAAATACACTTTTATCATGTCTTAATAAAATTAAAGCATCAATAATTTCTTCAGGAATTCCTAAAAAATATAAATCATCAAAAGTTAGATAATCATCTTCAACAATATCATGCAAAAGAGCGGTAATTTTTTCCGCTTCCGTTTGTAAATATTCACTCGTATAAATCAAATGCCAACTTTCTGGGTTGCCCGATTTATCATACCTTTCTCTATAGACACGTCCAATAATCGATAAAACTCCCGTATAAAGATCCTTTTTTATAACTTCTTGCAAGCGGTCAAAATCATGATTTTTAGAATTTTTAGGGTAAAACTCATATAAATTGCCCCAATTAAAATTATATTCCATAAAAACCACCCACTTATGATACAGAAATATGATCTAACTTCTTTTTTATAGTATATCACACTTTTTCATGAAACAACCAAGAATATTTAAATAATTTCTTTTTGAATCCATCGCATAATTAAATGGACAAATTGTTCTTGTTCTTGATTTGTTAAAGCTCTATTTTTAGGAATATGATACCATTTTTCCATACATCCTCGACAACAAGTAGCTGTGGCATGCTGAGCAATAAATACCGGATGCCCTTTCATAGGGGTTTGTTTTCCATCATTGAAAATCTCTTTAGGAGAAACACGAACGCATATAAAATCTTTCGCATGTCGTTTAATGGTTTCCAAACCCTTCTCTTTTATATAGATAATATCTTTTTCTTTCAAATGAAAGGAACTACGAAATTTAGAATAAGATAATCTTTTTAAAATAAGATCAATATCCATTATTTTTTCTCTTCAATACTTTGTTTGATAAAATGAACAAATTCCTCTTGAGAAATCGTATGCGTTTCTTCACTACCATAATGACGATAAGAAATCGTATGACTATCTACTTCTTTTTGCCCTAATATTAAAGTATATGGAATTTTTTTCATAACGGATTCTCGCATTCTATATCCCACTTTTTCTTCCCGATCATCCAAAGAAATACGAATATTTTCCTTCTTTAGTAATTGGCAAATTTCATTAGCATATTCTAAATGATACTCATTATTCACTGGTAAAATATTTACTTGAGTAGGAGATAACCATAATGGTAAAGCTCCTTTTGTTTCTTCTAAATAATAAGCAATGAATCGATCAATGGTTCCAAATACCGCTCTATGAATAACCACTGGTGTTTTTTTACTGCCATCCCGATCAACATAAGTCAAATGAAATTTCATTGGTAAGCAAAAATCCAATTGACAAGTAGATAATGTATATTCATTACCAACCGCTGGTTTTACTTGAACATCTAATTTTGGCCCATAAAAAGCCGCTTCTCCAATTCGTTCTATATAAGATATACCAATATCATCCAACACTTTACGTAACGTATTTTCTGCTAAATTCCACATTTCATCATCTTGATGATATTTTTTCTTATCCGCGGGATCTCTTAAAGATAATTCAAAATGATAATTCGTAATATGCAATTCTTGATACACTTCTAAAATCAAATCAACAACAGACTTAAATTCAGATTCGATTTGTTCTGGAGTCAAAAATAAATGAGCATCATTTTGACAAAAACTACGAACCCTTTCAATTCCTTTTAAAGAACCGCTGGATTCAAAACGACAATCACGTGCAATCTCCCCAATCCGAATTGGTAAATCACGATAAGAATGAATCGCATTGGCATAAATCATCATATGATGAGGACAATTCATAGGGCGAAGCACAAACTCTTCTCCTTCTATTTCCATTTTAGGAAACATATCTTCTTTATAATGTTCCCAATGTCCACTAGTTTTATAAAGCTCCACATTGCCAAGCGGAGGAGTTAAAACATGTTTATAACCAATTTTCTTTTCTTTACCTTTGATATAATTTTCCAATTCCTCCCAAATAATATAACCATTTGGCAAATACATAGGAAGTCCTTTGCCTACTAAGTCATTCATCATAAAAATGCCTAACTCTTTCCCTAGTTTACGATGATCTCTTTCTTTGGCTTCTTCTAATTCTTTTAAATAAAGATTTAACTCTTCTTCCGTTGGAAAACATACGCCATAAATTCTTTGTAAAACTTTATTATTTTTATCCCCTTTCCAATAAGCCCCACTAAATTTAATCAATTTAAAATATTTACATTCTTTTACAGTATCAACATGAGGTCCACGACAAAGATCCGTAAAATCACCTTGAGAATAAGTTGAAATAACTGTATTCTCCTCATCCATTCGGGTAATCAAATCAATTTTATAAGGATCATCTTTAAATTGTTCTAAAGCTTCACTCTTACTAATCTCATGACGAACAATTCTTTTGCCATCCTTACTAATTTTTTTCATTTCGCGTTCAATCGCAACAATGTCTTCCTCATTAATTACTTTATCTCCCAAATCAATATCATAATAAAATCCAGACTCAATAACAGGACCAACCCAAAACTTAGCCTCTGGCCATAAATGTTTGACCGCTTGAGCCATCATATGCGCACAACTATGGTTTAATTTATTTAAATATTCATCTTCTTTAAAATTTATCATTTTTCTTCCTCCTTTAATAAAATATCGACTTCAATATTCTTATTGACCAATTTTTTAAAATCTTCTTGTAAAGAAAAATCCCCTATGATACTTCCATAATGAATAGGAACTGCTTTTTTGGGTTTTATTTCATTTATATACGCAGCAGCTTCTGTAACATCCATCGTATAATATCCTCCAATAGGAACAAAACAAATATCCGTGATCACTTCTTTTAACTCATCCACAACATCCGTATCTCCCATAATGTAATATCGAGTTCCATCAATAAATACATTATAGCCAACATATCCCTTATTTTTCGGATGAAACTCTTTTTCTAAATTATAAGCAGGTAAAGTATCAAAAGAAATTGTATCCAATTCATAATGTTTATTGGGTTCAACAACGATAACAATTTCGGAAAGACCTTCCACTTTTTCTTTTAAGACTTTCGGTACAATAAATATACTTTGCTTATTCATTACCTTTTTTATCGAAGCCTCATCATAATGATCATAGTGATCATGGGTAACAAAGATAAAATCAGCATCATGATACTCGCTTGTAATCTTAAATGGATCAAAATAAACTTTTTTCTGACCACTTAACTTAATCGCCGATTGCGTAAATACTTCCATATCCATAAAAATTCCTCCTCAAATAAAAAAAAGGACAATACCTAGGAGCGTAAATACTTACGCGGTACCATCCTATTTTCACTTAATTTGCATAACGGTATAACCCGGGGAGTATTAATCCCTCTAGAAAGTAGTAACAATATTATGCCTTATTTGTTTTCACCAACCACAAACTCTCTTTTCAAAAGCGAATAATATTATCGTGTCTTTCTTTAACGATTTATAAATTTATAGTAGCACCCAAATTCCTGGAAGTCAAATAATTTTTTATTTCTTTTGGGTAATCGTATAATGATCATTTTGATAATCAATCACTAAAATATCATTAAATTCTACATGATCTTCTAATAATAAATGAGCGAGTATATTTTCTATATTTTTAGTGACATATCTTTTTATTGGACGTGCCCCGTAATTTTTATCAAAAGAATTTTCAATAATAGCATTGCGAGCATTTACAGTTAATTCCAATTTAATATTACTTGGCACTAAACGAGATTCAATTTCTCTTAAAATTTTATCTAATATGTCTCCTACAACTTCTTTGGTCAAAGATTTAAAGACAATAATTTCATCGATTCGATTAATAAATTCAGGACGGAAAGTAGCTTTTAATTCATTCATAACCATTTCATTACTATTTTCTTGTTCGTCTAAAATATATTCACTACCTAAATTACTAGTCATGATAATAATCGTATTTTTAAAATCAACGGTTCTCCCTTGACTATCCGTAATTCTACCATCGTCAAGTATTTGTAATAAGATATTGAATACATCTTTATGAGCCTTTTCAATTTCATCAAAAAGGACAATCGAAAATGGGTTTCTTCGTACTGCTTCCGTAAGTTCCCCACCTTCATCATACCCAACATATCCTGGAGGAGCTCCTAGTAAACGACTAACATTAAAAGCTTCCATATATTCAGAGCAATCAATACGAACCATATGACGTTCATCATCAAATAACTCATAAGCAAGCGACTTAGCTACTTCAGTTTTTCCGACACCCGTTGGCCCTAAGAAGATAAAAGAACCAATAGGTCGATTAGGATCTTTAATCCCACTACGAGCTCGAATTATCGCTTCACTAACCAATTTCAATGCTTCATCTTGACCCTTTACTCGTTTTTTCAAATTATTTTCTAGTTGCATTAATTTCTCTTTTTCCCCACTGACTAACTTCTTAACCGGAATATTCGTCCATTTAGAAATAATGGCTGCAATATCTTCATCACTAACAGTATCAGACAACATTTGAGAATGAACATTTTGTTTCAATAAATCTAACTCTTTTTCTAAAGAAGGAATAGTTCCGTGACGAAGTTTCGCACTTGTTTCTAGATCATAATTACTTTCAGCAATCGCTAAACTATGTCTAGCATTATCCAATTCTTCCTTTTTAGAACTTATTTTATTATTAATTTCTTTTTCACTTTCCCATGTAGTTCGTAAATCTTTTTCTTTCCCTTTTAATTCTTCTAATTCCTCTTTTATTGCTTCCAATCGATTTTTACTTAATTCATCTTTTTCTTTTTTCAAAGCTTCCTTCTCAATTTCAAGGCGCATAATATCACGAGTTAACGTATCCAACTCAACAGGAACAGAATCCATTTGCATTTTAATCGTAGCACATGCCTCATCAACTAAATCAATCGCTTTATCCGGCAAAAAACGATCAGTAATATAACGATCACTAAGTGTAGCAGCAGCCACTAAGGCATTATCTTTAATATTTACTTTATGAAACACTTCAAATTTTTCTTTTAAACCCCTTAAAATTGTAATAGTATCCAAAACATTTGGTTCTCTAACCATTACTTTTTGTAAACGTCTTTCTAAAGCACCATCACGTTCAATAAATTTACGATACTCATTTAAAGTAGTAGCACCAATTAACTTAATTTCTCCACGAGCAAGCATTGGTTTTAATAAATTTCCAGTATCCATCGCTCCTGATTCACCACTACCAACAATCATGTGAATTTCATCAATAAACATGATGATTTCCCCTTCACTGTCTTTTATCTTTTTCAAAACAGCTTTTAAACGTTCTTCAAATTCTCCACGATACTTAGCTCCAGCCACTAAAGCACCCATATCAAGTTCCCATATTTTTTTATTCTTTAAACTATTCGGAACATCTCCAGCCACAATTCTTTGAGCCAGTCCTTCCACAATAGCTGTTTTACCAACTCCAGGTTCCCCAATCAAAACTGGATTATTCTTAGTCTTTCGAGATAAAATACGAATCACATCACGAATTTCATCATCTCTACCAATTACAGGATCAATCTTATTATCAATAACACTTTGAATAATATCTCTACCATATTTTTCTAAAACATTTTCAGTTTCTTCATTATTATTATACATAGTAATCCCTTCTTTCGAAAACGATTATAACTCTGAAATTAGCACTTGTCAACAAAGAGTGCTAATTTCATTTTAAATACTACATATAATTAAGATAAATAAAATATAATTTTATTCAAAAGTCCAAGGAGTATTTATACTTCCATCTCCTTGAGAAGGTTCTAAATTGGGTTTCAAAATGACAATAGGTCTTAAATTATAAAATTTATCCCCACCAAATATACGATTACCGCTTGTTCCTCCATAACCATACATTGAAGCCATCCAAATACTATTATTACTTCTCATAAAAGCGATAGTAAATAAAGCATCAAAATTAAAATCTGAATTATATGGAGCATTTACAAAACGCTCTGCCACCCAATAAGCCACTGGCGTTTCCTCTGATTCTTGTTGATCTACCGAATATGCAATTTTGGTATTTAATACCGACTGTATTAAATTTAAATCGCTTATATGTGAACCTGAATACAAATCCTCACCTGCCCCATTTGATTCACTACTTAAACTATCTTTTGATAAATGATCAACGGATAAAAATTCTGTTTGACCTTTATATCCTGGATATCTTGATCCTATGGTATAGTTACTATTTGTATAAGCACTTGCTATATCATTTAATACTCCTACACCATTTTTATAACCTGTTTCTCCTTTAAAAGTTATTCCATTACTCGATGTATATTCACTGATCATATTAATGGTTCCATTACTGTTTATTTGTAATACTCGCCATAAACTTAATTCTTGAGGATGAATTGTTTGGTCTTCAGTATAACCAGTTAATTCTTTTGATACAGTATAACTAGTAGCAAATGGTGTCATTGATACATAATCCCCTGGTTTTACTTTTTCACTAAAGGTTTCTTTTTCTTTAAAATCTATAGTACATCTAATTGTTTCTGAATTACTTGCATTATTTATATTCTTTAATCCCCAATTAATATTGTCCCATTCTGCTGTAACACTATTTTTACATGTTACACTGTTTCCTACATATTCACTTTCTTT
>CANQDC010000025.1 GCA_947591455.1 uncultured Bacilli bacterium | reverse complement strand
TCTCGAGGTATGAGTGAGTGGGCTAAGGAAAATATGCATTTATGTCATTTAGATGATCATGAAATTCATTTTATTGTTGATGATTGTATTAAATTTGTTGAGCGTGAAATTAGAAGAAAAAACAAATATGATGCGATTGTTATGGATCCCCCTAGTTATGGAAGAGGTCCAAATAAAGAAGTTTGGAAATTTGAAAAAAATATTTATTATTTAATTGATTTATGTATGCAAATTTTGTCTGATCAACCGTTATTTTTCTTAATAAATTCTTATACTACTGGGATTTCTAGTACAGTCTTAGAAAATATTTTAAAAACAACCATGTTAAAAAAATATCCTCAGGGAAAAGTAGAAGCTGGAGAAATTGGTTTGCCAGTAACTCGTGATCATTTAATTTTACCTTGTGGAATCTATGGACGTTGGGAAGAAAAATGATTCGTATTTTGTATGAAGATAATCATTTATTGGTGGTCGAAAAACCAAGTATGATGTTAGTTCAAAGTGATCAAACAAATGATGAGGATTTATTAACAATTTTAAAACAATATCTAAAAGAAAAGTATCATAAACCCGGAAATGTTTATTTGGGCTTAGTTCATCGTTTAGATCGTGTGGTCGGGGGTGTTATGGTATTTGCCAAAACCAGTAAGGCAGCAAATCGATTATCAAAACAAGTAGCCGATCATCAAATGCAAAAAATTTATTATGCTGTTTTAGATGGAACGCTACGTGGTAAGGGAAGATTGGAAAATTATTTAAGTAAGGATGAAAAAACTAATTGTTCTTTTGTGGATTCTAAAGGAAAGAAAGCTATTTTGGACTATGAAGTAGTAGACAATCAAAATCATCTTTCTTTCGTCAAAATTTATTTATTTACGGGAAGACATCATCAAATACGTGTTCAATTTAAACATTTAGGTTTTCCTTTATATGGAGATGCTAGGTATAATCCACATTACAAGAAAAAGCAACAAATTGCTTTATTTGCTAAAGAATTATCTTTTTATCATCCAATTACTCATGAACGTATGCACTTTCAATTACCTTTACCAAAAAGATATCCTTATAGTTTATTTAAAGAAAAGTAATGTTTTCTTTTTTTTATTGTTGCATACAATTAAATGGTGATAATTTTGAAAGCACAAATTGATTTAGAGTATCCAAAAGTACGAGTAGAAAAAAAGAATATTGCTTTGGCTAAAAAGATTTTAACGAATTTTGCGGGAGCAATTAGTGAAGATACGAGTGTTCATACTTATATTTTTCAGGCCTTATTATTTCATGAGTGGCCGGATATTGCGAAAACTTTAAAAAAAATTGCTATAGTAGAGATGCATCATTTAGAATTATTAGGAGAAGTTATTACACAATTAGGAGTTGCCCCTATGTTTTTAAGTGTGGAAAAGAATGGTGCTTTAAAATGGTTTTCTGGACAATTTGTTTCTTATGATAAAACACTTAAAGAAGCGATTTTAAATGATTTGTGGATGGAAGAACAAGCTATTCAAAATTATGAAAAATTGATTAGTGAAACCAATGACGAGACGATTATTTATTTAATTAAACGAATTATTTTAGATGAACGATTACATTGTAAGATATTTCAACAAATCTTAAAAGATTTGGAGGATATTTAAAAAAGCTTTTTTATAAAACTGAACCATGATATAATATTTTATAATGAAAGAGGGATTAGACATGGCTAAGTATGATGCTATATTTATTGGGGCTGGAAATAGTAATTTAACCTGTGCCTTACGACTTGTGAAGAGTGGTAAGAAAGTTTTAATTTTGGAAAAAAATAATGTACCGGGAGGAGTTGCAACTAGTTTTATTCGAGGAAGATTTGAATTTGATGCCTCTTTGCAAGAATTGATGGAAGTTGGTACAGAAGAAAATCCTGGAGTCTTGTATAAATTATTTCAAGATTTAAAAATTGCTGATCAAATTCGTTTTTTTCATGTACCTACTTGTTATCATATCTATGTGAAAAATACGGACCAAGAGTATGTTTTTCCCTTTGGCATCCGGAATTTTATTGATAAAATGGAAGAATATGTTCCAAAAAGTAGAGAATCGGTGGAAACATTTTTTCATTTAGCTCTTGAATGTCGTAATGCCTTAAAATATATTGAAAAAAAACAAGCCAATATTCGTTATGAAGTGTTATTAAATGATTATCCACAATTTATAAAAATCGCGAATAGTTCAGTGGAAGAAGTTTTAAATGCGATTGAAATGCCCAAAAAAGCGCAAGAAATTTTAACAGCCTTTTGGATGTATTTTGCTAGTCCTATTCATACTTTATCTTTTGTTCATTTTGCCTCTGTATTTTATGAATATATTGCGACAGAAATAGTCATTCCTAAAAAAAGAAGTCATGAGATTAGTTTAACTTTAGCAGAAGAAATTTTAAAAAATGGTGGAAGGATACAATATTTATCGCCCGTTCAATCGATTTTGATGGAAAATGGACAAGCTATTGGTGTTCAATTAGAGAATGAAGAAAAATTTTATGGAAATATCATTGTGAGTGGTGTAGCTCCCTCTTTGGTATATAGTCAAATGATTCCAAAAGAATATGTTCCACAAAAAGCTTTACAACTTATCAATTCAAGAATTTTAGGTGGTCGAGGCTTTAGTATTTATCTTGGTTTAAACCAAAATGCCAATGAAATTGGTTTAGCGGATTATCAATATATCATTATGGATAGCTTGGACAGTAAAAGAGAATATGAAAATATGAATCAAATTACGCATTCGAATATTCGGGTTACGGTTTTAAATAATGCTAATCCTTCTTGTTCCCCTAAAGGAACATGTATTTTACAATTTACATCATTTTTTAGTGGGGATGGTTTTGATAAAATTGTTACAGAAGAAAATTATTTTCAATTAAAAGAACAAATTGCGAAGCGAATGATTGAAAGTTTTGAAAATGCTACCGATATTCTTATTATGCCTTATATTGAAGAAATTGAAATTGCTACTCCAGTTACTTTTGCTCGCTATGGTAATTACTTGGATGGGAGTATTTTTGGTTACAAAGTAACTGGTTTAGATAATATTCTGCCTCGATTATTTAATGAAGCCAATGAAATTTATATAGAACATCTTCAGTTTAGTGGCAGTTATGGACCAAACGCTTGTGGCTATGCAGCCACCTATTTAGCAGGAGATCAATTAGCCAATCGTATTTTAAGTTTAGAAGAAGGAGGAAAAGAGCATGAGTAATAAAAATTTGAATCATTTACATGGAGAAAAAGAATTTCTGAATTTAAGTCGAGATCGTGAAAAAATAATAAAAAAGACATCTCCTAAAGCAAATTTTGAATATACAGCCAATCAATTAGCGAAAAAGTTACATCCAAAAGAACAATTTGTAAAAGTAGCTCAAATTATTTCTCTTAATGATCATGTGAAGACATTTGTTCTGCAACCTGATGAAAGTGCTGGTACTCTTAAACTCGCTTATTTTAAACCTGGACAATATATAAGCATTTGTGTCGAAATTGATGGGGGTATTTATAGTCGCCCTATGACTTTGTGTTGTAGTCCTAAATGTGCATTAAAAGGGGAATATAGAATTACTGTTTATCGAGTAGAGAATGGAATTGTTTCAAACTTTTTTTTAGATGAAGTAAAAGAAGGTTTTCACTTTAAAATTAGTGCTCCGCTAGGAGATTTTTGTTATTCTTCGATTCGGGATCATAAAAACGTTCTTGCATTAGCAAACGGATATGGTATTTTACCATTTATTTCTATGGCAGAAGCTATTTTTGATGATCTTTTGGATTGCCATTTAACTATTCTTTATGAAGCCAAAACAAAAGAAGATTTGGTTTTTAAAGAAAAGTTGGATGATATTACTTGCAAATCAAAAAATGTGACGGTTGTGTATGTCTTAAGTGAAGAAGATGATAATGAATATGAAAGTGGTGTTATCGATAAAAAACTTATTTTACAATTTAAAGGAGAAGAAAATTCGTATTTTGTGAGTGGTTCTACATCTTTTTATGCACGGATAAATGATCTCTTAAAAGAGTTAGATATTGCGAAAAAATTTGTTCGTCATGATTTATTTCGAGGAGAAATTGAATTAAAAAATGATGAGGAGTTTTCTTTAACGGTACTTTGTGGAGAGGATAAGTGTACTATGAAATGTCGTGGCTCAGAAACTTTATTACAAGCCATGGAGAAAAATGGTATAGCTGCTCCTAATCATTGTCATGTCGGTGTTTGTGGTTTTTGTAGGAGTAAATTAATTAGTGGAAAAGTAAAAACAATCGATGAAAATATTCGAATGGCGGACAAAGTGTATAATTATGTTCATCCATGTGTTACTTATCCTGAAAGTGATATTATTTTACAATTACCTAATTAAACAAGAGAATTCTTGTTTTTTTTCAAAAAAAAATCGTTTATGAAAACGATTTTATCTGTTATAGAATTCAACGATAAGACTTTCATCAATTTCTTGATTTAATTCACTACGATCAGGAAGTCTTACATAAGTACCAGACATTTTTTTCTCATCAAATTCTACGTAAGCTGGACGATGTAATGTTGCTTCTAAAGATTCTTTTATTGCTTTATGATTTAAAGAATTTTCTTTAACACTAATTGTATCTCCAGGTTTTACTTGATAAGAAGGAATATTAACCTTTTTGCCATTCACCAAAATATGTCCATGGTTTACTACTTGTCTTGCACCACGTCTTGTTTTAGCAAGTCCCATACGATAAACTAAATTATCCAAGCGACTTTCTAATAATTTAAGTAAATTTTCTCCAGCTACACCTTTCATTTTTGAAGCACGTTCGAATACTTTTCTAAATTGTTTTTCAGTTAAACCATAAAGTAAACGTACTTTTTGTTTTTCTTGTAACTGTATTCCATATTCACTTAATTTTTTACGACGATCCGTACCATGCATACCAGGAGCATAAGGACGACGAGCTAGTTCACGACCATTTTCTAATAAAGAAAAATTAAGTCTTCTGGCTTTTTTATAAGCAGGTCCAGTATATCTTGCCATATGAATCTCCTTTCTATGATGCGATAAGTTTTGTTTTTGAATAAAGTAAATAGTAGGGAGTTTATACGTATCATTTCTCAAAAGGCAGTTTGATACTTTGAATTGTTTATAAACACGTTACTATGGCTTTATTCAGCTGCCAACTCATGCATTACTAATTTATCATTATATTTTTATTATGTCAAATGTTATTTTATTCTTTCGGGGTATAATTTTCTTTTTATTTTCTTAAAAAAAATGCTATACTTATTTTGGGTGTCATTATGAATGAGATTGCGAAAACAATTTTAACTAAATTAAACAAACAAGGATTTCAAGCCTATATAGTGGGTGGCTATGTTCGTGATTTATTATTAGGGCATACGAGTAATGATATAGATATCTGTACCAATGCTAAGTTAAAGGATTTAGTTTCTTTGTTTTCTGGTAAAATGAATGAATATGGCTCATTAAATATTAAGATTAATGAATTTAATATTGATATTACTACTTTTCGAAAAGAAAATGAGTATAAAAATAGAAAGCCAATCGATTTTGAATATATTGATGATTTAGAGCAAGAATTAGTCAGACGTGATTTTACAATTAATACTATTTGTATGGATAAAAATGGGAAAGTGCTTGATTTTTTTAATGGGATCCAAGATTTAAATCAAGGACTTCTTCGTAGTGTAGGGGATGTGAGTCAGAAATTAAAAGAAGATCCGTTACGTATATTAAGAGCCATTCGTTTTTCAACGGTTTTGGATTTTACATTAGATAAAGAATTAGTCATGGCCATATTTGAAACGCGTACTTTATTAAAAAAATTAAGTTTTTTTCGAATTAAAGAGGAATTATCACGGATTTTATTATCCAAAAATTATCAAAAAGGTTTAGATTTATTGAAAAAATTTGATTTGGATTCTATTTTAAATATCTCTTATGTGAATGTAGCATTTACATCTGATTTATGTGGCATGTGGGCACAGATTAATTTTCCTCCTTCTTTTTCGTTTACGAAAAATGAAAAAAATACGATAAGGAAAATTAGAGAAATAGTAGAATATGGTTCAATTACTTATGAAATTCTTTATACATATGGCCTTTATTTATCGTTAGTGGCTGGAGAAATTCTAGGAATATCGAATGAAGCCATTCATGAAATGTATCGAAATATGCCAATTTATGAGCGTAAGGATTTGCAAATAGAGTATTTAGAAATTGCTCATTTACTTCATTTACCAGCATCTAAAAAAGTGAAAAATATCGAAAAGGAAGTTATCAAAGAAGTACTTTTAAATAGAGTTAAAAATTCTTATTCGGATATTAAAAAATATTTACTGGAAAATCAAGAAAGGTGGAATCAATTTGAATAAACGATATATGAAAGATAAAGTTTTGTTTTTTCCTACATATGCTTTAGAAGCCATTCAATCATTTCATTTATCTTATCAAGAATTTTTAATGGTTATGTATTTTTGGAATTTTCCTGATTCTACTTTTGATATCATTCAAATTTCTAAAGAAATAAAATTGGCTGAAGAAGAAATTATGCAAGCGTTTAATTCTTTATTAAGTAAAAAGATTCTTATTATGGATGTTTTAAAGGATGGAAATGGAAAAAGGGCAGAAATTGTAAGATTAGATCCGTTATATGCGAAGATTGATGAGCTATGTATTGAAGAAAATAAAGAACAAGAAAAAAGTGATATTTATACTATTTTTGAAAAAGAATTTGGACGACCTATTTCTTCTATGGAGTATGAGATTATTCGGGCCTGGTTAGAAAAAGGGTTTCGTGAGGAATTGATTTTAGGAGCTTTAAAAGAAGCTGTGTATAATGGCGTGAATAATTTGCGTTATATTGATAAAATATTATATGAATGGCAAAAAAAGGGATTTAAAACTATTGAGGAGGTTCATAATCAAATAATTAGTAAGAAAGAAACACCAAAAGGATTATTTGATTATAATTGGTTAGATGATAACGAATAGTAAATTAAGAAGTTATTTAAATGAGTTATTTCCTGAAGCTACTTGTGAGCTTTGTTATCATAAAGATTATGAATTATTGATTGCGACAGTTTTAAGTGCTCAATGTACGGATAAACGTGTTAATATGGTTACAGAGCAATTGTGGAAAAAGTATGATATTTTTTCTTTAGCGCAAGCTCCTTTAGAAGATATCGAAAAAATAATTCGGCCGGTTGGGACGTATACTAGAAAAGCTTATTATATTAAGCAAATTGCCCATGATTTGGTTTTAAATTATGAGGGAACGGTTCCAAATAATCGTCAATATTTAGAGAGTTTGCCAGGGGTTGGTCGAAAAACTTGTAATGTCGTTTTATCAAATATTTATCATGTTCCAGCTATTGCGGTAGATACTCATGTAGAGAGGGTATCTAAACGATTAATGCTTGCCGAAAAGATGGATTCTGTTTTGACTGTTGAAAAGAAGTTAATGCAATTTTTTCCTAAAAAAGATTGGAGTAAGGTTCATCATCAAATGGTTTTATTTGGACGATATCAATGTAAGAGTATTGCTCCCAATTGTGGTCCTTGTAAGTTAAAAAGATATTGTAATTATTATCAAACGAAAAAATCTACATCGAAGTAGATTTTTTTATTATTCTAAAGATTCATTATCGGTTGTATTTGTTCCTGTTGCGGGTTTGGTGTTTGTATTTTCATCTGGATCCTTTTCAGGGGTAGTTGGAGTTGTTGGAGTAGGGGTTTGACTTGCTAAGTTGGCTGTTATGGTTATACCACTACTCATATTTGATTTAAAAATACTATAACTTGATTTAATTACGAATCGATATGTATTTGCTCCACTGGCCACATAGGTAAAGCTTGATTGAGGAGTCCATCCTAAACTTGTTAAGGAACCATCACTATTTTGTAAATAAACTTGATATCCTATCGAACCTATATAAGCACTATTATAGGTTATACGTTGTTGATAATATTTTTGAGCCCAACTTTTGTAATTTTCATTAAAATAATTTTGTAGGGCATTGGAATCAGCAGCATCTGGAGTGGTAATTGGTGTCCATGTTAATGTTATGGATGAACCATTTACAATAGCATTTCCACTGGTTGGATTTGTTAAAGTATCAAATCTGGAAGATATTTCTGTTGGTTCTGTTCCTTTTTTGAATAATTCTGTTCTTTTTAAATTATCTGGAGTGTAAGGACTCACTAGTTGAAGTGGAATGGTTCCAAATTCTACAGTTTCTTCTATTACTCCACTAGGACGAGTAAATTTAGCATCTTTTTTAAAAATTTTATTTGCGATAGCCGCCATGATTTTTTTTCGGGCTGTACTTCCTGTTGAAGAAGTAATATATTTTCCTCCTGAATCTTTTTCTTTATAACTATCATATCCATACCATAAGGATATAGAATAATCAGGACTGTAAACATTGTTCCAGTGATCAGGGGTAGCATAGCTTGGTACATTATTTTTTTTAGCACCGTCACTATCAATTGTTGTGGTTCCACCTTTGGCAGCTACGTCTGTGCCACTGACTTTAATGGATCCACCCACACCGCTTTTTCCACCGTCTACTAACATATCGGTAATCATATAAGCTGTTTCTTCACTCATTACTCTTGTTTTTGTGTATTTGTAATTGTATTCTTTGTCATTTTCTAAATAAATGATTTTTGTAAAGGCATAAGGTTCTATATAATATCCTCCACGGCCAAAGGCTGCATAAGCGGCACTCATTTGTAGTGGACTAACACCTGGATCAAAGCCACCAATAGAAGCAGATTCATATAAATTGTTTCCAAAATCGATTCCTAAGCTATGAGCAAAATCAGCAATTTTCTCTTTATCTACTTGTTGGAAAGCTTGTAAAGCGGGAACATTTCTACTATCTACTAAAGCATCTCTCATGCTAATTAGTCCTTTATACGCATTATCGTAATTCTTGACTGATCCTCCTGTTGTATAACTATAAGGCTCATCAAAGAATAGGGTACCTGTAGAGGCATTATTGTATTCGATTAAAGGTCCATAATCGAATATTGGTTTTGCCGTTGAACCAGGTTGGCGTTTGATATCAGTTGCTCGATTTGTACCTGATTTAATGAAGTTTCGTCCACTTCCTAAAGCTACAATTGATCCATCTTTTGTTGAAGTAACGGCGATACCATTTTGAACAAGATTATCTACAAATGTATATAGTTCGCCATTTTCAAGAGCTGTAATGACATCTTGAACACTTCGATCTAAAGTAGTATAAATGGCCATTGGCGTAATTTTAGGATCGACACCAGTTTTGGCTTCTACATCTTCAAGCGCATATTCAATAAATGCTTGTAATCCTTTATTATCGGTAGTTTGTTCAGCGGTGGTACTTTTAATTAGTGATTCGATTGGGATATTACTAGCATTTTTTGCTTCTTCTTCGGTAATATAGCCGTGTTTTACCATAAGAGATAATACAGTTTTTTGTCTTGATTTAGCGTTTTCCGGATTTTTTATAGGATTATAATACGCGGGATTATTAAACATACCGACCAGTAAAGAGGCTTCTGGCAAAGATAAGTCACTGACTGATTTACCAAAGTATGTTTGACTTGCTTGTTCTACACCATTGATACTATCGTAATTGGCTCCGCCATACCCTAGCCATAGAGAATTGACATAAAATTCAATAATTTCTTCTTTGGTATATGCTTTTTCAATTTTAAATATAGACATATAAATATCTGTAAATTTTCTTGTAATACTAATGGAATTATCCGTATAAGTATTTTTTACTACTTGCATGGTAAGGGTAGAAGCTCCACCGGCATTTTTACCTAGTAATTGATTAATACTTGCTTTTAAAAATCGAGCGGCATCAAACCCATTGTGTTGAAAGAATCTAGAGTCTTCGGTGGCAATTAATGCATCAATAAATACTTGGGGTAAATCATCATAGGTTACTAGCACACGATTTTCATTTCCAACACGGGCAATTTCTCTACCATCTTTATCATATAAAACGGTTGCTTCTTTGTCATATAATTTGGTTGTATTAAAATCAGGCGCGGATATTATAATGTAAAGACCAAAAATGAGTATTACAAGAGCCATAATAATTCCTAATGTAACTAAAACTATTAATACTTTATTTTTATTTTTGGTTTTTTCTTTAATTTTTTTTGAACCTTTTTTAATAGTATCTTTTGCTTTACTTACTGTTTTATCTACTTTTTTCTTTAATTTATCCATATTCATCCTCCTCTAAAAATATATTTCATCCACTATTTTTAAATAATCAAGTGTTGGACGATAGCCATATTTAATTAAATATCCTTTTTCCTTAAAAAAAGGATAAGGAATACTTTTTCTTTCATTGGTATCTATAAAATCAATGAAATCAGATCCTTTTAGTAAATACACAAAATTATTTATATTTATAATCAAAAATACAATTCCTTGGTGTCTTAATATATTTCTTATGTGTTTTATTTGATGCTCATGAATATTGGCCAGGGGAAAAGAAGTTCTATTTTGGGTTACTTTTGCTTCGAATTCAATATATTTTCCACGATATAATCCATTATAATCTAAGGTTGATTGCTCTTTAAAATATCCTTTTTCAATTACTTTTCCTCTCATATTGTAAGAAACATTGGCCACTCCAATAGGTGTTGGTTTTTTATATATATAAGCTTTATCGATTTCTCTATAGTATTCATTACTGATATTTAGTTCTTCTTCTAAATCCATTCCACGATTACTATAGGAAATTTCATTCTTTTGAGGCTTTTTTTTGATACTATTCGGATAATTCATGAAATCACCTATAGAAATTATACTATAAATTTGTTTTTTTTACTATAAGTAAGGAGTCTATTTTACATCTTATTCTTTTTGTTATATTTTGTCGAAAATATTTTTTTATAATTCATTATTCGGTACTCTTTTATAAGAGGTGATTGAATTGATACGAATGGAAGTTTTTTTTAATGAAATGATTCAAAAAATAGATCAAGCAAATTTACTTTTAGAACAAACGAAATTTAACGATAAACATTCTTAATATTTAAATAAGCATATAATATTAGAAGAAAATCTCTTCTAGGAGTGAAAACTTGACAAAAAACCTGACTATTTATTATAATGAGTACGTAAGAAGGTGGTAAAAGTGTATAACGAAAAAATAGCTTTAACAACTCAAGATATTTTAAATAAAGACTTTAAAATTGATGCAAGAGGATATCGACCTCAAGAAGTAGATAAGTTTTTAGATATGGTTATCGCTGATTATACGGAATTTACTACTATTATAAAAAAACAGGAAAGCGAGATTCGAGCTTTAACGGAAGACAATATTAAATTAAAGCAAGAATATCATAAATTAAGAAGTCGTTTAGAAGCGGCTGGAGAAGATAGAGAAAATCCTGTTAATAATGTTGATTTGTTAAGAAGAATTAGTCAACTAGAAAAAATTGTATTTGGAAAAAATCAATAACACGTAGGCAAATGCTGCATTCTTTGAAATGTAGAGGAAAGTCCATGCTCACACAGTCTGTGATGATTGTAGTGTTCGTGCTTAGGGAAAAAATAACCTAAGGCAAGGTTTAGCCTTGACGGCGAGGAATTTACCTTAAAGGGTATGAGTACTTGTAAAGTGCCAAAGAGACGAGTAAACTTGGAAACGAGTTAGATGGAACGCGGTAAACCCCACGAGTGAGAAACCCAAAATATGGTAGGGGAGTCTTTATTGATAATTCAGAATGAGATAAAGAAGAGAAATCTAGATAAATATTTGCCACACAAATGATTTGTGGACAGAACATGGCTTATTCGTGTTATTTTTATTTTTTTTTACAAAAAAGGAGTGAAAAATCTTGAACGAAATTGGTGAACTCTTTCGAGTGACCAGGGAGGATGCGGGCGTTTCTATTGATGAAGCGAGCAAAGATTTGGATATAAAAGAGGTTATTTTAGAAAATATTGAAGAAGGAAATATAGGATGTTTTAAAGATATTTTTGTTTTAAAAGATCATATTTATAATTATGCGAAGTATCTGGGAATCGATCCGGAAAAAATTATTGATGAATTTAATGAGTATATGTTTGAATATACCTCGAAAATACCTATAAAAGAAATTGAACGTCAAATCGAGGAACAAGAAGCAAAACAAGCCAAAAAAGAAATTACTTCTCCTTATACAACACAATCAAAAAAGCAAAATCGAAATTTATATATTTTATTATATATAGCCATTATATTGATAATTATGGTCGTCGTTTTTTGGAGTATTCGAGAAATTACTATAAATCAAGAAACGGCTTCTGTAATTAGTTATATAAAATAGAGGTGAGTCGGAATGAATTTACCAAATAAGATTACGATCAGTCGTATTATATTATCTGTTATAACATTATTGTTATTAATTGTCCCTTGGTATCAATTGGGAATTACTTCTAAAACTTTTTTGGTTGCTGGAAAAATTGTCGTGGATACGAAATATCTTGTGGCAGGAGTCTTTTTTATTATTGCTTCAGTAACTGATTTTTTGGATGGCTATTTAGCTCGAAGTAAGAATTTAGTTACTGATTTTGGTAAGGTTATGGATGCTATCGCGGATAAGATTTTAGTCAATGGAGTTTTAATTATTTTAGCTTATCAAGGGTTTATAAGTGTTTTAATACCAGTGCTTATTATTACTAGAGATACGTTTGTAGATTCTATTAAAATGGCCAGTGGGAATAAAGGAAAAGTTGTTGGAGCTAGTATTTTAGGAAAAGCAAAAACAATTTGCATGATGGTGGGCATTTCACTCATGTTGTTTTATAATCTTCCTTTTGAAGTGTTTAATATTCCTTGTGCAGATATATTAATTATTGTGGCTTGTATATTGTCTGTCGTTTCGGGGTGTCAATATTATTACAATGCTAAAGATTTAATTTTTCAAAAAAAATAAATTTGAAGAAAAAAGTAAACAAAAAAGGAAAAAGTATTGTTTACTTTTTTCATTTTTAATCAATTATACTTACAAATTTTAACAAACATATGTTTGATAAAAGTGTTGACAAACTTTTTTTTATATAATAAAATGGGAATATACTTGAAAGAGAGGAAAAACATGAAATTATCAAAAGATACAAAAGACAAAGATAAAGCATTAGAACAAGTTCTTGCCGATATTGAAAAACAATTTGGTAAAGGGGCCATTATGAAACTTGGCGAAGAAGAACATATGGAAATAGATGTCACAAGTAGTGGTTCTTTAACTTTAGATGTTGCATTAGGGGTAGGAGGATATCCCAAGGGAAGAATTATTGAAATTTACGGACCGGAATCTTCTGGAAAAACTACTTTTGCTTTACAAGCCATAGCAGAAGTTCAAAAAGAAGGAGGAAGAGCGGCTTTTATCGATGCAGAACATGCTCTTGATCCTGTGTATGCTAAAAATTTGGGTGTGAATATTAATGAATTATTATTATCTCAACCAGATACAGGAGAGCAAGCTTTAGAAATCTGTGAAGCTTTAGTTCGGAGTGAAGCGGTGAATATCGTTGTTATTGACTCGGTTGCTGCCTTAGTTCCTCAAGCAGAAATAGATGGGGAAATGGGTGATTCCCATGTTGGTTTACAAGCCAGATTAATGAGTCAAGCGTTACGTAAATTATCAGGAACGATTAATAAAACAAAAACAACCGCTATTTTTATTAATCAATTAAGAGAAAAAGTCGGTATATTATTTGGAAATCCCGAAACGACACCAGGAGGAAGAGCCTTAAAATTTTATTCTTCTATTCGTTTAGATATTCGACGAGCAGAACAAATTAAACAAGGAGATCAAGTAATTGGAAATCGTACTAATATTAAAGTTGTAAAAAATAAAGTGGCTCCTCCTTTTAAAACAGCCACTGTGGATATTATGTATGGCGAAGGTGTGAGTCATGAAGGGGAAATCATTGATATAGCTAGTGATCTAAATATCATGGAAAAAAGTGGGGCTTGGTATTCTTATAATGGTGAAAAAATAGGCCAAGGAAAAGAAAACGTTAAAATATTTTTGAAAGAGAATCCAGAATTATGTAATGAAATAGAACGTAAAATTCGTGAACATTATGGTTTTATAAAAGAGGATCAAAAGAAAGAGAAAAAATCGGAAACTACGGAAGAATGATTTTTCTTTTTTTTACTTAAAAGATCTATTGGCAAAAATTATTACAAAAATATTATGTCAAATTTTTATGAAAATGTCAGTAAAAAATTATAAGAAAATGTCAGTGAAGTGAAATGAATATAACAAATAAG
>CANQDC010000024.1 GCA_947591455.1 uncultured Bacilli bacterium | reverse complement strand
GCTTTTTCGTGAATATTTTTTTTAGAGATTTCGCCACCTTGAAAATCAGCATTTTTTAATTGATCAAAATCAATATTGGTAATTTTACTTAAAAAAGAAGCGACTAAATCTCTCGTTTCAACACTTCTAAAGAGAGCTTTAAAGAGATGATCGTTAAGCAAATTAACGTTATCTTTTGAGATAATATTCAATGTCATTATTCCTCCTTTCACTCTATATTTACAACAATAATTTGTAAATTCCTTTTTTTAACAGTTTATTTTTTTAGATTGAAATCAAGAAATAAATCAACTATAATAAAGGTATAAAATAGGAGGAAGAAGAATGAAAATAGAAAGATATAAAGAAAATAAAAAAGTAAAAAATACCCTCCTAACTCTAGGAATAGCAAGTGTGATCCTGGGGGGGGGGTATAATTTATAGAAGTTATGCTAGTTACCAGGAGAACAAAAGCTATAATGTAATTAAAGGGACCATCCCAGAATTTTCAACAAGTGATATCACACTTGCATATACAATTAATCAAGAACGAAGTAAAGAAGCCTTCCCTGTAAAAGAGGATGGCTATGAAGTAAAAAATGTAACCTGTGATGACGAAGTAGAGGCCCAATGGGATGATGTAAATTGGAGCTTAAAAATAATAGGAAATAAAAAGCATGTAAACAAAATAAAATGTAATATAGATTTTACTGTAACATTATCTAATTATTTAATAGCAAAATCAGGATATGATGAAAGTATTATAAAAGAAGAACATGATGTGACAAATCAAACTAATGCTCAAACGGATTATCGATATGTTGGTGCGAATCCAAATAATTATGTATGTTTAGAAGAAAATGGAGAATGTACAGATGAAGAATTGTATCGAATTATAGGAGTGATACCAACACAATCTACAAAAGATGGAAATTATGAAAGTCGTGTAAAATTAATTTCCAATACAAGTTATGGATCATATCCATGGAGTGGCAGTGCTGATGTTCAAAGTAGTGATTGGACTAAAAGTACGGTGAATACAGAAATATTGAATACAGAATATTGGGGTAAAATAAGTGCTTATCAACAATATATCGATCCAGCTAAATGGTATTTAGGATATGTTTATTGGAATTCTACTTATTTAAGCGATTATAATAGCGAAAGGGAAAATACTTTTACAATAGCAAATATGGGAATTATATATGCTAGTGATTATGGATTTGCAACAGGTGGAAATGATTTGCAATCTCGTAATGCTTGCTTAAAATATAATCATATACATTGGAATGGCGATTATTCATATTGTAATCAAAACAATTGGTTATATAGTAAAGTTGAAAAGAAAGCATTACTTGCTCGCAATGGAGATTCCATTATATGGAATACTGGTCCAGAATATGAAGGAGATTATTGCTCTGGACTTTGTACTTCACAAGCTTATACAAAACTTGAGGTTTATCCTTCCTTTTATTTAAAAACAGGAGTGAAGTATTTAAGCGGAACCGGAGCAAAAAATGATCCGATAAAAGTACAATAAAAAAAGCCTTGTGTTAAAACAGGCTTGTTTTTGTGTGTTTTTTAATTTTTTAAAAGCTTCGATATAAACCTATAGCTTTTCCGAGTATTGTACAATTATCTAATATAATTGGAGCCATGGTATCATTTTCCGGTTGTAGGCGAATGTGATCTTTTTCCTTATAAAAAGTTTTTAAAGTAACTTCATTTTCTTCCGTCATAGCTACGACAACATCACCATTTCGAGCAACTTTTTGTTTTTGAACAATTACGTAGTCTCCATCAAAAATGCCTTTGTTAATCATAGACTCACCACTTACATGTAATGCAAACACAGTTTCTTTTTTAGGGATTAAAGAAACAGGAAGATCAAAAAATTGATTGGGTTGTTCTATGGCTTCTATTGGACTTCCAGCGGTAATTTTTCCTAGTAAAGGGACTTTAATAACATCTTGATTATTTTCAATATATTCATTGTCAACAAGTATTTCAATAGTTCTGAATTTATTATTTGATGTTTTGATGGCTCCTGCTTCTTCTAATTTTTTTATGTGGGCGTGAACCGTAGCTGGACTAGATAATCCTAAACCTGCACAGATTTCTCTAATAGCAGGAGGATAACCATGCATAGCGGTATATTTTTTGATATAAGTTAATACTTCATTTTGTTTATTGGTTAATTGTTTCATTGACATATTTTCCTCCATCTTTATATTAACACGTAAAGTGTAAAAAGTCAAACAAATGTTCTAAAAGTGGATTGACACGAACAAATATACGTGTTATTCTGTTTATAGAAAGAGGGAATGAATATGAAAAAAATAGTAAATAAATATAATGGAGCAATTTTATTGTATTCGGTCATTATACTCGGAGTTTTTATTTTAAATGCTAGATTTAAATATTTAAACCAAATAGAAATGAAAGGAGAAAATAGCCAAGTTATAGCTATTGAAAAATAATATGCAAAAAGATCAAGTTTTACAATATTTATCTCGTGAAGATAGTTTAGATAAAATTCAAAAATATGTAGAAAATCATGTAAATGTGGATACTTTTGAAAAACAAAATGTATCAAGTGAAATGTTTCGTTTATTTTTTAACGTAATTGAACTAGGTAAAGAAATACGCATTTCAATAAAAGATTCCGATACGAAAAATTCCGAAACAAAAATTGCTGATATTTTCCTCGTGCTTGTTTCCATATGTAACAGCCTACAAATTAATTTATTTGATGTAATAGAAAATAAAATTTTATAATTTATATATTTTTTGACAAAATATGACAATTTCACTATTTATAATATAAAATAGGTGAAGAGGATGAGAACATTTTACGTATTTAGAATAAAAAATGAATATGCATCATTAACGAAAAATAATCCTTATTATTTATTTAAAATGTTATCCTATATATATCATTTAGATGTAGAAGATTTATCTAAAGGAATTAAATTATTTAATAATATGACAGATATTTTCCAGACAAAAGAATTAGATATTCAAATTTTTAAAAATTATCGTGACAATTTCTTTTATTCAAAATTTAAAAATGTCCACCAAGTGAATAACATTTACAAACGAGAAGAAACGAAATTAACCATTCGTAAAAAATTTTTATTATTACAAAGTTCTGTAATTCATCCTGTGTTTTTAAATGATTTATCAAAATATACGAATTTATTTGTTTGTGATTTTGTCAATCAAGACTATTTTTGGCTTGAAAAGTTATATAATTGCTTGTAGAAAAGAAAAAATTTTAGTAGAATAATAGAAAACAAGGAGAGATGAAAATGTTACATGATATTTTGTTAATTATAATAGGACTTGTAATAGGGGCTATTATTGGTTTTTTGATTGCTCGTTTTGTCATGAAGAAATATATGAAAGAAAATCCACCAATCAATGAAAAAATGATTGAAGTAATGATGAGTAGTATGGGTAGAAAACCAAGTCAAAAACAAGTGAATCAAGTGATGAAACAAATGACCAAATATATGTAATTGGTCTTTTTATTTTATAATCACTTGATTTGTAATTTAGAATATGATATTCTAGTTACAGAATATAAAGGTGGTGGACATAATGGAATTTCTATACAGATTATATAGCAATGATTATTTTGGAATCGGCTTATTTATAGTTATTACCATATTGGCTTTTTCTTTTTTAGTTATCCTATTTTTTGGTAAAAAAGATGAAAAAGCTAGAAATACAGAAATAAATAAAGAAAAAAATACAACAGAGACTGTCACGAATCCTGTTGATAATAAAGAAAATACAGTGGAAGAAGTGGAGCTTCAACCAGATTCAATTGGCCAATTAGATTCGGTGATAGAAGGGTTAGCACCGGCAAGTGATGCTCCTGTAGAAGAAAATGAAAAAGAGCAAGAATCAAATCCGATTGATCCTTTTGCAGTGCCAGAAAATTTAATTTCAACGCCAGAATTGCCTGATGAACAACCCGAAAATGAAGTAGTGCTTCCACAAGAAGAAAAAGAAGAAAATGTTTCAGAAATAGAGCAAAATAGTAGTCCTTTTGAGATGGATGGCGGAGAAGTAAGTGATCAAGAAGCTGAAAAAACGGAAGAAGAAAGTGCAATTCCATCAAATATCAATTTAGAACCATTTCATATTGAAGCACCAGTTATTGAAGAGCCTGTACCAAATGATATTTTTGCTGAACCTTCTAATGAAGAACCTAAAAAGCCAACTTTGCCTCCACAATTTAGCTCCGTATATTTAAATAATAGTAATAATAAACCAAAAGAAAATATAGAGAAGGAAACAGATAAAAAAGTAGAAGCAGAAGAAGTTGCCCCTATGCCAGTAAAACCGGATTTTGAATTACCTAAAACTTTAGATCTACCAAAATTAAATAAAAATTCAAATGCAAGTTCCAATGATATTATAAAATCAAGTGATAGTTCGAAGACAATTACTAATATTTTTGATAAATTAGAAGAAGATACATATACGATCGATAAATAGAATTCTTTTTAGAAATTTTATAGATAGTATTCCTATCTATTTTTTTCTTTATTAAAGTTTATTTTTATTTTATAATAGAGTTAATATTAGTTTAGTAATGGTGAATTTATGAAAAAAAAGAAAAAGAAAGTAAATAATAATTACAAAGTAGTTATCATGATAGGGATAGTTTTCGTATCTCTACTGATAGTAATCGGTTCTACTTTCGGTTTATGGATTACTACATTTAAACAACAATCAACCAATAGAATCACAACAGGATGTTTTCAAGTTGAATTTTCCGAATTATCTAGTAGAATTCAATTAAATAATACCTATCCAGTAAGTGATGAAAGAGGATTAAAAAATGTTCCTTATTCTTTTAAAATAAAAAATATTTGTGATATTAAAGCGAGTTGTCAAATTACTTTAAATACACTAACTGCATCTTCAAATAAAATTCCAGATAGTTTAATAAGATATGTTTTTTATGAAGAAAAAGATTCTGATCGGAAAGTAACCGATCTAGATGATGCTCCAGTAAATGAAGATACTAATAATATTCAAACGTCTTCACCTATTCAAACGAGTTATATTATGGGATCAGAGGTCTTAGATGAACAAGAAGAAAAAACGTATTATTTAAAATTATGGATCAGTGATAATGCTACCACCGATATTAATGGCTATCAGTTTGAATCATCTCTAAATGTGACTACAGTTGCGGCAAAATAAAAAAAGTCGATTAAGACTTTTTTCTTTTTTTGAAAGTATAAATAAATAACACTGAAATACCAATGAAGAATATGGTAAATGAAAAAATAGGAAGTGAATAATACATCGTTATTTCGTTTGTAAAATATTTTCCAACAAAATATACCGCTAGGAAATAAGCAATAATAACTAAGAAAATATGGGTTGATTTCTGTACCGTTTTAGGGAGGAGTTCTTTAATAAATAAAGTGGCAATGGAAATATAAACAAAATGATCAAATACCCAAGAAAGAGCAACAATATTTTCGATTTTTTCGATAAAATCTAATAATTTTATTTCTTTTAATATAACATATTCTGGGAATCGATAAAGACTAGCTAAAATAGGCCCTACAATGGCTAATATTAAATACATTTTAAAAATTAAAGTAACACTTCCTGTTAAATAAGCAAAAGTAGCATTTTGATTATTTTCTTTTGTCATCAACATAAATAGGTAAGGCGATACAGATAAAGAGGCATAGTAAAAGATAGAACGAAGAATGCTAGAAGCTGGACTTACAAAAATAGGCATGAAATTATTTATATCAGAATAACCAAATAAACATACTTGGGAAAGAATGGTTAAGAAAAAAGAGATGGGAAATAAACAACTAGCTACTTGAAAAGTGGTACGAATTCCATCATGAGAAATTTTTAAAATTAATAACACGAGGGGAAGAGAAATAAAATATAAAGGAGTCTTAATTAAGAAAAAAGAAGCGAAAACTTGGAAAAAAGTAAGTCCTTCAACAAGTAAAACAAATCCAAAAAGGATAAATAAAATACGTAGACAGATTCCTAAAAAATTCATTTCATTAAGAATTTCATGTAAGGTTTTATTTTTTTTATATTGTTGAATTTTATTTAAAATAAAGATAAAAAATAGTCCAATAATTGTCCCAACGACAAACGAAAAAATACTATCTTGTTTGGTAATGCCCGTAATTAAAGAAAAACCAATTCCTAAAAATAATGCCCGTGTTAAAAAATAGTTAACAGAAAAATATTGATATTTTGTAATCATTGTTTCACCTCGTAGATTAGGCCATTGCGATTAATAATGGCATTTGCTTTATACTTATATTGTAGATTGCGAAAATCTTGATCTTTTTTATAGGTTTGATAGTAAAGTTGTTTAATTTTTAAAACATCACTATTATTTTCTAGTAAAACTTCCATCAACTCTTGCATATCATGTTCTAATTTTTTATTCAATTCTTTTTGTATTTTTTCATAGGTGCTCGCTTCTTTAAAATCCATATCACAATGGTTTTCAATAATTTTTACCTCAATTTCTGTAGATAAAGTTACTGTGTTTTGTTTGATAGAAGCTTCTGATTTAGGGGTATCATACGAACTTAAAAGAATAAAATTAGAATCATCATTAGGACAAGATACTTTAAAATAATTTTCTTTTGATGTACTGTTTAATAGATTAAAAGTTGCTGATTCATTTTCCGTTAAATATTCTTTCATATTGTATTTATGAAAAATGGCCAGTGGTCCTAACTTTAAATTGCCATTTTTTAATTCAATTGATGTAATAAAAGTATCTTTTCGCGGATCTATAATATTGGTAATAAATTTTTCAAAGTTTAGGGTAGAAGCAATATTATTTTTATAAGAAGTACTTTCAATTAAATCTTTAATGGCCGTGCTTACCACCGGATTATTGGTATCATGATTTTTTAAAATATCATAAGCGGTTTGATCTTTAGCCAGGACAAGCATGAAAATATTGCGAATATAATTATCACGAATTAAAAAATCAATGATTTCTTCCACATGCTTACGAGCAATTTCTTCGTCAATAATAACCGATTTTAAGTGGGCTAAATAAGGGACTTTAGCAATTTGTAAGGAAGTATCATAAAATGCATCCGCAATCGTTTTTCCTTTTCCTTTGGCTAAATAAACTTTTTCTTTTTCCTGACTTTGTTCTTGATTTTTAGCATTTAAAATTTCATAAGCTACATGATATTCATCTTCTTGATAATCAATGGAGATTCCAGAGACAATAGCAAGTTCATTTAATTCAATATAATCATAACAACCAGTTGTTAAAAAGAGTATAAAAAAAAGCAAGAAGATTATTTTTTTCATTCATGAATCACCTTTTTCTTGATTAGATTTTTTTTCGTTAGTTCGGTAGTTCTTTTGTTATTTTTTAAAAATTTACTATGTAATAAAGTCTTTTTTAAGTAAGTAAAATCAAAAGGAGAAAGAGGGAAGAAATATGGTTTATTAATTGATTTGGTATTAATAATGTGGATGAGAAAATAAATAAAGGCGAGGGCAATTCCATAAAGACCATATAGGGCCGCAAAGACTAAAAAAATAAAACGAAAGTAACGGATAGCATTGATAAGTTCTAATTCCGTAAATATCAAACTAGTAATAAAAGTAAAAGCAATAACGATGATCATAATCGGAGAGACAATTCCAGCATTTACAGCCGCTTCTCCAAGAATTAAGGCTCCTAAAATCGAGATAGCACTTCCATAATTACTCGGGAAACGTAAATCACTTTCTCTTAATATTTCACAAACAATAATCATAATAATGGCTTCAATAATGGCTGGAAAGGGAACATTTTCCGACTGGGAGGCAAAATTCACCAGTAAACTTGTTGGAATGGTTTCCATATTATAATTGACTAAAGCAATATAAAATCCAGGAACAATCATTGTTAGAAAAAAACTGACAAAACGCAAAATTTTTAAAAAGTTAATATTCATACTTCGATTGTAATTATCCACAATAGGATTAATAAAATCAGCGAAAAAAGCCGGTAGAATTAAAACAAAGGGGGAAGTATCTACCATAATACATACTTTTCCTTCTAAAAGGGCAGTAGCTACAGCATCAGGTCGTTCACTCGAGGAAACAGTAGGAAAGGGAGTATGTTCATTTTCCGTTAGAATTTGAGCAATATTCCCTGAATCGATAATTCCATCTACATCCACTTTACTTAATTGATTCTTTATTTTATAAACAAACTCTTTCTCAGCAATATCATCAATATACAATATTTCTACTTTCGTATTCGTAAGTCTTCCCATGGTTAAATCTTCACTTTTTAAATGACTGGATTTAATTCTACGCTTTAATAAACCTAAATTAATTTGAATATTTTCCGTAAAAGAATCTTTGGGACCATAAATCGATTTTTGGACTTCTGGAATACTTACCGCTCGGTTAATATCCGCTTTCGTTTCAAAAGCCAATATTTCTTTCGCAGATAATATCACTGTAAATCCATTCGTTAAATAAAACTCAATTTGATCAGGTTCTTTTAATTTAATCGTATTTGGACCAGGAATAATACTTTCTAAATCCTTCTTTTTGACATTTTTTAAATTATTAATAAAAGTAAGTTGTTTTAAAATATAATCGTTTACTTTATCACTGCCCGTTACACTTTCTAAATAAATAACATAAATCGTTTTAAAAGATTTAGTATTTATTTTTTTTACAGTAAAATCAGTGTTTTTAGCAAACTCTTTTTGCAATCGTTTTAATATCTTTTCTTGCATACTTTTCACCAGTTTTAGTATGAGCAAAAAAATAAATTGGTATGCAAGTTATCTTGATGTATAATAAATTTGGTGATGAGTATGGACAAAATTGAAATTTTAAAATTAGATCATTTTGGACGAGGAATTGGGTATATAAATCAAAAAGTTGTTTTTGTTGAAAATGCTTTACCTAACGAAGTTGTCGAAGTAGATATTGTAGAAGAAAAGAAACAATACTGTATAGGAAAAGTTAAAAAATATATAGAAACATCTGAAAAACGGATGAAACCTTTTTGTACTTACTATAACTGTTGTGGTGGTTGTAAATTAGAACATATGAGTTATGTAAATAGTGTTCAGTTTAAGAAAGAAAAAATCCAAAACATTTTTGACCAGGCCAAAATAACACTTCCTGAAATACAAGTTTTATTAAATGAACATCCGAAAAATTATCGTAATAAATTATCTTTACACATTGTCAATCAAAAATATGGGTTCTTTGAAGAAAAAAGCCATCGTTTTATTGAAATTAAATCTTGCTTCTTAGCTCAACCGGCCATTAATCAATTTTTAAAACAAGTCTTTAAATTAAATGTTAAAAATGGATCAATGATTATTCGAACAAATTATAATGAAGAATTATTAATTCATTTAAAAACAAAAGATCCTGTTACTTTTCATCCAGAAGATTTTGTCGATTGCAAAATCGTTGGAGTCATTCTTAATAAAAAAACGATTTATGGAGATCATTTTTTCTATGAAAGAGTAAATGGGTATTTATTTAAGGTAAGTTATGATGCTTTTTTTCAAATTAATCCTTATATTACAGCAAAACTATTTTCCACGATAGAAGAAAAGTTACTTTCAAATGGTCGAGTACTTGATTTATATTCAGGAGTAGGAACGTTAGGAATCATTGCTTCTAAAAAAGCAGAAATGGTCTATAGTGTGGAAATAATCAAAAATGCTGTGCTGGATAACATAGAAAATAAAAAATTAAATCAAAAAGAGAATATTCAAGTGTTTTTAGGTAAGGCTGAAGAGGTTTTAAAAAAAATTAAAATTGATTTTGATACCATTTTAATTGATCCGCCAAGAAAAGGTTTGGATAAAAGTTCTTTGCCCATTCTTTTGAACAGTCATGCCAAACAAATTATTTATATTTCCTGTGATCCCATGACCTTGGTAAGAGATATCAAATTCCTAAAACAAAAATATACGATCGAAGAGTATTACTTATTAGACATGTTCAGTTATACTTATCACGTGGAAAGTATATGCATTTTAAAACGTAAACAAGAACGGCTTGGAAAATAAATAAAGGGTTGGTCTTTATGAAAAAGGAATTATTAAGTCCCGTTGGGAATGTAGAAAGCTTATATAGCGCTATTTTTAATGGTTGTGATGCCGTTTATTTGAGTGGAAAAAAATTTGGTGCTCGTGCCTATGCTGAAAATTTTACTGAACTACAACTAGTTGAAGCAATCAAATTTTGTCATTTATATGGAGTAAAAATCTATGTAACGATCAATACCATCATTTATCAATCGGAAATGACAGAATGTATCGAGTATATTCGTTTTTTACATCAAAATAATGTAGATGCTATTATTTTACAAGATTTAGGGCTAATAAAAAAGGTTCGAGAAACATTTCCTAATTTAGAAATTCATGCTTCTACCCAAATGCATACCCATAATCTGGAACAATTGAAATTATATGAAAAAATGGGGATCAAAAGAGCAGTTTTGGCAAGGGAATTATCACTAAAAGAAATCAACTCTTTTAAAACCAATGTAGAATTAGAAATTTTCATACATGGAGCGTTGTGTATTTCTTATTCAGGAGAATGTTTATTTAGCAGTTTACTTTTCGATCGTAGTGGAAATTGTGGCCGTTGTGCAGGTGTTTGTCGTTTACCATTTTCCCTTTTTGAAGAAAATAAAAGAATAGAAACCTCTGGAAAGTATTTATTAAGCCCTAAAGAATTATGTACGGTCAGTGAATTTACAAAAATTATGCAATCCAATGTTTCATCCTTAAAGATAGAAGGTCGAATGAAAAGTGCTTCTTATGTTGGGTATGTCACAAGAGTATATCGTTCATTAATAGATCAATATCAACAAAAGAACGCTATTCGGCTTAAGGAAGAAGAGATCAAAAACTTAAAAGTACTTTACAATCGTGGTTTTACCACTGGACATTTATTTCAAGCTACAGATTCTGATTTCATGAATATCACCTCTCCAAATCATCAAGGGATACCTCTTGGAAAAGTAGTCAGTGTAGATAAAAATAAAATAAAGATCCAATTGTCAGAAGATTTACACCAAGAAGACGGGATTCGTTTTTTAAAAAGTGATAAAGGTATGATTGTGAATTACTTGTATAATGAAAAAGGATTACTAATAAAAAAAGCTCATAAAAATGAAATGGTGCAAATTGATAATAAAATAGGGTTAAAAGAAAAAGATACAGTAGTAAAAACAATTGATTTTTCTTTGCAAGAACATCTAAAAAAATTACCGAATCGATATGTCAAAATAAATTGTACAGCAATTTTAAAAATTGGCCAAAAATTTTCCTTAACCTTTTCTGATGGCGAATTTACGGTGCAAGGGTATGGTAGTATTTGTGAGCAAGCCAAAAAAGTAGCAGTTCGTAAAGAAATTTTAACAGAAAAAATAACTGCTTTAAAAAATACCCCTTTTGAAGTAGAAAATATAAATATAACTATTGATCTAAATGCCTTTATTGCTATGAGTGAAGTAAAAAATTTAAGAAGAACATTAATTAATGAACTAATCGATAAAAGAAAAAATCGTATTCCTCATAAATTTGTAGAACAAAAAGTAAGCATTCCGAAAGAAAAAAAGCGGGAAGAAATAAATCAAAAAATAGCTCTACATGCTTTGGTGTATAACGAAGAACAATTAAAAACTTGTTTAGAACTAAATCTAGATTCAATTATTGTTTCCAATTTTTATTTATACCAAAAATATAAAAAAAGAGGCAACTTGTTTTTAAGATTAGAAAGAGTAAAAAATAATTTTCCACCCCTAAAAAAAGAAAACTTAGTCATTGAAGAAACTGGTTCTCTTTACAAATATCATAATACCAATACAATTGTTACCGATTACCCTTTTCACGTAGTCAATCAAGAGAGTGTTCGTTTTTTAAATAAAATGAATGTAGAGAGAATTACTTTATCCATTGAAAATAAATTAGAAGATATTCGTTCACTTGTTTCTGATTTTGAAAATACAAGGAAACTAGAAGTTTATTTATATGGTAGGCCAGAAGTTATGATTATGAAATATTGTCCTTTACATATGTTAGTTAATAAAAATTCGGTTTGTTCGGTATGTCAAAACAACAAACAGTATTATTTACAAGATCGAAATCAAAAACGTTATCCTATTGTAAGTAATAGCAAAGAAAACCATTTAACACATATCCTTTATCACCAACCAATCAATCGTTTACAGGAGATTGCTGAATACCATAAAATGGGGATTAACCATTTTCGACTTGAATTTTTTTCCGAAACTCCTAATGAAATAAAGTCAATAATAAGTAAAATAAAAGAGTGTAAAATTTAGTAAACAATAGTAAAAACAAAGTAAATTTATTAATACTTTGTTTTTTTCGTGGTATAGTAAAAATAGAATAATAAGGAGTGATTATTGTGAAGGCACCAAAAGTTTTAGAGCATATAAAACCTGCCCATATTGAATGTACAAAAGAAGAAATTTCACCAATCGTGGTCATGCCAGGAGATCCTTTGCGGGCTAAATATATTGCTGAAAACTTTTTAAGTGATGCGAAACTTGTTAGTGATACAAGAAATATGTTTATTTTTACAGGATTTTATAAAGACACACGCGTAACTGTTATGGGTTCAGGTATGGGTATGCCTAGTATGAGTATTTATGCCTTTGAATTATTTTACTTTTTTGGAGTAGAAAAGATCATACGTGTGGGTACTTGTGGAGGATTAATCCCTGAATTAGATGTTCCGGATATCATTGTTGCGGATAGTGCCTATAATGAAGGCAATTTTGCTTATTCTTATAATGGAGATCCAACGCACTTAGTTTATCCTAGTAAACCGCTAAATGAAAGTATTGTAAATACAGCAGCTGAATTAAATATAAATATTCATAAAGGAACAGTTATGAGTACAGAACAATTCGGATTTTATAGCGATAATGAACATGTTTTAGCACGTGTTCCAAAGCATATTAAAATTATTGCTGAAGAAATGGAAGCTTTTGCTTTATTTCATATTGCTAATTCCTTTGATAAACAAGCTTCTTGTATCTTAACGGTTGTAGATAGTAAATTTAATGATAACTTTATGAGTCAAGAAGAAAGAGAAACATCATTAAATGAATCTATCACACTAGCCTTAGAATCAATCATCAAATAAAAAGACCAAAACGGTCTTTTTATTTTTGCTCATCTTCCATTATACTTTTCGCATATGGTTTTTTTATATCAGTACGATACAATAAATAATCTGTACTAGTCTGATAAAAATCAGCCAATTTTTTTAAAGTATCAATAGGAATATTAATTTTCTCCAGTTCATATTTACTATAATTTGATTGGTCTATTTTTAAAATTTTTGCTAAATCTTTTTGGTATAAGTCATTATCTTCTCTTAATTCTTTTAATCTATTCATGTTTTCACCTAATTTAAATTTTATAATAGTTAAATTTTAACTATTGACATATAGTTATATTTTGCCTATAATCAATTTATAAAGTTAAAATATAACTATAAAGAAACTAGGTGTATCATGAAATTACAAAAATATAAAAATAATCAAACCTATAAAAGAATCTTTTTAATTTTTGGTATCGTGCTTCTTCTTTTAGTTATTGGAATTACTTTTTATAAAACCCATGCTTATTATAAAGAAGAAAAAAGTTATAGTGTTATTAAAGGAACCATCCCTGAATTTTCAACGAGTGATATTACTCTTGCTTATACAATTAATCAAGAACGAAGTAAAGATGCATTCCCTGTAAAAGAAGATGGTTATGAAGTACAAAGTGTAACCTGTGATGATGAAGTAGAAGCCGAATGGGATATAGAAAATTGGAGCTTAAAAATAACAGGAAATAAAAAGCATGTAAGCAAAATAAAATGTAATATAGATTTTACGGTAACATTATCGAATTATTTAATAGCAAAATCAGGATATGATGAAAGTATCGTAAAAGAGGAGCATGAAGAAACAGTTCAAACAGAAGCCTTAACTGATTATCGGTTCGTTGGAGCAGATCCAAATAACTATGTATGTTTAGAAAGTGATGGAATTTGTGATGATAGTGAGTTATATCGAATAATTGGAGTCATACCAACTCAGTCTAGTGAGAGTGGCCCATATGAAAATCGTTTAAAGCTTGTAAAGTATATAAATTACGGAAGATATTCATGGACTGGAAGTTGGAATAATAAAAGTACTGATTGGACAATAAGCACATTAAATACTGAAATATTAAATGGAACTTATTGGACTGAGATAATGGATTATCACCAATATATCGATCTTGCTAAGTGGTACATAGATACTTCTAATTGTGTATTACCAGTCAATGAAACTTATAAGTCTGAAAGATCTAAAACAACAAATATTATAACTAATGTTGGCTTAATGTATGCTAGTGATTATGGTTATGCTACAAGTGGTAATGAAATTAAAGAGCGTAGCGAATGTTTGAAGCGGAATCTGAATCAAATGTATGATGATTATTTGAACTGTAGTCAAACCAATTATTTATATAATTTAACAGGAACTATATGGCTACAAAATAAGACTTCAGGTGCTAATGCTTGTGTAATAGAAAAGGAAGCTTTTACTTCAAGTGGTATTCATATTGGAGGTATTAATGTTTGGACAGCTACAGATATGGTTCAGGTTTATCCCTCATTTTACTTAAAATATCAAGTAAAATATGCTGGAGGAACAGGAGAAAAGACAAATCCATATCGAATAATAATAAACGAGTAAGTCGTTTATTTTTTTAGATTGAAATCAGGAAATAAATAAACTATAATGGAAATATAAAATAGGAGGAAAGAAATGAAAATAGAAAGATATAAAGAAAATAAAAAAATAAGAAATACCCTCCTAACTCT
>CANQDC010000023.1 GCA_947591455.1 uncultured Bacilli bacterium | reverse complement strand
TCATACGAAGACGATATTTGTCTTTAATAAACTTTGTAAACTCTTGATAACTTTCTTCCTGGCGATTTAATTGTTTAAACCAATACGAGTTTTCTTTTAATAATTCAGCCATTTTGGGGGTTTCTTCGATTTTTTTTTGAATACTTAGGTTCATTTTTTAATCCTCAAATATTTTGTTAATAGGACGTGGTTCTACCGTCGTTGCTGCTGTTGCCCCTGCGGACGCAGATCCTTTCGTTGTTAATTCTTGAACAATCCCTAAGGCTTTTTGGGCGGTATTGATATGCTCTTGGATGGAATTAAAATCCATATTTTTTAGTTTATCTGTAAAACTTTTAAAACCAGCATCTGTACTTTTACTTGTCGAAGTATTTTCTAAATAATTACTCCATGCGTCTTCTTGTTCTCCATAAATGTCATAAATTTCAAATAAATTTTGCCAAGTTGTTTTTCCACTGCGCACATATTTGATAAATTCAGGGTGCTTAGCTGCAAATAATTTAAATTCCTCTTTTTTTGCCATAAAAAATCACCTATTTAACTATATGCAAATAAGTGATTTTTTTAAACATTATATTTTAAAATCATCAATAAAATCGTCGATCGTCATTTCTTTTATTTTTGAAGTTTCCTCTTTCGGATTTTTCTCTTTTATTGAGAGGTTTAAAAAGGATTCTACTTCACATTGTTTGGCTATAGCATCGATTTTATGTTTCGTAATATTAGATCCGGTACTTGCTAAATCCATGATCGATATATCACTATTTTTGATTTTTTTAATTTCACTGTCTGATTTTATTAAAAGAATATCTCGAGCTGAAAGAGCAAGCACTTTTATTAGTTCATAGGAAACTGATTTTACTTTTTTGATCACGCTGATTCCTCGTTTGGCTCTTCCTGTGTTTTCTATTTCACTTTCTTTAATTCTTTTCGCCGTTTTTTGGTTGGTAAATAAATCAATATACACCTCTTCATTTATTGCAACGGCACTTACTACTTCATCTTCTTTTAAATTGATGCCTTTTACCCCACTTGATTTTACTCCAGTAAGAGGAATTTCTTCTTTATTAAACCGAACACAATAGCCATGTTTGGTAAATAAAGCGATATCTTTTACCGCAAATAAGACATCTACCACTCGATCTTCTTCTTTTAATTTTATCGCTGCCAATGGTTTTGAAAAACGCATAACTTCATAGTCTTTTAAGTTGCTTCTTTTTACCATACCTTGTTTCGTAACGGTAATAATATCTTGTTTTTCATGATCCATAACAGTAGCCATAATTACTTCTTCATTTTCACTCATAGAAACAATATTGTTTAAGTGTTTTCCTAATTCTTTCCATTTGGCTTCTGGAATTCTATGCACTGGAATATAAAGATAATTTCCTAAATTGGTGAATACTAAAATGGTATCTTGAGTCGTTAATTCATATAACCCAAGAATAAAATCACCAGGTTTTAACGTTGTATCATCCTCCCCACGAGAAGCATAACTTTTTTGACTTACGCGTTTTATATATCCTTCTTTGGTAATTACTACAACTACATTTTCTTTAGGAATCATATCCATCATATCCAATTTAATTTCCGTAATTTCATCTTTTATTTTGGTTCTTCTTGGATTGCCATATTCTTTCTTGATGATTTTCAATTCTGTTTTCATTACATGTTTTAAGGCTTCTTCATTCGCTAAAATTTGCGTCCAAATATGAATATTTTTCTCTAAAGCTCGCATTTCTTCTTCTAGCTCTAAAATATCTGTATTGGTTAAACGATACAATTGTAATTCTACAATGGCTTTCGCTTGTTCATACGTGAATGCAAATTCTTTTACTAAATTATCAATAGCATCTGGCTTATTTTTACTAGCCCGAATTACTTTTATGACTTCATCTAAAATGCCAATGGCTTTCACTAAACCTTCTAATATGTGATATCTGGCTTTGGCATGGGCTAAGTCAAATTGTGTTCTTCTGGTAATTACTTCTTTTTGATGGAGAATAAAAGCATCTAAAATTTCTAATATTCCTACTAGCCTTGGACGACGTTTTACAATCGCCACCATATTAAAGTTATAATTTACTTGTAAATCTGTATTTTTATATAAATAGTTTAAAATTAAATCGGCATTGGCTCCACTTTTTAAATCGATTACTATACGTGCCATATGATCATGATCGGATTCATCGATGACATCATTTATGCCTTCTATTTTTTTATCGATTTTTATTTCGTTAATTTTCTTAATTAATTGTTCTTTGACTACTTCATATGGAATAGAATGGACAATAATTTGTTTTTTACTGCCACTTGCTACAATTTCACAATCGGCTTTTAAAACAACTTTTCCTTTTCCTTTGGTATAGGCATCAATCAAACCATTTTTTCCTTCGATTACTCCCCCGGTTGGAAAATCAGGTCCTGGCATAATTTCCATAATGGTATCTAAATGACAATTCGGAGATTCGATGCGTTTAATTGTGGCATCAATCACTTCACTTAAATTATGGGTAGGAATATTGGTAGCATACCCAGCACTAATTCCTGTTGATCCATTTACTAACAAATTAGGAAAAGCAGCCGGTAATACGGTTGGTTCTAATTCCTCATCATCAAAATTATACGTCATTTCTACCGTATTTTTATTGATAGAAGATAACATTTCTTCGGCAATTTTTGAAAGTCTAGATTCCGTATAACGCATGGCGGCAGGGCCATCCCCATCAATAGAGCCATTATTTCCATGCACATCAATAAAACATTCACGCATCTTCCAATCTTGACTCATACGGATCATTGCATCATAAATCGAAGAATCCCCATGAGGATGAAATTTTCCCATGATTTCCCCAACCGCTCGGGCACTTTTTCGATAAGGTTTATCATGTTTAAAGCCAGAGGCATACATGCAATATAATATTCTTCTTTGAACTGGTTTTAAACCGTCTCTTACATCTGGTAGTGCTCGTTCTTGAATGATTTCCTTAGAATAGCGTCCAAAACCAGTTTCCATTAATTCTTCTAAACTATAGTCGTATATTTTTTCAATAATTTGTTGCGTTTCATTCTTCTTTGGCACTTTTTTCACCCTCTTTCTTATTTTCTAAAATCGTCTTCTAAAGTAAAGTCAACGTTTTCGTTAATCCATTCTTTTCGAGGTTCCACTTGATCTCCCATTAAAAGATGAATTCTTTTTTCAGCGACAGCAGCATCAGTTAAGTTGACCCGAAATAATCTTCTATTTTTAGGATCCATCGTTGTTTCATATAATTCATCAGCGTTCATTTCGCCAAGTCCTTTAAAACGTTGAATTTTATAATTTCCTTTTAAGGTTTTTTTTCTTTCTGCTAACTCTTCATCTGTTGCAATGTATTCTTTTTCTTTATTCCCTACTTGAACGGAATATAAAGGAGGTGTAGCAATATAAAGCATGCCTTCTTCAATTAAAGGACGCATGAAACGGTAGAAGAAAGTAATCAATAAAATTTGAATATGCGATCCATCGACATCGGCATCGGTCATAATAATTACTTTGCCATAATTGGATTCATGAACATCAAATTCTGCTCCTAGACCCGCTCCGATGGCATATTCTATTTGTTTTAATTCTGCATTGGATTCAATATCATGCGTACTGGCTTTTTCACAATTTAATACTTTTCCACGCAAAGGCATAATGGCTTGGGTTTCGCGATTACGAAACAATTTTGCACTACCCCCTGCACTATCTCCTTCGACTAAAAACAATTCTTTTTTAGTGGCATCTTTTCCTGTTGCTTTTGCTAATTTTTCATTTAAAATACGTTCTTTATTATTTTTACCAGTTCCCTTACGAGCCGCTTCACGAGCTTTTCTAGCCGCTTCACGAGCTACTTTACTTTTTAGGGCTTTTTCTAAAATCGTTAAAGCTACTTCTTTATTTTCTTCTAAAAAGAATTTTAAACTTTCATACGTTATGGATTCTGTAATACTACGAGCTTCAGGCGTTCCTAATTTTCCTTTAGTTTGTCCTTCAAATTGTAATAACTTTTCAGGAATTTTTAAACTAATTACGGCACTTAATCCTTCTCTGACATCGCTACCATCTAAATTGCCATCTTTGCCTTTAATTAAATTATTCGCTTTGGCATAATCGTTAAATGCTTTTGTAATTCCAGTTTTAAATCCTACTTCATGAGTTCCCCCATCACTTGTCTTTACGTTATTTACAAAACTCATAATATTTTCATTATAAGATTCACTATATTGCATCGCAATATTTACTTCAATATCATTTTTCGTTCCATTAAAATGAATGACTTTATGTAATACTTTTTTATTTTCATTAATATATTCAACAAAACTAACTAATCCATTTTCATAATGGAATTTGGCTTCTTTTTTATCAGCTACATCTTCAATTTCAACGGTTAAATTAGGAAGTAAAAAGGCACTTTCTTGCATTCTTTCAACAATTGTTGTATACGAAAAAGATGCATTTTTAAACATCTCATAATCAGGTAAGAAGGTTACCGTTGTTCCTGTTTTTTTGGTTGTACCAATTGTTTTTAAAGGACTTTCAACATGTCCTCCATCACAAAAACGAATATTACTAATTTTTCCTTCATTATAAATGGTTACATCCATCTTTTTGGATAGAGCATTTACAACACTGGCTCCCACACCATGTAACCCACCACTGACTTTATAGCCATCGGTTTCAAATTTCCCCCCGGCATGCAAAACGGTATATATAACTTCCGGAGTTGATTTGCCACTAGCATGCATTCCAATCGGTACACCACGGCCATTATCACTAATGGTAATGGATTCATCAGGATTTAAAGTAATTTTAATTGTATCTCCATAGCCATTAATAATTTCATCAATACCATTATCCACAATTTCCCAAACTAAATGATGTAATCCTCTTTTATCTGTGGAACCAATATACATACCAGGACGCTTTCTTACTGCTTCTAATCCTTCTAATATTTTAATCGACGATGCATCATATTTTGTCATCTTATCACCTAATCCATTGTAACATAAAAAAAAACAACAAGCAAAAACTTGTTGTCAACTAAATGTCTTTTAGCGATTCCGAATAATACTTAAATTTAGATTTGCTTCTAACTCTTCAATTTCTAAATAAGATAACTCTTTCTTTTGGTAAAATTCTTCTGGTAAAAAAGAAGTTATATCATTATAGACCGTACCTTCTGTACTTGCATACTCAGTATTTAATGAAGTTATTGCTTCTAAAGTACCTTCTTGATTCTTTTCAATAGCTAAAGAATCCGCTAAATGAGTATCTTTGCATAAAATTTTGATCCCATTTTGAGGATTTGTAAGACTATAAAAATATTCATACATTTTAAATTGTTGAGGATATTTTTTATTTGGACAATCAATATAACCGACTCCAAAGCTTTTACTATAAATGGTGTAATACCCATTTGATTCTACTACAAATAACTGATCAATCGCATAATTTGATTGCTTTCTTTCGGCATATAAATCTTCTGAAGAATTTAAACTATTTTCCATTGTCTTAAATTCTTCTAAGGTATATGTTTCTTGTTGTTTTAAATGCATTGAATTAGCAAAATTATCAAAATTTAAAATGACATAAGGCACCGTCGCATCAGGGATAAAATATTCATCGAGCCAATTTCCATCATAAGTTGCTGATCCTGATCCAATCATTGGAATAGAAGGAAAACCAACTTGATTTTCATCAAATATATATTGTTCATTAACAATTGTATCTTCATGAGTAATATATTTATAATGAACTTTTACAATACTATACTCTTTTACAGGAAATTGTTGATGCTCTATTGGATATATAAAATTATAGGTAGGATTCCCCTCTTTATCATTTTCTACTAATACAGATAAATCCTCTTTATGAAAAGTTACTGACTCTTCTTTCTTCTCTTCTTTTATTGAAGAAGGTTCCTTTTCATTACATGCACTTAAAGTAAGAGAACTTGCTATAGCAAGACCCATCGCTGATTTTTTCGCCATTTTTTGTAATTTTTCTTTTAATTGAATTAAATCTTCCTTTTTCATCATTCACCCTCTTTTCTTACAAGCTAGCCTATTATATCTTGTACAATAAAAATAGTCAAATAAAAAATTAGGTTAACCCTAATTTATGAAGCTGGTGTATTTGGTTTTGTTGTCGCCACAGTTGAAATGGCTGCTTCAAAAGTTTGACCAGCGATATCTTTTGTTGCTGTATCATCAATCCATAAACGCAAGTTATAAGTAACAGAATCACCTGTTGGAGAATCACCAGTTCTGCCTTTTAAAGATCCTGTTTTTAAAGCATAAGATGTTGTAATCGATTTATTATTTTCATAAGTAAAATTACCTAAATCCGTTGAATTGTTTGTTGCTTCCGATAATTTAGCAGATTCTAAAGAATTGGCCACCGCTAATGAAGCTTTTTCTTCAGCTAAAGAATATTTTATATAAGTATCTGCTAAAGGGGTGCTTCCTTCTCTTGTTTTATCACTTAAAACATTTAAGTAAACAGTATAGTTAGCATCAATATCACAAGTATTAGTTAAAGTAAAAATATAAGGGACGGTTTTTAAGCCTTTTGCATCTGGCATTGGATATGTATTGGTTAAATTAATTGAAGCGGATTCCTCTTGAAAAGAAATTTCAAAACAGCCAGTTTTAATTACATTTGCAGTTGTTTGAGTATCCGTAACTTTCCATAATGAATAACTACTTCCAATAAAGACAGTAATGACTAACATAATTGCAATAATCATTAAAGGTATTCTATATTTTAATCTCATATTATCACCTTATTATTTCTATCCTACAGTATTTATTATAAAATAAATTTAATGATTTGAAAAGCCCTTAATTTTATTATTTTGTATTTAAAGTTTGAATGGCCTCTTCTAAAGTAGAAATTCCTATAATTTCAATATCTAATTTATTTTCCTCTTTTACTTTTAAAGCTTCTTCATAATTTTCTTTGGGGCATAAAAATATATCGGCTTTCTTTTTTTTGGCTCCTAATAGTTTATATTTTACACCCCCAATTTCTCCAACATTTCCTTCACTATCAATTGTTCCTGTTCCAACAATATTTTTTCCTTTTGTAATATCTTCTTCTGTTAAAGCATTATAAATCGATAAAGCAGTCATAAATCCTCCACTACTTCCCGATTCGCTTTCTTTAGATTTAATTTCTATAGCAGGGTTTGCTTCATATTCGTATTTATTAATAATGGAAATGCCTACTTTTTGTTCGCCTTCGATTTCATAAATTTTAGCACTACAATTTATTGTTTTCTCTTCTCTTACTACTTGAAAAGATACTGTTTGGTCTTTATCTAAGGAATTGATATATTTTTGTAATTCTTCTAAAGAAGAAAAAGATTCATTATTGACTTGTAAAATCGTATCTCCTACTTTTAAATCTGTTTGAGCTTCTTTCGTGATATAGGTAATGACTTGGTGAGTCGCTTTGATATTAATTTCTTTGTGTGCTGATTTATAAGCAGCAAATACAGCATTATCTAATCCTTCTTCTAAAAATAAACGATCTCTTTTAATCGTATCATCGACATCTTCATTTTCTAAAGTGATTGCAGATGTTTTTTCTAAATCCCAATTAGGAATTAAAAAAGAAAGTAAAACGAAGGGAATATTTCCTTTCATCATGGACACATAGGCCATGGAAAGAGTTCCTTTTTGCTCGTATTTATCCTCAATAATGACTCGATCATTTAAGTCAATCGTCCCTCCAGGGCGATAAATAACAAAAGGAAGTTCTGTAAAGAAAAAGAGTAATAATAAACATACAGCGATTAAAAATTTATAATTTTCTCTTATGATTTTTTTTATCCATTCATATAATTTATTAAACATGTGCTTCACCTAAATAATTATATCAAAAGAAAGAGCGAATATGAAAAAGTTTTTTAAAAATGATATTTATCTTCTTATTACTTTACTTTTTGTTGTCCTAATTTTTAAAAATAATGTACTTTTTAAGAATTGTATTCTTCATGGTTGTCAAATCTTTTTTCAATCCGTTTTTCCTAATTTATTTCCGATGTTTTTAATCAATGATATTTTAATTGAATATAATTTTATGTTTTATTTAAATCGTTGGTTTGAAAAAATTTTTTATCATCTTTTTCATTTTTCTAATGCTGCTACTTATATATTTTGTATGTCCCTTTTTTCGGGAACACCCACCAATGCTTATATCGTTGCCAATTTAGTAAAAAATAAACACTTACATCCAAAAGATGCAGGGATTATATTATCTTATTCCTTCTTTTTAAATCCCTTATTTTTATATGCCATGTTAACCACCCTCTTACAAGATTCTAAATTAGTGTTTCGCCTTATAGCTATTGTGTATAGTGTAAATGTATTTTTGGCTTTTTTTAAAAGAAATTATCCTTATCAAAATATCGAACTCTCTTCCTTAGAAATGCCTCAGGGTATTTCTAAAGTACTATCTAGTAGCATTCCTCATGCTTTTCAAACACTGATTCAAATATTAGGAACCATGATTTTTTATTTTATTCTTTGTGAAGGGTTTCATTTGTTTATTAAAAATAGCCAAGTGAATTGTTTCATCAATGGCTTTTTAGAAGTTACAGGGGGTCTAGTGAAATTAAATACATTAGAAATTAATTTGATTCTAAAACAATTTTTCGCTATCCTTTTTCTTTCTTTTGGAGGATTAAGTATTCATAGTCAAATAAAAAATATTATTCTGGAAGAAAATATTCCTTATACGTATTTTTGGAAAGCTAGATGTATGCATGTCGCTTTAGCAGTTCTTCTATGGGGACTCACACTATTAATTTAAACGTGTTCCACTTGGAAAATCAGTTGTATTGGCTTCTGATTTTTTACCAATATAAGAAAAATCGATATCATCAATAGCATTTTCCGTTTTTCCACTTATTTTAACGGGAATACGAAACCATATAAAAAAGAAATTATCATCTATAGGATTCCAATTTTTTTTATAAGGAATACTGGTTATTTGATACGTGACATTATCATCCTTTAATGACCATTTTTCCGTTTCTCTATCAGTATTTGTATAAGAAAACGATTTACTCGTTACAACCATTTGAGCTGTGCCACTTTTAAAAACTAAATTTACTTTTAAAGTACTTGATGTACTTCCTGATGTATTTAATCCCGTCAAAGGATTCTCCTCATCTAAAAGATCCTCTTGGATGGCTTTTATAATTAGGGCACGTGCTTGTTGATTGTTGCGGGAATAATCTACCTTTTCATCATTATAACGAACATCCACAAATAAGCGAAAAAGAAAAATAACAACAATTGAAATGAGTGAAATGCTAATGATTAATTCGATTAAAGTAATACCTTTTTTATTCATTTAAAATTCCCCCACATTAAGAGACGAATAGTAGTATACACAATTGTTACTACAGGTATTCCCCTCTTTACTTTCTTTATATTCAACAATAATTCGATAACCAGGAATATTTTTTCCACCTATGGTTTTTAAATAATTCGCTGCATCATCTCTTACTTGTTGCAATAGGACACATTTACCCGTTTTTTGATCCGTACAATCTTGGACAAAACTTAAATCATTAAAAGTTAGATAAATATTATTTACATGAAAATTTGAAAGAAGGCTTTCACAAAAACTCTTTTCCACTTCGGCATTTACAAAAATACTTTCATTGGAGCAATTAAAACCCGTAATCCACTTGGAAGTCTTAGAAGCATCTAAATTATTTGCCACCATATCCAAACGAAAATCATGAAAATATTTTGCTATATAATAGGTTCGATACATAAAGGCTGCATCATCATAACGAAGACGTGTTTTTTCTTTAATTACAGCTGTATTATATGTTGCATAAGTATATAATAAAGAAAGTGTTAAAACAGCCACAACGACTAATGTTTCAATAAAAATAAACCCTTTTTTTCCTTTCATATTTTCATTCACCTATTTTCATTATAAGTGAGAGATTTCTTTTTGTAAAGCAAGAGAAATTACACGAATGCCAAAAAAAAACATATAATAAACCAGGTGATTATATGTTTAATAAAGGTCCTTGTTGTCCCCCTCCCAATCGAGGAGGAGGATTTTTTACCATACTGGCTATTTTCGCCATTTGTATTTTATTATTTTATCAATTAATTATTACTTTAATATTACCTTTACGATTTAATATTTTTGTTTTACTATTAGAATTATTTATTTTAGTTTTCTTGCTCTATCGTGTAGTATGGCCGCACTAATTGTTCCGTCATAAATAAATAATCTAAAGCTTCTCGAACATTTTTACAAGAATGAAATTCATCAGTGGAAAACTCAATTTTTTTAGGTAAAGAGATTAAAAGAAAAAATAATTTTTTTTCATCTTCACTTAATTTTACTTTTTCTAAATAACGTGATAACAATACTTCAAAGTTTACTTGAAAATAGGAATTTTTATAAAATTCTACTAAGTCCATTACTGGGGAATCAATCCGTGACTTTTCCCAACTAATTAAATAATCTTTATCACTTTTGATAAAATGATCTAATTCTAAATGATTATGTATTAAACTAACTCTTTTTTTTCTTTCTTCTTTTACAATAAAAAACCATTCGTCTAATTCTTTTTGACAAAAATCTAAAGAAGCAAAGATTTTATAAGCATTTCTCATAAAAAGATAATGACTGGGGGCCATATAAATTTCTTTTTTTGTTTCTTCATATAATTGATTATAATAATTTTTTAAATAGTCAATATTCTGTTTTATATGATCATATATTTCTTTAAAGGTATCTTCCGTAACAGGACGATAAAAAGTTGTTTTATTATGTAAGCCACTTATTAAATCAATCATATCTAATGATTTTTGTTCTTGCGGCATCGAAATGCCTTCAATGTATTCATAGACATTTACATCACTTCGGGATTCATCTACTAAAGGAGGAAAATTTGTAAAACTTCTACTATTTAAATAAGAGTATAAAGCTCTTACATTTTGATTCTCACTTTTTTGTTTGACTACTAAATCTCCAGAAGTCGTCGACAAAATCACAATATGTCCTTGGATTGTATAACGATAAGGTTTATAAATTTGTTTTAAGACTTCTAATGATTTATTCATCTATTTTAGGAATAATAATTTTATCGCCTACATTTAATGTTTCCATAACATTATAATTTTTTAATGTCATTACATCTGTTTGATACTCACTACATATTGATTCAATGGTATCCCCTTGCTTTACTAAATGAATAAAATAAGTCATATATTCATCTTCTTTGTTACTGGCGGAATCTAAAATCAAATTGGCACTTTCTGCATCAATTCGTTCTTCTTGTTTTTCCATTTCTTTTCCTTCATTTTTTAGGGGTTCTTCTTTTTCTTCTAAACCTTCGTCTAAAAATAATGTATTTACCTCTTCCATCATTTCTTCTCGATCTAAAGGTTCTTCAATTTTATCGTCAAGCGTTTTTTCTTCTTCTTGTGCACTTACAGAAAATTCAATATTTACTTTTAAGATATTTTCATTTTGAATTTCATAAGTAAAATCAGTTATTTCAAATTCTAACGAATCTTTAACAATTGAATCTGTTACTTCCACTGAAAAAGGTAATTTATAAGAAAAATTTTCTTTGTTTACACTAACTTCATGAGATTTATATTCTCCTGTGATGATAAAATTACCATTGATTTCTTGATTACTTACATTTAATTCATGTTCTAAGGAAATACTACATATTTCTGCTATTTTACTGGAAAAAGCGATTTCTTTTGTATACGGTACAATACTTTTCATAAAATCCAAACCATCCTTTCTTATTGCAAGTATATGAATGTTTTTTTATTTTATGAAACTTTATTTTTCTAAAAACAAATAATTATATATTTCCTCGAATTGCACCACTTCAATAATGGTTAATTTTTGGATTACTTCTTTCGGTACTAACTCTAAATCATTATGGTTTTCTTTAGGAATAAAGACTGTTTTTATTCCATTATTGTACGCTCCCACTAATTTTTCTTTTATACCACCTACTTTTTTAACAAAGCCATTTAAAGTGATTTCGCCACTTAACGCTACCTTATTTGATATGATTTTATTGGTTGTTAAACTAATTATTGCTGCTGTTAAAGCCACTCCGGCACTGGGGCCATCTTTTTTTAACGCCCCATCTAATACATGAATATGCAAATCTTTCGTTTTAAAGTAATAATCATTTATGTGAAACTGATCTTTATTTTTCTTTACATAACTTAAAGCAACATCGATACTTTCAGCCATTATTTTTTCAATCATACCCGTTATTTTTACTTGACCATTTCCTTCATAATATACCATTTCAATAGGTAATACAATTCCTCCTGTTGATAAAACCCCAAGGCCATTTACACATCCTGGAACTTCTACCGCTAAATTATTGATAAAACTATATTTTTGAGGTCCTAAAAATTGCAGGATTTTCGCAGAATCAATTTTTATATTCGCTGTTTTGTTCGTAACAATTAATTTTCGAATAATCGTCGTTAATATTCTTTGTAAATCACGTACGCCCGCTTCATCCGTATAATTTATAATAATTTCTTTTAAAATGCCATCCGTAAAACAAATTTCTTTACTTAAAATATTATGTTCTTTATATATTTTTGGCAACAAGTATTTTTTAGCAATCGCTATTTTTTCTAACGTAGTATAACTAGATAATTCTATAATTTCTAAACGATCATATAATTCATATGGAATATCTTGAATATAATTGGCTGTTAAAAGAAAAAATACATTAGACAAATCAAATGGTTCTTCAATATAATGATCAATAAATTCTTTATTTTGTGATTGATCTAAAATATCTAATAGTACACTCGCCGGATCCCCTTTATAATCTTTCACCATTTTATCTACTTCATCGATTAATAGTAAAGGATTACTCGATTTACAACGCCGTAAAGATTCGATTATTTTTCCAGGACTTGCTCCTAAATACGTTCTTTTGTGTCCGGTTAAGATAGCACTATCATTTAAACCACCCACACTAATTTTATAAAATTCCTTTTTTAAACTTTCCGCAATTGATTTTGCAAAAGTTGTTTTTCCTACTCCCGGTGGTCCAACTAAACATAAAATAGGACTATTAATATGAGGATTTCTTTTTTTCGCCGCAATAAATTCAACGATTTTTTCTTTTGCTTGTTCCATCCCAAAATGATTTTGATTTAATTTTTTTTGAATTGTTGTTACATTTATTTCATCTTCCGTATAAATATTCCAAGGTAGCTCTAAAATCCAATCTAAATAATTCCGGATATTTGCTATTTCTGGATTGGCTTCACTCGTATATTCTAACTTTTTAATTTCATTTTCAATTTTTTCAATCGTTTTTACATTTGCAATATTTAATTGCTTGAGTTTATTTTTATAGAAAATAATTTCTTCTTCTTTGCCATTGTTTTCTCCTAGTTCTTCCTTTATTTCACGTAGTTTTTCTTTTAAAATAAACTCTTTTTGATTTTCTTCTAACCCTTGATGTAACTTTTGATCCAGTTTTTGATCTAATTTAATTACTTCTAGTTCATAATTTAAATCTTCTAATAATTTTGTCCCTCGAGTTATGGGATTCATTTCTTTTATATATTCTAATTTTTTAGTAAAAGGAATGGGTAAAAAAGCGGCAATTAAATCCGTCAATTTATTTAAATCTTGAATATCTTTTACTAAATTTAAAATACTATTAGAAACTCCTTCAGCATTTTTTACATATTTTTCTAACAAAGTTAATAATTTTCTTTGAATTACTAATGATTCCATTTCATCAAAGGAAGGAATTACTAATTTTTGATAATTACATTTTAAAACATTCTTTTCCTTTTTATCGTTTTTAAAATCACACAATTTTGCACGAAATAATCCTCTTAATGTCACCCGATAATTTCCACTGGGAAGTTCTATTTTATTTTTTACTTTAGCAACTACTGCTATTTCAGGCAAATCCTCTAAATCTGGATATTCTTCAATTTGATCAATTGGAGTTAAAACAATTAATTCACTACGATATTCTTCAATCGCTAAACAAAGAATTTTTTTACTTAAATCGTTATTTAATTCAATTTTAACCTCTTGATTGGGAAGTAAAAGCAAGCTTTTTAATAACATAACTGGTAATGTATTTTTCATGCCACCACTTCCCTTTAGTTGTGACGTTTATTATAATTGTTCCTATCTACAAAGTAAATAAAATTTACACTTTTTTACAACCAATTTTTACTATTTTTTCATTCAGAAAAATAAATAGAAAATTTATTCAAAAGCCCAAGGATTTCCTTCCGTTCCATCTCCACTTTTTGTAGTTAAATTGGCTTTTAATGTTACAATGGGGCGAATATAAGCAAAGCCATCTAATGCAGTCCCATCAGATTTATATAAATTATAGGGAGGATTTGAACGAGCTATTACCCGAACATACCAAGAACCTACATTATTATCAAAGACATAATATCGTAAGCCATACCAATATGCTACTTCTTCTGTAGTATTTACTTTATAAGTATACAGTTCTGATATTTTATCTATATTTTTTTTATCCCATTCGTTGATTGCGCTTCCTCCACCATAGGGTTCAGTACTTGAATCCCAGCTAGAAATAGCAGTTGTACTAGTTCCTGATTTTTCCACAGTAAGATCATTCATAATAAATTCTGTTTGATGTTCGGATCCTATACATCTTGAACCGGTTGTATATACACTATTCGTATAAGCACTCGCTATCAAATTTAGTGCTCCCACATAATTTTTATAACCTGTTTGGCCTCGAAAAATAATCCCTACACTCGAAGTATATTTACTTATTAAATCAATTGTCCCATCTAAATTTATTTGTAACACTCGCCATAAATTTAGTTCACTTGGATTTATTGTTCGGTCCTGTAAATCACCCGTTAATTCTTTAGGTATCTTAAAACTATCCAAAACAGGTGTCATTGATACATAATCTCCTGGTTTTACTTTCTCACTAAATGTCGTCTTTTCTTTAAAATCTACAGTACATCGTATTGTTTCTGAATTTGTATTTTTTATATTCTTTAAACCCCAATTAATATTGTCCCATTCTGCTGTAATATTATTTTT
>CANQDC010000022.1 GCA_947591455.1 uncultured Bacilli bacterium | reverse complement strand
ATTTATACGAATAGTAATAAAAATGTTGTAATATTAGCTAGTGATCAAAACGGAAGTGGACTTGCAGGATATTATATCGGAAGTAATCCAATTTGTGAGAATAATCCTTACAAAGCAACTAGTAAAGAAAAAGTAGAACAAACATTTGACAATGGAACGTATTATGTGTGTGTAAAAGACAAAGTAGGAAATAAAAGTAATACTGTTTCCTTCAGTGTTAGTAAAATTGATAAAATACAACCAACTTGTGAAATATTTGCTTCAGGAGAGAAAGGGAGTAATGATTGGTATACAAGTAATGTTAGTTTCTCTTTAACCCCTCAAGATGAAGGAGGAAGTGGAGTAAGAAGTAAAAAAATTTCTTCAGAAAAACTTACCACCGATACCAAATCTTATGTTGTTACAGGAGTAGTTATTGATCAAGCCGGGAATGAAGGGACATGTACTACAACAGTCAAAAGAGATGCTACAGCACCGACATGTGATTATAGTGGGGAATCGACTAGTTGGACAAAAAATGATCGAACAATTACGGTAAAAGGAATAGATACCATGAGTGGAAGTTCAAGTCAAACTACTTTTCCTTATAAAACATCAAAGAAAACAGATTCCATATCGTATACAATTCAAGATAATGCCGGAAATACAAGAGTATGTTCTAAAACGATTAATGTATACGTTGATAAAGATGCCCCAACATGTAGCTATAGTGGAGAATCGACGAGTTGGACAAAAAATGATCGAACAATTACTTTAAAAGGAACAGATAGTATGAGTGGAAGTTCAAGCCAAACTACTTTTTCTTATAAAACAACAACAAAAACAGATGCTCCTTCTTATACGGTCAGAGATAATGTTGGAAATACTAGAACTTGTTCGCAACAAATAAATGTATATGTTGATAAAACGGCTCCTACGTATAATTATTCAGTTTCAGGGAATGCCCGTGGATCAGGATATGAAAGTGGTGCAACAGTATCCGTTAGTTGTAGTGATAGTGATAGTGGAGTAGCAAGTGGTGATAAAAGTTCTACATTTACTTCTGCTGGAACGAATACAATGAGTGGAACTTGTACGGATAAAGTAGGAAATACCGCTCCGTATTCTCAAAATTACACGATTTATGTTAAAAGTCAAAGTTCTAAGTGTAACTGGAATGATTGCTTAACGGGTAGTAATACTTGTAAAGGCGGTTATGTTAAAACATATAAATATGGTCAATGTAAAGAGTGTGGCACAACTTGTACAGAATATGGTTGGGAAGTAATTTCAAAAAATACAACTCATGGTTGTGGTGGTGGAGAAACTAATAAAACATTTATAGAAGGAGATTATAAATATACTGGTTGTAATTATCATTACGGTGCAGGCGGAGGATTTTGTGATTGTGCAACAAAAGAACAACGTGTATGTGTCAAATCTGTTTATGCATCGTGCAATAGTTGCCCTACATCTACTTGGAGCAATTGTGCAACCGGTTCTAATACCTGTCAAGGTGGTTATGAAACATGTTGGCATACATAGAAAAAAATAAGAATTAAGGATAGTAGAGAGGAAATTATTGAATATGAAAAATAAAGCAAAAAGTAAATTAAATAAAAAAGATGTACTTATTGACGTATTAATAGGAGTTATTGTTCTTTTATTGATTATCATTATCGTTATTTGTATTAAGAATAGTTTTGCTGATAAGGGTTTATCCAATAAGACTGAGAATACGTTTATTTGTACACAAACGAATGAAAATTATAAAGAGACATATAAATTATATGTTGATGCTACTGGAGAATTAATAAAGTATGAGCAAACTACTGAGACCACTTATCCACAAGATGAATATGATGGTGCAAAAGAAGGATATCAATCATTAAATGAAGAAAATGTTAAATTTGATGATAAAGCGAAAACGATTAGTCAAACCATTACGAATAATATGATTGATGAAGATGGTTCACATTTACATGTTTGGTATGTGGATTATATGAATTCTTTAACGAGTCAAAATTTTACATGTGAAAGTTAATGAGAGTCATTTTTATTTAAGGTTAGTTTTAAATTTGGAGTGTTTTTTAACTCCTTTTTTTGTTCATTATATTTTCCATAACAAATGAAATTAATGAATAGAGTGAGTAGTGTAGCTGTATCTATTTTATATAAAGAAGATTGATTGTATATTTTCAAAATCATACAGATCATTGTAGTGCTATTTGCTAAATAATATAAACGTTTGGCGTTGTCTGTTAAGTATTTATTTTTTAATTTGATCAAAATTTCAAAATATTGAGTAGAGTAATAGTTATATTGGGCTTTTTTTATTTCATTTAATAAATGTTTGTTTTGGTATAATTCAGTTTCATCTGGATTAAATGAAAAAAATGTTTGCGGATTAAAGTTGGCTTCTAATTGAATTTTTATGTTTGTTTCATAGGAACTTCTTACTTTTTCAGGGTTGATAATCTCTATTTTTTTAGCATAGGGATCAAACTCGCTTAAAGAAACTTGTTCTTTTTGATAATGACTTATTTCTTTTATGAATTGCAATTTTTCTTGTAATAGTTTAATGGGTTCTTCTAATAATTCTTTGTAATACATGATTTTATTCTGCATCGTTGTTTTTTTATGATAGTACATATAATTTAAAATATTTATGATAGAAGCTTGTAATAGAATCATGACTTCTGCCATTTTGGGTTGTACTAAATAATTTAGACTCATCGCCGGTAAGAAAATAGCCATGCTTTTTGTTAAATCTTTCCAATTCCATTCTTGAATGGCTTTTACAGGAAATTGGTTACATTCTTTTTCTTTTTGCGTCTGGAAATAATGAATTAAGTTTTCTAATTCTAAAATCATATCGATATTGTTTGAAACCGTATATTTTTCTAACTTTCCATTTTGACTTCTAACATAATAAGATTGATCTTTTTTATAATAGTAAATATGCATTCTTTTTCACCTGGGAAGTTATTATAGCATATGGATTTGAATAATTTGAAAAAATAATAATATTTTTTGATTTCTTAAATAAATTTTTTTAAATACGGCATCGAGTTGGTTGATTTGAGATTTTGTTTTCTTGATAAAACCATTTTCAAAATAATAAATTTCTATCCATAGTTGTTCATAGAAAGCTTCAATAATTTTATTTTCATTTTCTAAAATTTGTTCGGGGGATAAGTATGGTTTTTGAATTTTATTTTTTTCTTGAATTACTTTTTTAATGAGTTTTTCTTCTTCTACAATACTATTAAATGGTTGCCATTTGATGATGCCCCGATCGGTATTATTCATGATGCCCTCCAATTTTTTGATTTCTGTTTCGAATCGTCGAATCTTTTAATAAGCTAGAAGCTTTTAAAATACTATTTTTGCCAAATTTTATTTTTAATTGATCAATTGTTTTATCGATATTTTCTATTTTTTTGATTTCTTCATATTCTTGAAAAAAATTTAATTGAGTTCCTATTTTTTTACTTAATTTGGCACAACTAATGGTAATTTTACGAATAGGTAAATTTTCATAAAAGCGATCAAATAATAAAAAGCAAGTATTTTTAATAATTGTTTCATGATCGGTGGCTACTTCTAATTTGGTCATATGAAAAAAGCCATCACCGACATTTTTAGAATAGCCGATACCTAATCCAATACAAGCAGATACCATATTTTTTTCTCTTAAACGGCGAGTAACTATTTCTACCATTTCGGCAATAATTAATTTGGCATTTTCTTCATAATAATCTTTAAATAAAACTTGACTATGGCTGATGGATTGGTCTTTTTTTATATTTTGAAAATCAGAAATTTTGGATTCATCTTTTCCATTTGCATGATTCCAAAGTTCTAATCCCATTATGCCAAATTGATTTTTTAGTTTATTTTTATTATATAATGCTAAGTCTTTGACGGAATAAATTCCTAATTGATTTAATCTTTTTTCCATTCGGGGACCAATCCCCCACATTTTACTTAAAGGAGAAATGTTCCATAGTTTTTCAGTAATTTCTTTTTCTGTCCATTTTGAAATGCAATTTTTTTGATGTTTGGCATCGATATCCATGGCTACTTTAGCCAGTAACATATTGGGACCAATCCCACAGGTAGCTGTTAATCCTGTCTTTTTTTTAATGGTATTTAAAATATCTTGAGCAATTTCATAATCACTTTTTTTATATAAGGTTAAATAGTTTGTAAGATCTAAGAAACATTCATCAATAGAGTAAATATGTAAATCTTCATAAGAAACAAAATCTAAATAAATACTAACGACATCTTTGGATTTTTTCATATATAATTTCATGCGAGGATTGACAATAAAATATTTGATATTTTTAGGAATTTCATATAAACGAGTACGACCTTTTATCCCTTTATTTTTTAAGTAAGGAGAAACGGCTAGGGTAATCGCACCATTTCCTTGATTTTTATTAGCTACTACAAGGGGCGTTGTAAAGGAATCTAAATTTCTTTCAATACATTCGCATGAAGCAAAAAAACTTTTTAAATCAATACATAAAAAATGTCTTTCTTTTTCCATATTATCACCAACGAACAAATGTTTATATATCCATTATAGCAAATTCATTTATGGATGCAACTGGTAAGTTTTGTCAAAGAAAATAGAATATGATATAATTCTAGAGGTGAATAGCATATGAAAGGAAAACAAGCGGCTTTTTTATGGGTTATTTTACATTCTATTGGAGATACAATTGAAGAAAAAGTATTGTTAAAATATAATGAATTACAATATTTATTGGGGATGAGTTTCATTTCTGGAATTGTCGCTCTTTGTTTTTGCTTTTTTGGCCATGTAGAAATGTCTGTTTTTTCTTTTTTTGTTTTAATTGTTTATTCTTTTGCCATGAGTGGCGGTGATTTTTGTTATGCCAAATCGATTCAAACTTTACCAATCGGATTAGCCAATTTAATTGATTCAGGTAGTTTATTTTTAATTTTACTGTGTGATATTATTTTAGGATATGTGAAACCAAAGCTTCTTTTTTTGCTTTTATTTGCTATTTTTTTTGTGGCTATCTATGTCTTTTCTTATGAAACAAATAAAATGAAAGCAGAAGTTACCAATAAAAAAATTGATTTAAAAAATATTTTTGTTTTAATTACCGCAACTATTTTTTATGCTTCTGAACCTTATTTTATTAAATTAGCAATCAGTAAAGGAGCGAATGAACTTGGTGTCAATCTTATTTATAATTTAGCCGCGATTCCTTTATTTTATGTTTTATATTTAAAAGAAAAAAAGCATATAAAACCAATGACGAAAACGGATAAAAAAGAATTTTATAAACTAATTTTTCTTGTTGGTACTATTTATGCTGTAACGGGACTTTTAAATATGTATGCTTATAGTCATGCCACTCCTATATTTATTTCTTTAATTATGAAATTACAAGTATTTGTTATTGTTCTTTTCTCGGTCATCAGAAAAACAGATAAAATGAATATAAAAAAAGTGATTTCTTTACTTGTGGGTATTTTATGTATTGTATTTATGACTTTTATTCAATAAAATATGTTATACTTGAAATATGAAAAAAATAAATTTAAAAAAACAACAATGGAATTTAAATGAGTATCAAGACTATCTTGGTTATTTACAATCTTTACGTAATGAAAAATATAAAGAATTTCATTCGAAATTAGTCACAACGAAATATGAAATTTTAGGAATCTCTTTACCCATTCAAAGAAAAATTGCTAAAGAAATTTGTCTGGGAAATATACTTTCTTTTTTAGAATGGAAAGAATTTATATATTATGAAGAAGTCTTGATTCATGGACTCGTATTGGCTTTTTTACAGGATAGTGAATGTTTTCAAAAATATTTAGAAGCTTATGTACCTTTTGTGGATAATTGGGGAATTAGTGATTCTTTTTGCAATAGTTTAAAAATTGTTTTACAGGATAAAGAAAAGTGGTTTTTCTATTTTGCAAAATATCTTACAAGTCAGGAAGAATTTCGTATTCGGATTGGTTTGGTTGTTTTTTTGAATTTTTATGTAGAAAAAAAATATTTATGTAAAATTTTTTCTTGTATTGATGCAATTTCAAGTGATGCATATTATGTAGATATGGCTATTGCTTGGTTGTTATGTGAATGTTATATTGCTTTTCCAAAGGAAACTTTAGCTTATTTACGAAAAAGTTCTTTAAATACATTTACTTTTCAAAAAACAATGAGTAAAATAAATGATAGTTATCGGGTAAGTAGCGAAGAAAAGAAATATTTAAAAAATATGGCAAAGGAGTTAAAAAAATGAAAAAATTAAAAATTGTTGTTTTGTTTTGTTTGTTATTTACACTTACAGCATGTGATAAGGAAAGTCAGGATATAGAGTACATTGAAAATATTTCTTATTATGAAACGGATAAGAAAACGGATCAAGTTTTAATAGAATTAGAAGATGATCGACGGATTCTTTTGGAATTGTATCCTTCTATTGCTCCGAAAACAGTGGCTAATTTTAAAATGTTAGTGGCTAAAGAATTTTATGATGATGTTTTGTTTCATCGTGTAATTAATAATTTTATGATTCAAACAGGAGATGCGTCTTCTTTAGGTAGAAGTACTAAAAATATTGTTGGAGAATTTAGTGCCAATGGATTTAATAATACGTTATCTCATGAACGAGGGGTTGTATCGATGGCTCGGGCGAATGATATGAATTCAGCGAGTAGTCAATTCTTTATTGTTCAAGCAGATTCTACCTACTTAGATGGCCAATATGCTGCTTTTGGGAAAGTTTTAGCGGGTATGGATGTTGTGGATGAGATTGCTAGTGTAGTTACGGATAGTAATGATAAACCAGTAAAAGATATTAGGATTGATACAATGGAATTTGTAAAGGTTGTGAATAAAGAATGAGTAGAGAAGATTTAGCCAATTTGATTTTTCCAAATATTACGAAAACAATTGCGGATTTAGAAGAATGTTATGCACCAAGAAATTTAAAAGAAGGAGCGATGGTTACCAGATATGCTCCAAGTCCTACAGGATTTATGCATATCGGGAATTTTTTAGCTGTTGTCATTGATTATGTAATGGCTAAAAATAGTCAAGGAATCTTTTATTTACGGAATGAAGATACGGATCAAGCAAGAGAAGTAGATGGGGCTATTGAATATATTCGTCATGTATTAGAAAATTATCATATGGAACCGGATGAATATGAATACCTGGATAGTCAAGAGACGAAAGGAAATTATGGCCCTTATATTCAAAGTGAAAGAAAAGAAATTTATCAAACATTTATCAAACATTTGTTAATTGAAGGGAAGGCGTATCCTTGTTTTTTAACACAAGAAGAAATGGATTCGATTCGAAAATCGCAAGCAAGGGATAAACGAAGAATTGGTATTTATGGAAGATTTGCTAAATATCGTGATTTGCCAGTAGAAGAAGCCATTCAAAAAATTCAAGCGGGTGAAAAATATACGATTCGTTTAAAAAGTAGTGGGGATTTTAATCGCAAATTTAAATTTAATGATTTAGCGAATGGAGAGTTAGAGTTTCCTGAAAATGATCTTGATATTCCTATTATGAAGTCTTCTAATGGGCTACCTACTTATCATTTTGCTCATTTAGTTGATGATCATTTAATGCGAACAACGCATGTTGTGAGAGGACAAGAGTGGATTAGTTCGATTCCTATTCATTATGAACTATTTAAAACTTTTGGATTTAAAATGCCAAAATACGTTCATATTCCTTTGATTTTAAAAAAGGATGGTGAAAAAGTACGTAAAATTTCAAAACGGTACGATCCAGAAGCTAAAATGAGTTATTATGAAGAAAAAGGGTATCCTTATCAAGCTGTTATTGAAGCAATTATGACCATTGCCAATTCAAACTATGAAGCTTGGAGAGAAGGACATCCTGATGCGGATTTTACAGAATTTAATTTTTCTCCTAAAAAAATGAGTTCTAGTGGAGCTTTATTCGATTTAGATAAATTAGATAATATCTCTAAAAATTATATTAGTCATTTAACGAAAGAAGAAGTTTACGAAGGTGTTCTTGCCTGGAGCCAAACCTATGATAAAGAATTTTATGAAATTTTAAAAAAGTATCCAGAGTATTCTATGCAAATCTATAATATTGAAAGAGAACAAAAAAAGCCAAGAAAAGATTATGTTTATTATAGTGAAATAAAAGAAAAAACTTGGTATATGTATGATGAATATTTTAAAGATAGTACCTATGATTTTTTCGAATATCCTGAAGAAGAAGTTCGTTTCATGTTAAAAACTTATTATCAAGAATACTATCAAGAAAGTGATTCCGAAGAAGAATGGTTTAATCAAATTAAAAAAATGTGTGATCAATTGGGATATGCAAGTAATATGAAAGAATATAAAGAAAATCCTACCAAATATAAAGGAAGTATTGTCGATGTAACAAATATTATTCGTATTGCTTTAACTACTTTATCTATGACTCCAAATTTATATGATATTATGAAAATTTTGGGCCCTGAAAGAGTTATGAATCGTTTCCAAAAATTCTTATAAGTTTTACAAAAGTAAAACTTTTTTTGTTGTATAATCATCTCTATTCACATATATTATAACATCTGTACTGGTTGCTAATTTTTATTGGTTTACAATGATTTTTACATAAATAAAAAAAATTCAAAATTTTGTAATTATTTACTATCATTTTTATCATTTTTTCGTTATAATAGGCCATAGAAAAAAGGTGGTGGTTTTAGATGGCAAAAAGAAAAAAGAATATTAAAAAACAAAAGAAAAAAAATCCCGTAACCAAAAAAAGTACCAAAAAGAAAACAAATAGTAAAACAAATGTCAAACAAAGTACAGGAAAGAAAAAAGTAAGTAAAGGCCAAAAAACACCTCCAAAAAAAAATAATACTAAAAAAGTAAATACGAATGCTAAAAAAACAACAACAACAAATAAAAAGCCAAAAGAATCTTTAAAAAAACCAAAAACCACTATAGAGAAAAAGAAGATTACGGCAAAGAAGGAGACAAAGAAAAAAGAAGAAGGATGGGTCCTTTATAAAAAGATTTTTCAAGAGAAAAGAAAAGAATACGAAAAAAGAATTTTAAATAAATTGGCTAAGAAAAAGAGTTTATCGAAAAAAACGAAAAAACGATTTATATGTATTTCGATTTTGTGTTTAATCATTGCTCTTTTACTTATGTTTCCCTATGGGACTACTGAGTATAAATCAGAAGCTTCTGGTAAAATTTTAAAAATTCCAAAATTATCAAAATTAAGTGAAGAATGTTGTAGTTATCAGGCTACTTTTACAAGTATCCGAAGTTATACAGTATTAAAAATGGAATTACAACAAATTCTTGATCAATATGAAAAATTAAATTGTGATGGAAAAAATTATTTTTATAACAAAGAAGAAGATTTTACGATCACGGGGTATCAATTAAAAAGAGGATTTCTTTTTAATACGTTTGCTATTACTTATGGTCATGGAAATTCTTGTGAAATGAATACTAGTTTAAAAAATATTGAATTGCTTCCGGATGATTATTCTCTTGAAGAAGCAAAAAAAGATGGAGTTTATGTGATTGATACAGATGCAGTATATAATGCTTCTAGTTATGAGAAATTTTTAGAAGATATAAAATCCCAAGTTCCTTCGACATTAAGAATTGCCAAATTAACTACTGAAGGAGATTTGATTTTGATTGATGTAAAAACATTATCTGATGGGAAGTTTAAAATTATTTATGATGGAACAAGAGATCGAATGGATAGTGAAGATGATCGGGTTATGCTTGCTTATATCTATGATCATATTGGGATTTATAAAGATAAGTTGTATGCCTATAATGGTAGTAAAATAACAAATAGTTTATTAAATACGACCGATGTTTATTATTTATTTGATGTAACATGAAAAAAAAGAACTTTTATCGTTCTTTTTTTTGTTAAGAAAGGGTATTCATTTTTTCAGTAGATTGTAAATTCTTATCTATTTGATCAAAAGCTTTTTTGGTATTGGAATTTCGATAGGCAATATTTTGATGATTGATTTTTGTTTGTAAATCAGTTAAATACATACTGTATACATAATCCTCAATCAAGGTTGGTAAGTAAAGCATAATTTCTACAAAAACCAAATCGTCTGCCAGTTGGCTATATAATAAAATTTTTGTAATGTCTTCCGCGTAGATAGACAACTTACTTTGGGGAGTGGTTTTTTTCCTAATATCCGTATTATAGGCATAGATTTCTACAGCATTTTTTAGAAATATTAAAACAATTCTTTCCCAACCAATTGTTTTAATATTCTCTTGAATATTATAGGTTGTTGTAAATAAATTTTCATCTTTACTAAGAAGATAATTATTTAAAAGTTGAATTACCTTTTTTTGTTCCTCTTGAAAAGAAAGATTTGGATCTTGTTCATGAATTGTTTGGAAAAGAGCAAAATCCAAGTACATTGAAATTCCTGTTAATGATTTGACATTGTTATAATCTAGTAAAGCATTAATATTATAATTTGGACTTGTATAATCAAACATTTTATCACCATACTTATTTTTATTATAACTGATTTTCAAAAAATTGGTAGATAAAAAGAATTGATTTACACAGAAAGACGTTTCATGTTATAATAACATTTGGAGATGTAGTGATGAAAAAGAAAATATATTTATTTTTAGTAATGGCTCTGTTTTTGGGTTTAAGTTCTGGATGTGGTGTTAAAACAGAAAATACAGATGCTATGAAATTTAAAGAAGAATATGAAAGTTTAAATGGAACAATTAATGCTTCTGGGAATGAACATAGAACCGTTAGTATAGATAAAGAAAATCCTTATGTATATGCAACCCCACAAGAAATTTTGGATAAAATAGAAAATAAAGAAACATTTTATGTTTATTTTGGATCTTCTTATTGTCCATGGTGCCGTAGTGTGATCGAAACTTCGATAAAAGAAGCAAACAAAAATGATATAGATGTAATTTATTATATCGATATTTGGGATGGCGATCATAAAGAAATTTTAAGAGATACATATGAATTAAATGATAAAGGAAAAGCGGTGTTAGCTCAAAGTGGTACCGAGGAATATCAAAAATTATTAAAAGCACTTGATCCAGTTTTAAAAGAATATACTTTAAAAAATGAAAAAGGAAAAACAGTATCTGTGGGTGAAAAAAGAATTTTTGCTCCTAATTTCATTTATGTAGAAAAAGGAGTTGCCACTCGTTTAGAAAATGGCTATTCTGAGAAACAAACGGATTCTAGAATGGATTTAACAGATGAAATGCTCGCAGATGAAACAACTAAATTCGATGAATTCTTTGCTAATTAAACTATTTCGTGATGAAGTAGTTTTTTTCTTTCATAATCTTGTCAAAAAAAGATCTCTATGTTAGAATATTTTTATCTTCTTTTTTATGACCCGTTGGTGAAGTGGTTTAACACGCCACCCTCTCAAGGTGGTATTCGTGGGTTCGAAACCCATACGGGTTACCAGAATGTAATGAAACGAATTTCTAAGTTAGATTTTCGTTTTTTTATAAAAAAATTCTTTACATATACCCCCTAGGAGTATATAATATACTGCGGTGAAAATTTTATGGCCGAAACAAATTTATTTTCTACAAGAGAAAATCATCGTACTTTAGATGAAAAAAAGTATTTAGCGAAAAGACTCAAAGTGATTGAAGGACAGATAAAAGGGATATATAATATGGTGGAAGAAAATCGTTATTGTGATGAAATATTAATTCAAATCTCTGCTGTGAATCATTCATTAAAAGGAGTAGCTAAAGAAATATTAAAAAGTCATTTGTCTAGTTGTGCGGTTCAAGATATTCAAAATGGAAATTTAGAAATTCTAGATAAAGCAATGAATTTCATGGAAAAAATATAAAAGAAATAAAGGGAGTGTAAGGATGAAAAAAGTAATTTTAAAAGTGGATGGAATGAGTTGTAGTGCTTGTTCTTCTGGATTAGAAAAATATCTAAATAAACAAACAGGGGTTATTCAAGCAAGTGTTAATTTAGTATTATCGCAAGTACTTATAGAATATGCTGAAATGCTTCAGATTCAAGATTTAGAAAGATTTATTAAAGAAGCTGGATTTGAAAGTTTAGGAATTTATCATGGAGAAGAAAAAGGGAAAAATGCTCAAAAGAAAGGATTTTTAATTCTTTATGGACTCCTTGCTATTTTATGTCTTTATATTGCTATGGCCCACATGGTTCATTTACCCTCTATTCCTTTTTTAGATAAAAATAAACATGCCATTTGCTATACTCTTAGTTTGTTCTTTATTACAATTTTATTTCTTTGGTATGGAAAAGATATTTTTAAAAGTGGTTTAAAAAATTTATTTCATAAAACTCCTAATATGGATACTTTAGTTTCTTTGGGAGTAAGTGCTAGTTTTCTTTTCAGTTTCGTTCATACCATATTCATTTTAAACAATTATCATCGTTCTTTTTATGTCAATAATTTATACTTTGAATCTTGTGTAATGATTATTTATTTTATTAAATTAGGTCGTTATATCGATGGTAAAAGCAAAGAGAAAACCAAAGAAGCGATAAAAGAATTAGTTCAAATTACTCCTACTTATGCTTATTTGAAAAAAGACGATGCAGAATATAAAGTTACGATTGATGAAGTAAAGAAAAATGATCTTTTAATTGGAAAACCGGGTATGAAAATTGCTGTGGATGGAAAAATTGTCCATGGTCAAACTCATGTGGATGAATCATTTGTTACAGGAGAATCTGTACCAGTTAAAAAAACAGTTAAAGATAAAGTAATCGCCGGAAGTATGAATTTGGATGGATATATCGAATATAAAGCAGAAAAAATAGGGAAAGATTCTACCATTTCTGAAATCGTAAGATTAGTTGTTGAAGCAACCAATTCGAAAGCTCCTATTGGGAAATTAGCTGATAAAATTAGTGGTTATTTTGTACCTGGTATTTTCTTGATTTCTATGGTAACATTTATTCTATCTCTTCTTTTTGGAGCTAGTTTATCCACAAGTATCAATTCTTTTGTTTCTGTTTTAGTAGTGGCTTGTCCTTGTGCTCTTGGTTTAGCGACTCCTCTTGCCATTGTAGTCAGTGAAGGATTATGTGCCAAGAAAGGAATCTTAGTAAAATCCAGTGCGGTTTTAGAAAATGCTCATAAAGTAGATACCATTGTTTTTGATAAAACCGGAACGTTAACTTATGGAAATTTAAAAGTATCTAAAATATTTAATTATAGTAAATATACCAATCATGAATTAATGCAAAAGGTATCAAGTTTAGAGGAAAAAACTACCCATCCCATTGGCAGTGCTTTTCATTCTTATGCTCAAGAATATCATTTGAAAAATTATGAGGTAGAAAATTTTAAAGCTTTACCAGGTATGGGATTACAAGGAAGTATAAATCATAAAAGAATTTATGTTGGCAATGATAAATTATTAAAGCATTTAAAAATTACCAATCAGGTTAAAGAAGATGAAAAATATTTAACCAAATTTGGGAATAGTGTCGTTTATGTGATTGAAAGTAAAAAAATTATTGGACTTGTAGGAGTCAAAGATGTGGTTCGAGGAAGTGCAATTAATACTATTTCAAAATTAAAAAGATTAAACAAAGAAATCATTATGCTTACTGGAGATAATGAACAAACCGCTACATTAATTGCAGATACATTAGGAATTAAAAAAGTAATTGCTGGGGTATTTCCAAAAGATAAAGCGAAAGTAATTCATGATTTAACTAAAAAGGGGAAAAAGGTTATGATGGTTGGAGATGGAATTAATGATGCCCCAAGTCTTGCGGCAGCTACTATTGGTGTAAGTATTCATGGAGCGACCGATGTGGCCTCTGATTCTGCTGATGTAATTCTTTTAACCGATAATTTAGAAAAGATTGTTTCCTTTCTTTCTATTAGTAAACAAACAATACACATTATTAAACAAAATTTATTTTGGGCATTTTTCTATAATGTTTGTATGATTCCAATTGCTATTGGTTTATTTAAGCCATTTCATTTTGTAATGAATCCGATGATGGCTAGTGCTGCCATGACCATAAGTAGTTTAACGGTTGTGTTCAATACTTTACGATTAAAAAATAGATAGGAAGTAAAAGATGGAACCTTATAAAGAAATCGAAAGAAGTATCATAAAAAAATTCCGTAAAGAAATTTGGAGTAAATTTATAAAAGCCATAAAAGATTATCAACTAATTTTAGAAAATGATAAAATTATGGTTTGTATTAGTGGAGGAAAGGATTCCTTTTTGCTTGCTAAATGTATTCAAGAATTACAAAGACATGGTAAAATCCATTTCGAGGCTCATTATGTAGTTATGGATCCAGGGTATAATGAAGTCAATCGTCAATTGATTATAGATAATGCTCGTTATTTAAATGTACCTATAGAAATTTTTCATACTGATATTTATGATATTGTTGAATCATTAGATTCAAAAAATTGCTATTTGTGTGCTCGAATGAGAAGAGGGCATTTGTATAATAAAGCACAAGAATTAGGTTGTAATAAAATTGCTTTAGGACATCATTTTGATGATGTAATCGAAACAACTTTATTATCTTTATTTTATGGAGCGGAAATAAAAACAATGCTGCCAAAATTGCATAGTGATCATTTTCAAGGAATAGAGTTAATTCGGCCTTTATATTTAGTCAAAGAAGATAGTATTCTTTCTTGGAAAAATAAAAATCATTTAAACTTTATTAATTGTGCTTGTCGATTTACAGAAAATTGTTCTTTAACTGATAATGGAACAAGTAAAAGAAATGAAATGAAAAAATTGATTCAAGAGTTTAGAAAGCGAAATCCATATGTTGATTACAATATTTTTAAAGCCCTTGATAATATCAATTTAAATTGTGTTTTAGGATATACAAAAGATGATGAAAAAGTATCTTTTTTAGACAATTATTAATTAATGATAACAATTCTATTTTTTTAGAATTGTTTTTTTTTAGATTGAAATCAAGAGAAAAATCAACTATAATAAAGATATAAACTAGGAGGAAAAGAAATGAAAATAGAAAGATATAAAGAAAATAAAAAAGTAAGAAATACCCTCCTAACTCTAGGAATAGCAAGTGTGATCCTGGGGGGGGGGTATAATTTATAGAAGTTATGCAACATACCAGGAGAACAAAAGTTATAATGTAATCAAGGGAACGATCCCTGATTTTGGATATGATGTAAAAGTAGCCATTACAGTAGATCAAGATAAAAAAGATAAAGTACCAGATAGAAAAGCAAGTAATGATAAATACTATCGAGTAAGTGTAACATGTAATAATGAAACAGAA
>CANQDC010000021.1 GCA_947591455.1 uncultured Bacilli bacterium | reverse complement strand
AATATAACGAGTGATAGTAAATGTAATATAGCCTTTGCAAGTAATCTAAGTAAAGAAGAGTATCAAAACTATATTGAAGCAGGAGTCGCATACCGAAGAAATACATATCGAGGAAAGGATTTAACAAATTTTTTTGAAACACAAACAGATGAGTTTTACAAGCAAATCAGTGATGGAACATTCGATGATATATATGTTGGTGATTATATAAATAAAAATAATATTAAATGGTTAATAGCCGATTTAGATAATTATTTATATTCTGGAGATGGAAATGGTTTAACCCAACATCATGCCACAATCATACCTGCAATACCTTTTGAATATGCCAAAATGAATGAAAGTGCTACAACAGATGGATATTATGGAAGCCAAATGGTAACAGAAACATTGCCAAGTGTATTGACAACATATATAGAGCCAGCTTTTAGTGGACATATAATCAAGTATAGAAATCTATTAAGTGATCAAATAAATGCTGAAGCAACCAATAGAATGCCAGGAAAAAAAGGAGCAAGTAGTGGTTGGGACTGGTATGATAGAAAATTAGATTTAATGAGTGAAATAAATGTATATGGTACTACTGTAGTTTCATCAAGCTTTTATGATACAGGAATCGATAATCGTCAGTATGCCATTTTTCAAATAAAGCCCGAATTCATTAATAGTTATGGTACTACTAGATTTAATTATTGGTTAAAAGATGTAACGTGTTCGTCGGCTTTCGCTTATGTCTACGGCTACGGTGCTTCCACCTATGACAACGCGTCCGGATCGCATGCCGTTCGCCCTCGCTTCCTAATTGGAAACAATGAATAGTGCTCTTCTACAAACAGCCATGATAAAGTGGCAGTGGATAGGGTACGTCCAATAGTTACTTTAAAACCAAACATAGAAGCAAAAGAAGGAAATGGTAGCCAAGAATCGCCGTGGACATTTGAATAAATGATAATTCTCTCTTTAAAAATATGAAAAAAAATAGTATAATACACTTGCAAGGAGGAATAGGAATGAAAAAATTAAAAAGCTTTGTACTTTTATTAGCCGTTATGTTACTTTTGCCTATCAGTGTATTTGCTGAAAACGAAAAAATAAATGTATATATTTTTAGAGGAGAAGGATGTGGCTTTTGTGCTAAAGCTTTAGCTTTTTTTGATAGCTTAGATGAAGAATATAAAAGTTATTTTAATTTAGTTGAAAGAGAAGTATGGAACGATAGTGGAAACGCTTCTAAAATGCAAGAAGTAGCTTCTTATTTTAATGAAGAACTAAAAGGTGTTCCATATATTATAATTGGAGAAAAAACTTTTCAAGGATATGCAGAAGATTATGATGAAGATATAAAAGCTGCAATTAAAGCAGGATATGAAAATAAAGATGGTAGTTATAAGGATGTTGTAGGGCCAATATTAAATAATGAATCCGTTGAAAAAAAAGAGGATGAAAATACGGCAGCTATGACGATTATTGTAGTTTTGGCCGTAGTTGCTGGGTTAGGATTTTTAATTTATATGGCTCGTGATGATTCTGTTGTAGAAGAAGAAAAAGAAAAAAAGGAAACGACTAAAGTTCCTAGTAAAAAAGAAACCGATGAAAAAATAACTACAAAAACACCAAAAAAGAAAGAAACGACTAAAAAAACAACAAGTAAAAAAACTACGACAACTAAAAAAAAGAGCACAAATAAAAAATAATCGCATGATTATTTTTTTTGTGTTTTGAAATATTTTAAAAGATCCATTATACTAGATATAATTAAGAAAAATCCAATAAATGCAAATACAAGATTTTCTGCTAAAATAGTATATAATCCAGTTCCAATTAAAATGATGCCAATAGTCATAGTTATATAATTTCGAAAATCAATACCATATTTTATTTTGCTCAATCCATTGATAATTAAAATAATTCCAATGATAAACCGTAAAAATGTTTCAATGGCAGAAGCGAGTAAAATAATAATCATTCCCATAACAATAGCTGTAACTCCTAAAATTAAATTCGTTGTATTTTCATAATTTAATTCTTTTTTTATTTGATAATATTTATAAAAATTATAACAACCAATTAAAAAAACACTGGCTCCAATAAAATAACAGACGAAAATAACGGCTTTACTGGAATTTGTAAAAAGAATCACTCCGATGATAAACATAATTACACTGCTAATCCATTGGTAAGAATTTTCTTCCCTATTTTTTTTCGGCTTAATTAACTTTGCTTTTTCCGCTTTCATAAAACATCCTTTCAAATTTATCATACTCGCTATTTTATAAATTATCAAGTAGAAAAGAGCTAAGCATTATGTTATAATACAGGTAAGATAAAAGGGGCTAAAAATATGTTAAAAAAAGAGCAAATTATAAAAGTTTTAAAAAAGTATGGATTTTATTCTTTAAATCGTGCACCATATTTATACCAAAGCAATGATACATATGGAATTTATTTTATATGGCCGACCAAACATTATGGAACCTTAGAACGCATTCTTTTTTTTGAACAAGAGCAAGCTTTAGAGGAAGAAGTCTTTAAATATTGGTGGTTTTTAAATCATAAAAATAAATTAGATATAACAGCGGTTTTTGATAATTATGAAACATTAAGTCCTAAAGTAACCTACAGGATGGATCAAATTGTATTAACAGAGCAAGTGATGAAAGAGTTTAAAAATGAAGAAGATATTCTAGCCAATGTAGAAGATAATGTAAAAAAAAGACAACTTCTTCGTACTGCCAATATTCTAATACAAATTTTACATCAAAAATTTAAAATCCAAAATGAAACGTATTTTAAAGTATTAGAATTACAAGAAAATTTAAGTAAGCTTACATCAACATATAATAAAAAATATAAACAATATAACAAATCAAATGAAATATTAAGAGAATCTTATGAAATATTAAATGATGAAATTGATGAAAGTGATGATTTAACAAACACATTATATAATGAATTAACCACTCTATCCAGTGTGACTGAAATAAGGAATTTTATTGAGTCGATGTTTTCTTATTTGATTCAAATTGATTCTAGTGATATTCATTTACAAAACGTATATTTATTAAATCGTTATCCGTTTGAAATTGAAGATATAAAAAAGAAAATCGATGTTTTAGACCAAGCATTAAAACAAAAGAAAAAATTATTTAAACCTAAATTAGATGTAAATCAAACTTTAAAAGAGATTGATAATAAAAGTCAATGTAAAAAAATGATTAATGTAAATCTTTATATAGAAAAAGAAAAGAAAAGAATTCAAGAACAATATGAAGAATGTAAAAAAATTGATGAAAATATTTTAGGAGATTATATTGTAAGTTTTGAAAAAATGAATATTGCTATACCCGATATTATTGAAAGTAAAAAGAATAAAGTATTTTTAAAAAAAGAAGAACTTACAAATTATTTAAAAAAGAAATATGATGCTTTATCAAAAAGCGAAAAAGCAGCATGTCATATAGCCAGTTCATTTTTAAAAGATTGTTTAGAATCTTTGCAACAAGTAAATGTTACGAATGACCTAAATACAAATGATCTTATTTCTAAATTGACAAATGAAAATAAAATGGAGTGTTTTCAAGAAGCCTTTCAACTTTTAGATCATTATTTAAATACGAAGATTAGAGTGAAATATTTTTCTATTCTTCAAATGGATACAATAGAAAACTTTATAACTTCTTTAATGGAAGCCCTAAATATATTAAATAGTATTCAAATAAAATTAGAGCAATCTTTTATTGGATACTATTATCATAAAAATAAAGATATTTTACCAATCTATTTAAAAAATTTAAGTTATTTAAATGATAAAGAATATTATATTGCTACCATAAAAGAAAATGTTCCTATCTATTATTCTCCTGTTCAAATAAAAAAAGCAGTAGATATTATTGATAATGAAGAATTAGAAATAAATGAAAGTAGTACAATTTTTTTACTGACTCACAAAGTAAAAATAGAAACAAACCCAAAACCAATTCAAGTATTAAAATATGAAAAAGATGGGATTGTAAAAAAGAAAGATATGATTATAATAACTAATATGAAAGAAAAAAAGGTTTGTACGTATTTTGAAGATTGTATAGAAAGTAATGATGGGAAATGAAAAACAATTTTTTGAAAACTTATTATAATTTGTTAATGAATTTAAAGGATATTTTTATAAAGAGTGATAATAAAAAAAGAGTAAGTCTCATTAAAGATGTATTAATATTACTATTGATTACTTGTTTAATTAAAATTCCTTTAATTTTTATTCGAGACATAGGAGATAATTTGATAAGTAAATTTTTGGATAATAATTTAAATTTTTTAGCGGTATGGGGTTTACTCATTGAAATCATTTATATAATTGTTGCTTTATCCTTTTTTATTAAGACATTAATAAAATGGGTAGAACAACTCATCGAAAAAGAAAAGTAATTTTGTTGCAAAATACTTTTTTTTGTTGTAAAATCTTATTCGACGTAAAAAGAGGTGAGTTTTATGGATAAAATTGTGAATATTGCAGTGGTTGCTCACGTAGATGCTGGGAAAAGTACTTTAGTGGATGCCTTGCTTACACAAAATGGTGCATTTAATGATCATGAAGAAATTGTTGATTGCGTCATGGATAGTAATGATATAGAAAGAGAAAGAGGAATAACGATTTATTCTAAAAATTGTGCCATTCGTTACAAAGATATCAAGATTAATATTGTTGATACTCCAGGACATGCTGATTTCTCTAGTGAAGTAGAGCGAGTAATTAAAACAGTGGATACAGTGGTTTTATTAGTCGATTCTTCAGAAGGACCAATGCCCCAAACAAGATTTGTTCTTAAAAAAGCCTTAGAACAAAATTTAAGACCAATTTTATTTATCAATAAAATAGATAAGAAAGATGCTAGACCTTTAGAAGTAGTCGATATGACATTTAATTTATTTATGGAATTAAATGCCACCGATGAACAACTTGATTTCCCTATTATTTATGGTATAGCTAGAGATGGAATTGCTAAACGTAGTTTGGAAGAAGAATCAAATTCAATTGCACCTTTGTTAGATACGATTTTAGAAGTTGTGAAACCTTTCTCCGGAGATGAAAAAGATCCATTACAATTACAAATTTCAAATCTTGGTTACGATGAATATATTGGTCGACTTGGAATAGGTCGTATTACCAAAGGATGTATTAAAAAAGGGGAACTTGTTGCTTTATCTAAAAATGATGGCAGTATCGAATCTTTTAAAATTACCAAATTATTTGTCAATGAAGGATTAAATAAAGTTGAAAAAGATGTCGTTTATTATGGAGATATAGTAACAGTAGCAGGATGTAATGATATATCAATTGGAGATACCATTTGTAATAAAGATCATATAGAACCACTTCCTCCCATTGAAATTGAAAAACCTACTTTATCAATGAATTTTTTAGTTAATAATTCTCCTTTTGTTGGCCAAAGTGGTAAATTTTTAACGACTCGCCATCTTAAAGAACGTTTAGAACGTGAGTTACAAACAAATGTAGGATTGGTTGTAGAAGAATTAGAAAATGCGGATGGATTTAAAGTAAGTGGTCGAGGAGAGTTACATCTTTCAATTTTACTTGAAAACATGAGAAGAGAAGGATATGAACTATCTGTTTCTAAACCAGAAGTATTATTTGAACAAAAAGATGGCAAAACATATGAACCTTTTGAACGTGTAATTGTAAATTGTCCGGAAGAATATTCTGGAACGGTAATAAACGATATTCAAGAAAGAAAGGGACAACTTTTAGTTGTTTCCAATGAAAACAATGAGTCCCATTTAGAGTTTTCAGCTCCAACTCGTGGCTTAATTGGATACCGAAGTATGTTTATTACCAATACACGTGGTGAAGGAATTATGGTGCGCAGCTTTGAAGATTATAAACCATATGTAGGAGAAATTACCCGCCGTAAAAATGGTGTCTTAGTATCTATGGAACAAGGAAAAGCCCTTGGATACTCTTTATGGAATTTACAAGAACGTGGTACTTTGATTATCGAACCTGCTACAGATGTTTATATAGGTATGATTGTAGGAATACATAATCGAGAAAATGATTTAGATGTGAATCCATGTAAAAATAAAAATTTAACGAATACCAGAAGTAGTGGAGCCGATGAAGCGATTAATTTAACGACTCCAAAAACCTTTACTTTAGAAGAAGCATTAGAATTTATTGAAGATGATGAATATGTAGAAGTAACCCCTGATGCCATTCGTTTACGTAAAAAATATTTAGATCCAAAAGAAAGATATCGTAATAAAAAAGTAGTTTAAAATAGAAACTGCTTTTTTCTTTTCTATCTTTATTGAACAAGGTATAATAGAGTAGAGGTGGATTATGGGGAAAAATAAAGAGATGCTAAAAACCTTTATAAAGATCTTAAAAAATGATAAATGTTCCAGCGAATTAGTTATACCCAATTCTTATCAAAAAAATATATATACGATCCCTTATGAGAGTCTATATAAACGTGGTTATAAAAATTTACTTTTTGATATTGATAACACGATTATGCCAGCAAATAGTACAGAAGTCTCACCCGAATTAAAAGAGTTTTTTACGACAAAATTACAAAAATTTAATATTTGCTTAGTGTCAAATAATAGTTACAAACGAGTATATCCCGTTGCCCAAGAATTGCAGGTTCCCTTTCTATCACGAGCTGGTAAACCAAAAGAAGAAGCGTTTATGAAATCTTTGCAATTATTACATAGTACCAAAACAAATACAGTGATTATTGGAGATCAAATGCTTACAGATATCGTAGGTGGGAATCGTTATGGCTTGTATACGATTTTAGTCGATCCATTTATAAAACACTATGATCTAAAAATTGGAATAAATCGTATTCTACAATTAATTATTATGAAAAAATTGCAAAACAAAATTCAACAGAAGCATTATTATTAGAAAGGAATAGATATGACATTTTCAACTCGATTAAAAGAAGAAATTACAGAATATAATAGTAATTTAATAGAAAAAAGAGCAGAGCTATCTGCTATAGTAAGATATGATGCCAAAATTACCAAGGAAAAAATCACAATTACCAGTGAAAATGCCAAAATTGCTCGTCGCATTTATACTTATTTAAAAGAAGTTTTTGGAATTTCGATTAAAATTATTATTCGGAATCAAAAACGCTTTCGTATCAAACAAATTTATATTTTAGAAATCAAAGAAAAGATAAATTATATATTAGAATCTCTTTATATATATAGTAACGGGAAAAAAATAAAAGCCAATGGAAATTATTTAGAAGATTATGAAGAACAAATTGCTTATATAAAAGGTACTTTTTTAGCGACAGGATCAGTAAATGATCCTAGTACCAGTGGCTATCATTTAGAGTTTGTATTTCCTTCAAAAACGGATGCTGATTTTATAAAAAAACTATTAAAAAATATAAAATTTGATTCTAAAATTTTAAAAAGAAATAATCGTTATATGGTATATATTAAAAGTGCAGAAGAAATTAGTGATATGATTAAATTATTTCAAGCCGTACAATCTTTATTTTATTTTGAAGATATAAGAATTTATCGTGATCATAAGAATATGGTCAATCGTTTGAATAATTGTGAGATCGCCAACCAAGAAAAAAGTACCACAACTGGTATGAAACAAGTAAAAGATATTCAATTTTTAAAAGAGAATGACTTACTGGATTTATTAGATGAACATACAAAAATAGTTTTGGAATATCGTTCTAAATATCCCGAATCTTCTTATGCAGAATTAGCAGAGATTATCTCTTTAGAAACCGATTATAAAATAGGAAAATCAGGGATTAATCATCATTTTATTAAAATGAAAAAATTAATTGATACCTATAAAGCCAAATAACCTATAAGATCTCATCAATAAGACCGTATTGCAACGCTTCTTCAGAACTCATATAAAAATCTCGTTCCATATCTCTTTCTATAATCGATTCTTCTTTTTTAGTTTTTTCAGCTAATATTTGAATTAGCTTTTTTTTCATTTTGAGGATATGCTCAGCCACAATTTTAATATCCGTTGCTTGCCCTTGAATTCCTCCTAAGGGTTGATGAATCATAATTTCGGCATTTTGTAGTGCACATCGTATATTTCCCGAAGCTAATAAAAACGCAGCCATACTAGCAGCCATGCCAACAACTATGGTTCTTACTTCACTTTTTATAAAATGAATGGTATCAAAAATAGCAAACCCACTACTTACTTCGCCCCCAGGACTATTAATATATAAACAGATTTCTTCATGATTTAAAGAATCCAAATAAAGAAGTTCACTAATAATAATATTCGCTGAACTTTCATTAATTTCTCCTGTTAAAAAAACAATACGATCTTTTAAAAGTCGAGAATATAAATCATAAGCATATTCATGATGACTACTTTTTTCAATTACTGTTGGAATCATGTTCATTTTATCACCTAATACTATCTTAAGAAAAACAAAAAAATTTATACAAAAAAAGTATGACAAAATATAGCATATATGGTAAAATGAGTTAGAATACGAGGGGTAATATATGCAAGAAATAAAAGTAACATTTAAAAATGGCTATGTAAAAAAATATCCATTTTTAACTCCTGTAAAAAATTTAATTCAAGAAGCACAAAAATCTTGTTCCACAGAAATATTAGGAGCACGTATTAATAATGAAATAGTAACAGAAGAAACCAAATTAAAAAAAGATTGTGAAATCGATTTTTTGGATATAAATGATCCATATGGATATCGGATGTACCAAGCCGCTTTAAAATTTCTTTTTGAAGTAGCCATTAAAGAAGTTTTTCAAGGATCAGAAGTGAATTTTTTACATAGTGTTCCAAAAGGAATTATGTCCGAAATCATCTACAGTCGGCCAATTTTGAATGAAGATTTAATCAAAATAAAAGAAGCTATGGTAAGTATGATTACCAATAATGAAAAAATTGAAAAATTTAACATTGCCAAAAAAGAGGCGATAAAATATTTTAATCACAATCATCAATATGAGAAAGCGAAAAATATTCATAATTCCAATACCGAAATTGTATCTTTATATAAATTAAAAACCAAATATAATTATTATTATAGTGAAATGCCAAGCGAAACAAAATTGATTAAGAAATTTGATTTAATCTATTTAGGAGATAATAAAATTGTCATTGTTTATCCAAGTAGTAGAAGTAATGGTCTAACGCCTGAATATGTCCATTATAGTCAAATTATTAATACGTTTGAAGAAGGAAGAAATTGGCTGAAAATTATGAATGCTCCTTACTTAGCCAATATTAATGAATTAGTGAGTTCAAGTAAAATTGAAAGTTTTATTAAAGTCAATGAATTAGTATTTAATGATCATATCTCCCATGTTGCTAAAAAAATAGCGGCACAAAAAGATGTAAAAATGATTTTAATTTCTGGCCCATCATCAACGGGAAAGACGACAACAACAAAACGTTTATCTACTTATTTAGAAGCATTGGGGTATCAAGCAATACCGATATCCGTAGATAATTATTATAAAGATGAAGAAGAAGCTATTAAAGATCATGTAGAAAACCATGAAGTCATTGAAGCATTAGATTTAGAAATGTTTAATAAAGATATTAACGAATTAATTCAAGGAAAAATGGTTTATTTACCTACTTATGATTTTACAAGTCATAAAAAAACAAGAAGCTCTCAAGGCATAAAAATGACGAAAAAAAGCATTCTATTAGTAGAAGGGCTTCATTGCTTAAATGATGATTTAACCAAAGATATTGAAAATAAATATAAATTTAAAATATATTTAAGTCCATTCATATCTTTAGCCATTGATCGTCATAATTATTTATCCACGGTAGATTTACGTTTATTAAGACGAATCATTCGTGATAATCGTACGCGGAATACCACAGTTTCAGAAACAATTGAAATGTGGCAGACAGTTAGAGATGGAGAAGAAAAATATATATTTCCCTATATTCATCAAGCAGATGTTGTTATTAATACTTCTTATGCTTTTGAAGTAGGGGTCTTAAAAGTATTTGCAGAACCTCTTTTATATTCTGTTGGATTAGATTCCCCCTACTATGAAGAGGCCAGACGCTTAATAAATTCCATGCGGGGCTTTTATCCTATTTCAAGTGAATATATAAGTAAAGATTCAATATTAAGAGAATTTATTGGATAAGAAAGGAAAGAGAAAATGATTAAAGTAGCAATTAATGGTTTTGGAAGAATTGGAAGAGTTGCTTTTCGAGAAATGATTACAGGAGTTGATTTTGATATTGTAGCCATCAATGATTTAACCAGTCCAGAAGAACTTGCGTATTTATTAAAATATGATACCAATCATCGATCATTCCATGAAGATAAAATTACTTTTTCTGAAAATGAAATTATTATCAACAATCGAAAAAAAATTCGTGTCTATAAAGAAAAAGATCCTGAAAATTTACCATGGAAAGAGTTAGATATTGACTTAGTATTAGAATGTACTGGCTTATTTACTAATGCAACAGAGGCTAGTAAACACCTATTAGCAGGAGCTAAAAAAGTTTTAATCTCAGCCCCCGCTAAAGGAGATATAAAAACAATTGTTTATAACGTCAATGATTCTATTTTAAATGATGACGATAAAATTGTTAGTGGTGCTTCTTGTACAACCAATTGTTTAGCCCCTGTTTTAAAAGTATTAAATGATGCCATTGGTGTTGAAAAAGGATTCATGAGTACAATTCATGCTTATACCAATGATCAAGCTACATTAGATGTACCCCATAAAAAAGGCATTTCTGAGCGGAGAGGAAGAGCGGCTGCTCAAAACATTATTCCAACATCGAGTGGCGTGTTAAAAGCCATTGGTCAAGTAATTCCAGAATTAAATAATAAAATTGATGGAATGGCCTATCGTGTGCCAGTAAGTGATGGTTCTTTAATTGATTTAATGATCGAACTAAAAAGAAACACAACCGTAGAAGAAATTAATCAACTCTTTATAGATGCTCAAAATGAAACCCTAAAAATAACTTTTGATCCCGTAGTTTCAACAGATATTATAGGGAAAAAATGTGGATCTTTAGTAGATGGATCTCTAACAAAAGTATTAGAAGTAAATGGGAAACAATTAATTAAAATAAATGCTTGGTACGACAATGAAATTGGCTATACCAATCAAATGCTTCGTACCGCGAAAAAAATGTTTTTAAGTTAATAAAATACGATTTATTAACTTTTTGTTTTTTGATATACTAAGAATACGGTGATACTATGAAAAAAAAATTAAAAGACATGAATATATTTGAAAAAACAGTGGTAGTTCGTATGGATTATAATGTTCCTATAAAAGATGGTAAAATTCTAGACGATACCAAAATTAGGACGAGTTTAGATACAATTCAATTTTTATTAAAACAAAGTTGTAAAATTATTTTACTAAGTCATTTAGGAAAAGTAAAAACAGAAGAAGATAAATTCATTTATACTTTAGAGCCTGTTAGTAAAAGATTATCTGAATTATTAAATCAAGAGGTTCTTTTTATAAAAAATATATTAGATCCCACATTGCCTCAACAAATTGAAATTATGCCTCCAAAACAAATTGTTCTTCTTGAAAATACTCGCCATTTAGATATCCCAGATCGTTTAGAAAGTAATAATGATGCTCAAATAGCTTCTTTTTTAGCATCATTAGGGGATTTATTTGTTATGGATGCTTTTGCTTCTTGTCATCGAGCTCATGCCTCTACAGTTGGAATTACTAAATTTTTACCAAGTTGTATTGGATTTTCTGTAGATAGAGAACTTACTGCCCTGAATCATTTTTTATTAAATCCTCAAAGACCATTTACGATTATCATGGGAGGATCAAAAATTGAAGATAAACTAGATTTAATTGAAGCTATGATTCCAAAATGTGATCATCTTTTATTAGGGGGAGGATTGGCCAATAGTTTTTTAAAAGCCCTAAATTTTCCAATTGGTGCCTCTTTAGCTACACAAGACCAAAATACCATTGAAAAATTAAAAAATATTTTATTAGAAAATCGAGAGAAAATTATGCTTCCCTTAGATGCGATTGTCGGAAGTAGTTATGATGAAAATTATACGAAGTATAAAAAAATTAATGAAATAGAAATTAATGAAATTATTTATGATGTTGGAGTAAAAACAATTCAAAAATATAAAACAGCAATTGATGAAAGTAATACGATATTTTTAAATGGTACCATGGGTGTATATGAAAATCATAGGTATTCAAACGGTACCAAAGAATTGCTTCAAACTTTAAAAGAAAGCGGAAAAACGGTTCTCGTCGGCGGTGGAGATGCTTTAAGTAGTGTACACTATTTTCATCATGAGGATTCTTTTACTTATCTTTCATGTGGTGGAGGAGCAACGCTAGAATATCTTACAAAAGGCCATTTGGTTGGAATAGATAGTATTATGGAGGATGAAACAGTTGAAGTACTTGATAAGTAATTTAAAATCAAATAAGAATTTACCAGAAATAATAGAATATAAAAAAAAGATAGAGAAGATTTCTTTACAAAATAAAATATTTATATTATTCCCACCATCCATTTATTTGCCATTCTTTTATGATGCGAAATATGATATTGGCAGTCAAAATATTTCCATATATGAAAGTGGCAGTCATACCGGAGAAATTTTAGCATCACAGCTTGCTAGTTTACATGTTTCTTATACTTTAATTAATCATTGTGAAGTCAAAGAAACGATTGAAAGTTGTATACTCAAAATAAAAAATGCTTATTCATCTAAAATAAAAGTTATTTATTGTGTAGGAAAAAATACGAAAGAACAAGAAGATTCAAAAGATATTATTATTTCTCAAATAAAAAATATATTTGAAAAATTAACTAAAAAAGAACAAGAAAATATAATAATCGCCTATGAACCTTGTTTTGCCATTCATCAAAATAAAATTATGGATCTCAATCAATTAGAAAAAATGATTGTTGCCATAAAAGAATTTGTTCAAGATAAGTATCATTTAAAAATTCCTGTAATTTATGGAGGAAGCATTCAAGAAAAAGATATACAGAATCTTTTAAATATCGACATATTAGATGGATATTTAATTGGAAGTGGCGCTAATAATCCCGAAAATATATTAAAGATAGCTGAAAAACTTTAAAATCCGACAAAAATTTACGAAATTTTACAATACAAGACAAAATAAATTCTAGTATTTTGTCTTGTATTTTTTTATAATGAATTTGCGTGTAGTAAAAATATTTAAAAAGGGAGAAAATTATGAAAACGAATATTAATGTCCTTATAATTGATGACAATGAATCAATTGTAAGTAAGACAAAGGAGTATTTTAGCAGTCACGCAGTTATTAATATAGTAAAAACAATTTCAAATGGTAAAGAAGGAGTAGAATATATTTTAAATCATTCGAATACTTTTGATTTAATTCTAATGGATATTATTATGCCAGAAGTTGATGGTATAACGATATTAGAAGAAATGAAAAATCATAATATCCAAAAAAATGTAATTATTTTAACAAGTTATAAAAAAGAATCAACAATTAAAATGATTAGTCGTTTTGATGTTGGTTATTACATGTTAAAACCATTTGATATGAAAGCATTAGAAAAAAGAATTTTAGAAGTTGTGGAACCAGTAGAAGATGGAATTTCCCAAAAAAGTAATAAAGTAGAAATAGAAATAAGTAAACTTTTACATTCATTAGGAATACCCTCTCATATTAGAGGATATCAATATATTAGAGAAAGCGTATATATGATGTATGAAAATCCAGATATGATTGGTGGCATTACAAAATCTATATATCCAGAAATAGCAGTACGTTTTGATACTACTGCATCTCGTGTAGAACGGGCGATTCGCCATGCGATTGAAGTAAGTTGGGCACGTGGAGATTACGATCTTATGGAAGAATTATTTGGACATAGCGTTGATTATGATCGCAGTAAGCCAACAAATTCTGAATTTATAGCTACGCTAGCAGATAATTTGAGATTAAATAAAAATATTGTTTTATCCTAACCTATTTAGGATTTTTTTATTGCAAAGAAAAATTGATGAGTTTATAATAAAGATATAAAATAGGAGGAAAGAAATGAAAATAGAAAGATATAAAGAAAAGAAAAAAATAAGAAATACCCTCCTAACTCTAGGAATAGCAAGTGTGCTCCTGGGGAGGGGGTATAATTTATAGAAGTTATGCTAGTTATCAGGAGAACAAAAGCTATAATGTAATAAAAGGAACGATTCCTGATTTTGGCTATGATGTAAAAGTAGCCATAAAAATAGATGGTGAAGATAGTGATACTATGCCTACAACTACCCAAGGAAATAATGGGAACTATTATGAAGCAAAAGTAGATTGTGGAGATAAAGATACAGTAGGGACATGGGATTATAATGCATGGGAATTAAAATTAGATCATATAGAAACAAGTAGTCGATGTAAAGTAGAATTCACATCAACATTAAGTAAAGAAGAGTATGAAGAATATATAAAAAATGGAGTAGCCACAAGAAGAAATACCTATCGAGGAAAAAACATAACAGAGTTATGGCAAAGTGGTAAGTTATATGAACAAATTAAAGATGGAACGTTTGCTGATATTTATGTTGGAGATTATATAAAGGCAAATAATATTACATGGCTAATAGCGGATTTAGATAATTATTTGCATTCAGGAGATCAAGAATTGAAACAACATCATGCCACAATTATACCTGCAATACCTTTACAAGATGCTCAAATGAATGAAACAAATGACACTACAGGTGGCTATGCAGGAAGTAACATGGTAACAACAACATTATCAAGTGTATTAAACACATATATCCAACCAGTTTTTAAAGAACATATAATCAAATATAAAAGTTTATTAAGTGTATCAGTAGATAAAGAAGCCCCAAATAAATATAATAAAGTAAAAGGAGCTAGTGATATGTGGAACTGGCGTGAAAGAGAACTTGATTTAATGAGTGAAGTAAATGTATATGGGACAATCATATGGTCATCAAGTCCATATGATACCGGAATCGATAATCGCCAGTATGCAATCTTTCAACTAAAACCTGAATTTATAAATAGTTATGGAAATACAAGATTTAGTTTTTGGTTAAAGGATGTGACGTGTTCGTCTTCCTTTCTTGTTGTCAACAACAGCGGCAATTTTGCTAACTACGGCCGCGCGTCCGGCTCGTTTGGCGTTCGCCCTCGTTTTCTTATTGGATAAATTAGAGCAACAGGCTCTTTTTTAGATTGAAATCAAGAAATAAATAAACTATAATAAAGATATAAAATAGGAGGAAGAAGAATGAAAATAGAAAGATATAGAGAAAATAAAAAAATAAGAAATACC
>CANQDC010000020.1 GCA_947591455.1 uncultured Bacilli bacterium | reverse complement strand
ATTCATTAGTCGTTACATTTGTAGTTGGGTTTGATCCTTTCGTTTGCGTTTGTGCAGTAAAGTATGCAAAGGTTGCTTTTTAAGTAATTTAAGATTATTTTTTAAAAAAATTAATGCAATTTAAACTGATTTAGACGGGAAAATTAAAACTAATCGAAAATCTTTGATTATCCAAGTCTAGATCGCGGCGATGTGCAAGGTTAATTGATTATTTTTTCATAAAACAAGGAAAGGATAAATTTATGTTGTATATGAAAAGTAGAGGTGATAATAAATTGAAAGTAGAAATAAAGAAATTAGAAAATATTAATATGTTAAATGATGCTATGTTTAAAGCCGTGTTTCGAAGTGTAGAAGCTAGAAAAATGGTGGCCACATTTTTAAGTAGAATCACTGGTATTGAAGAAAGTATTTTGGAGAAAGCTGAGTATCAAGGAGGAGAATTAGTTAAAAATAATATCAAAGAAAAAGGAAAAGTATCTGATATCATTGTTAAAATTCAAGATGATAATAAGATTATTTTGGAAATGAATCAATTTGTAAGTAATTATATATTTGAAAAAAATATGAGTTATGCATTTACCATGTTTGCAGAGACCATACCTTTAAGAGCGAAAAGATATCCATATGTGTATTTAATAAATTTGGATAATTTTAATAAGTTTAAAACAAAAGAAGGAATATTACATTTTAAAATACGAGATGAATATGGTCATATAGAAACAGAACACTATCAATCAATTCACTTAATTCTTGAAAATATAATAGATGAAAAGTATAATGGGGATAAAGAAATAAAAAAGACAGTTGAGTTTTTAAAGAAGAATAATCTAGAAGAAATGAAGAAAGAATATGGGAGTGATGAGAAATATATGGCAGCAGTAAGAAGAGTGGAAGATCTATCAACAGATCCAAACTTTATAGGGTACTATGATGAAAAAGAAGCGATACAACAAGATTTAGATGACATGTGGGAGACTGGATATGATGAAGGAGAGAAAAAGGGGCTTGAGCAAGGCCTAACGCAAGGTCTTAAACAAGGAATGAAGCAAGGCTTGGAACGTGGTGCTCATGAAAAACAAATTGAAATAGCTAAAAATTTAATAAAAAAATTAGATATTAAAGAAGTATCTGAAATAACAGGACTATCTATAGAAGAAGTAAAAAAATTAAGTTAATAAATTAAAAAAACATAAATCAAATACTTTTTAAGAGTGAATATTACGGCTTGTTTTAAAAAAAACATTATGGTATACTTTTGAATAGTAGGGAGAGTTGTTCTATGGATAATAATGATAAAAATAATGATTATGAAGAACAATATGAGATTTTAGTCCAAGAGGAAGAAGAAAAAGAGAAGAAGAAACGGTTTTTAATTATATTTTTTTGTATAGGTATTATTTTTATTTCAATTTTAGGTGCAACCTATTCTTACATATCTTTTATTAGTAATAATCCTGGTCAATATAAAATGGAGTTGAATCTTGATACGGATGGGGATGGGAAACCAGATTTGAATGTGGATTTTGATAATGATGGTGTCTGTGATTTGAATTGTGATTTTGATGGTGATAATGTTCCAGATACCAATATTGATTATATGGGCGATGGCATTCCTCATTTTAATGTAGATACGGATGGGGATGGAAAACCTGATGAGAATTTGGTAAATCAAGATGCCGATGGTGACGGTGTTTGTGATGTTAACTGTGATACTACTGGAAATGGTAAACCGGATTTAAATATTGATTATGATAATGATGGTGGGGCTGATTTGAATGTAGATACCACGGGCGACGGGAAACCAGATTTGAATGTGGATACTACCGGTGATGGTAAACCTAATTTGAATGTGGATACTACTGGTGATGGTAAACCTGATTTGAATGTGGATACGGATGGGGATAATAAACCTGATTTAAACGTAGATACGACGGGTGATGGCAAACCGAATGTTAATGTGGATACTACAGGCGATGGCATACCGGATACGAATTTAACGAACCAAGATACCGATGGCGATGGTGTTTGTGATATGAACTGTGATACGGATAATGATGGATTCCCTGATATCAATGTGGATTCTAATGGTGATGGATCAGCAGATACCAATATCGATACGGATGGTGATGGCACACCAGATGTTAATGTTGACATGGATAATGATGGTAAACCAGACGTTAACGTAGATACCAATGGGGATGGTAAACCGGATACTAATCTTGATACCACGGGTGATGGGAAACCAGATACCAATCTAGATGTAAATGGAGATGGGACCCCAGATATTAATATAGATACCGATGGGGATGGCAAACCAGATACAAATATGAAAGATCAAGATACCAATGGTGATGGTGTTTGTGATGTTAACTGTGATACAAATCATGATGGAATTCCAGATACCAATATTGATACATCTGGTGATGGGAAACCTGATACGAATATTGATACAAATGGCGATGGCGTTTGTGATCAAAATTGTTCTAAAAATGATGATATTGTTTTTGAAGTAAAACCAGCTGGTGGAGATAATTCAAATAATAATAATAATAACAATAACAACAATAATAATGGTAATAATAACAATAATTCAGGTGGAAATAATCAACCAAACCCAAGTGTTCCAGAACAAGAGGAAACAGCTATTTTAGCTATTAATTATGTTAAAAAAGTAGAAGCAAATAATATTATGCCTGGTTGGAGTGATACGCAAACGTTTACTATTCAAAATACTTCTAATCATACTTTATTCTTTACTATTAAATGGTTAGATGTAGTTAATAATTTTAGTAATAAAAGTTCATTTACTTATACTGTAAAGCGTAATAATGCTTTTGTAACAACAGAGAACGCACCATCAAGTAATTCGACGATGTTTGAAAGAATTGAAATTCCTGCTCATAATACTTATAATTATGAAATCACCTATACTTTCCATAATTTAGATGTTAATCAAAATGAGGATCAAGGAAAAACATTTAGTGCTAAAATTGAAGTGGATTTAGCACAATAGAAAACTCACAAGTGTGAGTTTTTTTCTTGTAATTTTATGTATAGTAGATTATAATAAAGAAAGAATAGGAAGGGTTTATGATATGAAGTCAACTAATTATCATGGTACTAAAGGTACTTTAAAATTTATATCAACCATCATATCATGGACTGTTTTAGTTATACTTGTTTTTGTGGCGCTTTTTTTAGCTTATTATACGATTGGAAATAAATTAGCAGAAAAAAAAGGGGAAAAGTTTGAACCGTTTGTTTCTTTATATACAATTATAAGTCCTAGTATGACTCCAAACATTAATGTTTGGGATGTTATTGTGTCTAAAAAAGTAGATAAGCCAGAAGATATTAAAGTTGGAGATGTTATTACATTTATATCTACTAGTTCTATTTCTAGGGGGATGACGATTACCCACCGTGTTATTGGGATTGGAATGGATGAACAAGGGGTTACTTATACAACGAAAGGGGACAATAATTTAAGTCCGGATGGAGCCCCAGCAAAATACGATAATGTAATTGGAAAAGTAATTTTAAGGATTCCGCAATTGGGTCGCGTACAATCTTTTTTGGCCAATCAAGGTGGATGGTTAATTGCTATTGTTATTCCAGCTTTATTTATAATTATTTCTGATATTGTGAAAATTGTTAAATTGGCTGGAGTAAAAAATAAAATTGAAAAAATTGATCAAACGGAAAAACAATCTAAAAATAAGCAACGAGAAGAAGAAAAGATACGAAAAGAAAAATTAATTAGACAATTGTTAGCTAAAAATGAAAATGAACCGGATCCAATTAGAGTGAAAAAGAATGTTCGAATTGTTGTGGCTATGAAAGTACCACCAACTATAAAAGATGTTGAGAAAAAAGAGGGAAAACGAAAAAAGAAAAATAAAACAAAATCTTAATTATAGTATGTGTTTTATTGCAAATTTATAAGAGCTATGGTATGATTTAGGTAGGATAAAAGAGTAAAAAGGAGTGGCATAAATGCAAACAGATATTTCAAAAGAAATTGATGTTTTAGCTGAAATGGCGGCGGAAACATCAGGGAATATAGATACTTTAGAAGCAGAATTAAATGAAATTGAAAGAGAAATGACGCGCTTAAAAAATGAACTTTATCAGATGGAAAACTTTAGCGATGAAAAGTATTTCAAAGCGAGTGATAAACAAGTTGATGAAAATATTAAAGTCAGTTTAGAAGCAAAAATAAAAAAACAAGAAGAATCTATTTCTGATTTAGAATTAGAAATTAAATCTGTTTGTGAAGATGAAAAAAATCTTCATGAGAGTATTAAAAAAATACGTGAAGATGTTTCTGATTGCGACTCTTATATTGACTCTTTAAATGATCGAATGACTTTTTTAGCGGATTCTACTATTTTAGAAAATTATAAAATGATTTTAAATGAACAAAATCAAAAAATTGATACCTTAGTATCTAGTTTAAATCAAAAAGAAAAAGAATATGATACCGTTTTAGAAAAGTTAAATTATTTAACTCTTGCTAAAGAGGAAATGGAAGAAAAATTAAAATATAATAAAGAACGCTTGACAGATATAAAAACGAGTTTGGCCAATCCTTCTTCTTATTTAGATAAAGATTTAAAAGATTTAGATAGTAAAAGAATTGAAGAAATCAAAAAACAAATTCAAGAATATGATAAACGGAGAATTGAGATTATTACGGATCCTTTAATGATTGCTAAAGAAGCAAAGGATTTGATTGATGAAGATGATCGAACGAGTGCTCTTTCTAAAATAAAAGAATTAGTTACGTTAGCTAAGTCAAAACCTTTTATGGATTTACCGAATAGTCAAGATGCTGCCTCTGTTTTAGAAAATGAATTAGAAGCAGCCATTAATGAAAGAGACGAATTTGCTTCTATTATTGATCAAAAAGATTATACTGTGTTTGATTCCAATGTTTTGGGGGATCGAATTGAGTATTTACAAATCCAAATTGCTAGTTATGAAGAAAAAATAAAGCAACTAAAAGAAGAAATTCATAAAATGGATAGTAATGATTTTGTTACTTTATCAGAATATCTAAAAAAGGCCGTGGAGCAAACTTCTGAATTAGAAAAAAATATAGAAGTTTATAAAGAAGTTATGAACAGTGATGAGGAGAAAACACCACGAAGAAAAGCTGTGTTAGCTGCTGCTTTTGATAAAAAGAATCATGATTTAGAAATTATGCAAGCAATTATTAAACAATATCAAAATGAACAAAAAGATATGATTGAACGCGCTCATGAAATAGAAGTAACGAAAATACAAAAATATGAACAATTAATGAGTGATTTAAAATCTGAAATGGATGGATTAAATAAATTGCTTTCTGTTAGAAGTAAAGCAAAAGATGTTTTAGCGATCGAAAGTGATAAAAAGCAGTTAAAAGAATTAGATGACAAAGTAAAATCAATTCAACATCGTCAAAAGTATAATTTAACACCGAATGAAATTTATGATGAAATTGAAATTTATTTAAGTTCTTTGGATGAAGAGCCGGCGGTAGAAAATTCTGAGGATCATGTACCAGAGCAAGAGGATATTGAATCTACTTTAAATTATGATTATGATGTACCTAATGTTCATTTAGAAGATGAAATTCTTGATGAGCCAGATTATTTTGATAAAATGGATGCCGTTTTACCAGTAAGTGATGTTATGGATGAATTGCCTGAACTTCCAAATGATAACGCAATCGATGGTTTAGAGGATAGATTAAAGGTTGTTCATGTTGAACCAATAGGAGATTCTCCTAAAAAAGAAGAGGAAGAAAATGATTCAGAAAATCCTTTTTTAATCGCTGATTATCAAGATGATGATTATATTGATGTTGAACATTTATTTGATACTGATGGGGTGTTATAAATGGGATTAGAAATAGATACGATTATTACACTATCTAATAATGAACGATATGTTGTTTTAAATGAAACAATGTATTCAGGTAAAAAATATTTTTTAACTACAGGTGTAGATGAAAAAAAAGAAATTAAATCTGATCAGGTCGCCATTTTTTTGGAAGAGATTGAAGGGCTTGATGTGTATGTTAGAAGAGTAACTGATCCAGAATTATTAGTACAATTAACGAAGTTATTAAAAGAGCAAATGTAGTAGAAATAATGCGAGTTCGCTCTTTTTTTATTCTTGACAAAATAGGAGTCTTTATGTTAATTTATGTAGGCGTTTTTTAAGGTGATAAAAATGGAATCGAAAGAAGAGTTATTTTTAAAATATAAATTTGCTCGAAGTATGTTAGAAACGGAAATAAAAATATTAATTGAAGAATTTGTTTTTATGCATGGATATAATCCGGTTGAACATGTGAAATCGCGAATTAAATCAGAAGCTAGTATAATGAAAAAATTACAAAAAAAGGGTTATGAATATACTACTTTAAATATTGATCAACATATTCATGATATAGTTGGAATAAGAATTGTTGTTTCTTTTTTAAGTGACGTTTATGATATTGCTTCGGTTATTAAAAAATCGAAAAGTTTAATCGTTATCGATCAAGAAGATTATATTAAAGATCCTAAAGAAAGTGGGTATATTTCTTATCATTTAAATGTTTTAGTTCCTATTTATTTAGAAAATCGAATTGAATACATGGAAGCAGAAGTGCAAATTAGAACCATTGCCATGGATTTTTGGGCTAGTTTGGATCATAAAATTCAATATAAATTTCCAAATCAAATTCCTCAAGAAATTAAAGATCAACTTTATGAAAATTCATTGATTATAAAAGAGTTAGATAACCAAATGATGCATTTAAATGAAGCTGTAAATAAGTATGATAAACATTAAGAATAAACTTTACAAGAAATTTAGAACTCGTTATAATAGTAATGAAATGGAGGTAAATAATTTATGGAATTGAAAGGAAGTAAAACAGAAGCGAATTTAATGGCTGCTTTTGCTGGTGAAAGTCAAGCGAGAAATAAATATACCTATTATGCTTCAAAGGCAAAAAAAGAAGGATATGAGCAAATCGCAGCTATTTTTGAAGAAACGGCTAATAATGAAAAAGAGCATGCCAAACTTTGGTTTAAAGCTTTACATGATGGAGATGTTCCAGATACACTTACGAATTTAAAAGATGCTGCCCATGGAGAAAATTATGAATGGACAGAGATGTATAAAGAATTTGCAGAAATTGCTCATGAAGAAGGATTTAATGATATTGCTAAATTATTTGAAATGGTTGGCGAAATCGAAAGTCATCATGAAGAAAGATTTATGAAGTTAGTTGATAATATTGATAATAATTTAGTTTTTCAAAAAGGCGAAGAAAAAGTTTGGATTTGTCGCAATTGTGGACACGTTTATGTGGGAACTTCTGCTCCTTTAGTTTGTCCAGTATGTAAGCATCCACAAGCTTATATGGAACTTAAAGCAGAAAATTATTAAAAAGCACAAGAAGTGCTTTTTTTCTTACAAAATCGTGTTATAATACAACAAAAAAGGTGATTTTTGATGGCAAAAAAAGAAGAAAATGAATTGAAAAAAGATATTTTAGAACAAATGAAGAGTAAAGTAATTACGGAGGTTAATAAAGAAATTAAAAATAGTATCACGAGTCAAGTTGCTCAATTTAAAGAAGATTTTAAAGAGCAAATGAATCGTGATATAGAAGAGGAAATTGATAGTATCCTTAAACGAGAAGAAAAAAGAATGGTTCGAAGTAAAAATTTCTCTTTATTTAAGAAAAATGTAGTGATTCTTCTTTTATTTGGAATTGTTTGTTATTTTGGGTATTGTTTGTATGATGTAAAATATTTTGATTTTATGAAAAGTGATTGTGAGAAAAGTGGTCAGTGTACCAGTTTAGATCAATCAGCAGTAGTTAATGAACCGGAAGAAATTATAAAAGATAAAGATTGGTATATAACAAATTATGGCTATTTGTTAGAAAATGCGAAGGTTTCTTTAAATGCTGATCAGGCCAGTGCCTATTATTTATATAGTAAAGATTATAAAGTTAGTGAAATAAAGCCTTCTTATTTATTAAATATGGCGTATAAAAAATTAAACGAAAAAGAAATTAAAACAAATTCTGTGAATGTAACGGTGGAAGAGGAAGCTTTAAAAAATGCCTTTTTAGAGTTGTTTGGAACGCTGGATACTTATAAGCCGACGGCATTTTCTTTTAACTGTTTGAATTTTAAATATGAAAAAGATCATAATCGTTATGTGGCTTTACAACAAACTTGTAATTCAAATAAGGAAATTTTAGAAAATATTACGGATATGTATGAAGAGAGGAATCAACTTTATATTTTAACTACCGCTACGATTTATGATAAAAATGAAAGTAGTTATTATAAATTTGATAATTTATTTGATCCGATTTTAAATGATGTAAGTGAAAAGGATTTAACAACTAATAATAAAAAATTAAATCAATATCAATATATTTTTAAAAAAGTAGAAGATACTTACTATTTTGATTCTATTACGAAATTAAAATAGTTCTTGATTGGTTTTTAAATTATGTTATAATATTTTTAGTCAAGCGTTGAGTACGTTTTAGTATTTATATTTATTCTACTAAAGAGATTAGATGTCAATGGCTGGAAGCATCTAAAGATAAAAAATATAAAGAATTTCATCGTAGGAGCAAAACCGCAATGAATGCGTTATATCTAAATAAAGAGCTAGATTTCTATCTAGAATTTGGGTGGTACCGCGGAATGATTATTTCGTCCCTTACATTTGTAAGGGGCTATTTTTATTTAAGGAGGAAAAAACATGAAAGAAACCATACAATCTTTAAAAGAGGAAGTATTACAAAAAATTGATTTAACTCATAATTTAAAAGAGATTAATGAATTAAAAGTCGTTTATTTAGGAAAAAAAGGACCCGTTACTGAACTATCGAATCAATTAAAGGAAGTTGCTGGGGATAAAAAACGGGAATTTGGTATGTTATTAAATGATTTAAAAAAAGAGTTAAATGAAGCTTTTTTAAATAAGTTGAAGTATTTTGAAGAAGTAGAGTTAAAGAAAAAATTAGAAAGTGAACAAATTGATATTACACTTCCAAGTACAAAAATTTTAGTTGGAGCACCGAATATTTTAGAGAAAATTGTTGAGGAAGTGGAAGAAGTTTTTTTATCCATGGGTTATGATGTAGTGGATGGACCGGAAATTGAGGAAGATCATTATAATTTTGAACTTTTAAATATTCCGAAAGGACATCCCGCTAGAGATGCTCAAGATACTTTTTATTTAAAAGATGATGAAATATTGCTTCGTAGTCAAACCTCTCCTGTGCAAGCTCGTACTATGATAGAAAGTGGGGGAGATAAACCAATTCGCATTATTTGTCCAGGGAAAACTTATCGGAGAGATGCAGATGATGCTACTCATTCTCATCAATTTATGCAAATTGAAGGATTGTTAGTGGATAAAAATGTTAGTTTGTCTGATTTAAAAGGAACTTTTGATGTGGTGGCTAAACAATTATTTGGGCCATCTTGTGAAACTCGATTACGTCCAAGTTATTATCAATTTACAGAACCTTCTGTTGAAATGGATATTTCTTGTTTTGCTTGTAAGAAACAAGGATGCAATATTTGTAAACATACTGGATGGATTACGGTAAGTGGAGCAGGAATTGTTCATCCTAATGTACTTAAAAATTGTGGTTATGATCCAAGTATTTGGACTGGCTTTGCTTTTGGATTTGGGGCCGAAAGACTGGCTATGTTAAAATATGGAATTAAAGATATTCGTACCTTTTATCAAACCGATTTAAGAGAAGTTTCTACATTTGATCGATTGGAGGGAAATTTGGATGATTAGTTTAAATTGGGTTAAAGATTATGTTGATATAGAACAAGAAAATTTGCATGATTTAGCCGTAAAAATTACTGAGGCTGGTATTAATGTTGAGAATGTTATCGATAAACGCATTCCTCATTTGGTCATTGGTAAAATAGTGGATTGTGTAGATCACCCAAATAGTGATCATTTACATATTTGTCAAGTAGATATCGGAACAGAAATTGTGCAAATTGTATGTGGCGCATCGAATGCTCGAACGGGAATAAAAGTGATTGTTGCTTTGCCTGGAGCTATTTTGCCTGGAGATTTTTTGATCAAAGCTGGTAAGATTCGAGATCAAGAATCTAATGGAATGATTTGTGCTTTATTTGAATTAGGTTTAGAAGAAAAAACGGAAGAAAATTATAATAAAGGGATTCATGAAGTGCCTGAAACTATTGAAGTCGGTAGTGATGCCAATGACTACCTTGGTACAGATGATGTTTTATATGAATTAGATGTGCATAAGCATCGAAATAATGATTGTTATTATCATATTGGTTTTGCTTATGAAATTGCTTGTATATTAAATAAAAAAGTTGTTTTACCTGATATATGTCATCAAGAAATAAAAGAAAATGTTAAAGATTGCATAGATTTAAAGATAGAAACGGAAAAATGTCCTTATTATGTTGCAAAAATGGTAACGGATATCCACATTAAAGAGTCTCCTGATTTTATTAAAAAACGTTTACTTAATGCGGGTATGCGTCCTATTAATAATGTGGTGGATATTTCTAATTATGTCATGTTAGAATATGGGCAACCTTTGCATTTCTTCGATAAAGATCGTTTGGGAGATAAAATTGTGGTTCGTACAGCTAAAGAACAAGAATCGATTGTCACTTTAGATGGAGTCAGTCGCGTTTTAACTTCACAAGATATTGTCATCACCGATGGCGTAAAACCGGTGTGTATTGCGGGAGTTATGGGGGGCGAAAATACCGATGTTATTGCTACTACGAAAAATATCGTGATTGAAAGTGCTATTTTTGATGCTACGAGTATACGAAATACTGCTCAAAGATTAAATTTAAAAAGTGAAGCTTCTATACGATATGGTAAGGGTTTAAATTATGAATATACGAATTATGCGATTGAAAGAGCTTGTCATCTTTTAGAAAAATATGCTGATGCGAAAATTTTGAGTGGAGAAGTAATTAGTGATCGAATTGATAAAACTGAAAAGAGAGTTTCTTTTAAAACTGAAGATATCAATCGTTTGTTAGGAATTCAATTAACTAATCAAGACATTCAAACGGAACTAGGGAGACTTGATTTTACTTATAAATTCAAAGAAAATATCTTTACTGTAACAATTCCTAATAGAAGATTGGATATAGATCCGAATGTCAATGATATCGCCGAAGAAATTGGTAGATTGTATGGATATCATAATTTAACTTCTACTTTACCTACGGCTTCAATCAAAAGAGGAGAGTATATAGGCGATGTAAAAATTAGAAAAGAAATTAGTAAACGTTTACGTATTCTTGGCTTGAATGAATGTAAAACGTATACTTTAATTAGTCCAGAAATGGCTCAACTCTTTTGTTATACAGATAGTCCATTTTTTACTTTACCAAATCCTATGAGTGTGGATAAGTCTATTGTTAGACGAAGTATTCTTCCTTCTTTATTAAATGTATATGATTATAATAAAGCTCGTCATGTCAAAGATATTTTCATTTATGAAATTGCCAAAACATATGATGCGAATTTTGTTGAAGAATCTAAAGTGGCTCTTTTAATGAAAGGAAATTATATGAGTAACGATTGGCAAAAGAAGACAATTGCCGTTGATTTTTACTTAGTCAAAGGAATTATAGAGAATCTACTAGATTATTTAGGATTTAAAAATCGTTATACTTTTATCAAAGAAGAAATTCATTCATTGCATCCTGGTATGAGTGCAGGAATTTATTTGGATAGACAAAGAATTGGAATTTTAGGACGTATTCATCCAAGTATAAAAAAAGAGGATATCTATGTATGTGAATTGTCTATGAAAGCTTTATATGAAAAAAAGAGCAAACCAATTAAGTATAAAGAAGCCAGTAAATATCCAGAAATTGTCAAAGATGTAGCGTTTATTGTGGATAACTCAATTGATAGTGAAACTATTAAAAATACTATTAAAAAATCTGGTAAAAGAATTTTAGATTCAATTGATGTTTTTGATTTGTATCCTAGTATTAGTGAAGGAAAAAAATCAATTGCTTATAAACTAACTTTTAAAGATGTTACTAGAACTTTAGAAGAAGCAGAGGTCATGGAAGTATTTAATGACATTATTGCGAAAGTGACTTCTACTCATCATGCTATTTTACGTGATAAGTAATTAAAGAAAAATAATCTTTCAAAGCCAAAAGATTATTTTTTTCATGGTTTTTTCACAAACCTGTTATAATATGTCTAATAGTTAGAGGTGAAATATTGTGAAGGTTTTAATTGTCGATGATGAAGAATTAATTCGAAATGTTATTATAGAATATTTAAAATTAGAGGGAATTTCATTTGATGAAGCCAGTGATGGATACGAAGCGATAAAAAAAGCTAAAAATAATGACTATGATGTGGTTATTATGGATATTATGATGCCTAAAATGGATGGATATCAAGCGGTTAAAGAAATTCGTAAATTTAGTACGGTTCCTTTTATTATGTTATCTGCTCGAAGTGAGGAATATGATAAATTGACTTGTTTTGATATTGGGGTCGATGATTATGTCACAAAACCTTTTAGTCCTCGCGAATTAATTGCTCGTATTAAAGCAGTTACGAAAAGAAATCATTTCCCTTTAACAGTGTATACTTTTCAAGGATTAAAAATTGATACTCAAGCTCATGAAGTTTATGTTGATAATCAATTAATTTTTTTGACTCCTAAAGAGTATGATTTGCTGCTTTATTTAGTTGAAAATAAAAATATTGCTCTTAGTAGAGAGAGTTTATTAGCCAATATATGGGGCTACGATTTTTATGGTGACGATCGAACAGTCGATACGCATATTAAAACCCTTCGAAATCATCTTGGAAAATATCGTGATTTTATTGTAACCATAAGGAAAGTAGGTTATAAGTTTGAATTTAAAGAATAAGATCATTAAATGGAAAAAATATCAAAATAGTTTTGGAATTAAAACCCTTATATCTCTTTTATTATTTAGTTTAGGGATTGTATTCTTTTTATGGATATTTCAAATTATTTTTTTAAAAATCAGTTATGAAAAATATCAAATAAAAAAAATGAATACTATGGCCATAGAAATTGAAAATAGCTCTTTAGAAACTATGGATTCTTTATTGCAAGATTTAGCGTATCAAAATGATGTTTGTATTCAATTAGATACAAATTATGGTGCTGTAATTTCTTATAATATTATGCAAAATGATTGTGGTTTAAATAAAAATATTTCTGTTATCAACTCTTTAAAAGAAAAGTTAAAAAATATGAACTATCAAAAGTACGGCTATAAATTATTCAATCCAGAAAGTAAGAGAAAAGCCTATTTGTATGGCATTAAAAATAATTATGGAACTATTTTTATTTATAGTACTTTAGAAAATATAGATACTACCAGTACGATATTAAAAGAACAATTGGTTTATATTCTATTATTTCTTTTTGTTCTGGCTTGTGTTGTTGCTTATTTTTTATCTAAAAAAATTACTAAACCTATTATTAGTATTACCAACAAAGCCAAAGAGATGGGGAAAGGAAATTATGATTTGGTCTTTCAAGAAAATGGTATTTTAGAAATTGATGCACTAGCGAAAACGCTTAATATTGCTTGTCAAGATATGAAAAAGATTGATGAGTTACGAAGGGATTTACTTTCGAATGTAAGTCATGATTTAAAAACGCCTTTAACCATGATCAAAGCCTATGCTGAAATGGTTCGAGATATTTCTTATCAAAATCCCGAAAAAAGGGAAAAAGATTTAAATATTATTATTGAAGAAACGGATCGGTTGACGATACTCGTAAATGATTTGTTAGAACTTTCTAAATTAGAAGCAGATCGTCAAAGTTTAAAATTAGAAAATTACGATTTAGTTTTGGAAATTAAACAGATTATTAAGAAATACGATATTATTAAAGAAACAGAAGACTATCATTTTATTTTACATCTCCCTGAAAAGGCTATGGTTTGTGCTGAAAAAAATAAAATCAATCAAGTGATTTATAATTTGTTAAATAATGCTATTAATTATACTGGGAAAGATAAAAAAGTGATTATCCAAGTTACGGAAAAGAAAAAAAGTTTTTTAATTGAAATAGAAGATACTGGCAAGGGAATTAAGGAAAGTGATTTGCCTTATATTTGGGATCGTTATTATAAAAATGAACGAAATCATAGAAGAAATGTTGTAGGAACGGGGATTGGACTATCCATTGTACGAAATATATTAGAACAACATAATGTAAATTATGGGGTGAAAAGTAAAAAAAATAAAGGCACTATTTTCTATTTTGAAGTAAATAAATAATTTCATTTTCTTTTCACAGAAAATACATAATTCTTTGTTATAGTTAAAAAAGAAAGGAAAGTGATTATAAAAATTTAAATATATATACAATCAATCATAAAATATAAACTCACACTTTTTTAGGAAGAAAGAATTTGAACTTTCTTCTTTTTGTTTTTTTCTAGATATGGTAAAATGATAAAGAGAATGTTCTAAATAGAATCGAAAATATTATGATTTATTGGAGTGATTCATATGACACAAAAATTAGCGAGTTTTATCGTCGGATTATTTGGAGGAGCTTTTGGCAGTTTATTTGGTAAATATTTGGTTATTTTTCTTATTTCTATGATTCCAATTTTGGAATTAAGAGGTGGACTTATTGCAGCCAGTTTATTAAATTTACCTATGTGGCAAAGTTTTTTTATTTGTTTTCTTGGGAATATTATTCCAATTCCCTTTATTTTATGGTTGATTAACCCTATTTTTCGTAAAATGCGTAATTTAAAAACTTTAGGAAAAGTGGTTATTTGGTGTGAAGAAAAAGCCAATTCAAAAAAGGATAAAATTGAAAATTTGAAATATATTGGTTTATTTTTATTTGTTGGTATTCCTTTTCCCGGAACAGGGGCTTGGACGGGATGTTTAATTGCTGCTCTTTTAAATATGGATAAAAAGAAATCGCTTTTGGCAGCTATTTTAGGAGTTGTGGCGGCCGGTATCATTATGTTAATTTTTTCTTATGGGATTTTAGGGAAGATTTTTTAAATGAAAACACTTTATTTTGTAAGTAATAATTTAAAAAGTGATACTTGTATTGTACATCCTAAAGTGACAACTTTTAGTGAACCTATTGACTATACTTTGTTAAGTGATAAAGGAGAAGAATTAGCTAAAAAAATTGCTCATTTGGAGGAATTGTCTCAAGTAGAAGTAATTTATTCTTCTTGTAGTTTTAGTGCAGTAGCGACGAGTAAATATCTTGCTCAAAAAAACGCTTTGGATATTTTTCTTGATCCTCGTTTACAAGAGAGAGTTATAGGACAATTGGATAGTAATGATTATGAATATTTAGAAGGTATGCAAGAACATGATTTTACTTTTAAATTGAATCATGGGGAATCATTAGAAGAAGTAAAACTAAGAATGGCTACTTGTATTAAAGAAATTTTACAAAGTGATTATACTACTATTTTTATTGCTACTCATTCAGTTGCTATGTTTAGTCTCTTTTTGGCATGGTGTAGTAAAGATTTTAATTTAGAAGATCGTTTGATTTTGGATTATCATGATCAAGTCATTTTTGATGGAACGAAAAGTGATTGTGATTTTATAAAAGTAGTTTTTGATGGAAAAAAAGTAGTATCTATCGAAAGATATTAAATTTATTTACTCATTTTTATTTATAGGGTATAATCTTAATATAGGAGTAGAGGATATGAAGAATAAGGGCTTTACTTTAGTAGAATTATTGGCAAGTATAGTTATTTTATCAGTTATTATTTTGATTGCCAGTGTGGGATATCAAAATATACAACAAAGAATCAATGAACAAGAATATGAAAATAAAGTAACATATATTGAAAGCCAAGCCGCTTTATATGCTAGTGAAAGTGGATACTTAACTACTAATGTTCAAGAATTAGTCAAGAATGGTTATGTTCAACCGGATAATGAAGCAGGAGATGTCATTAATCCAACCAATCA
>CANQDC010000019.1 GCA_947591455.1 uncultured Bacilli bacterium | reverse complement strand
CAAGTGTGATCCTGGGGGGGGGGTATAATTTATAGAAGTTATGCTACATACCAGGAGAACAAAAGCTATAATGTAATTAAGGGGACAATCCCCGATTTTGGCTATGATATTAAACTTGCCTATACAATAAATGGAAAAGAAGATAATAAAAAAGCTTTTCCAAGTAAAGAAAGTGAATATGTAGGAAACAGTGTAACATGTAAAAATAGTGTTACAGCAGAATGGGACAATATTAATTGGGGCTTAAAGAATGTAAAAAATATTAATTCAGAAACAATACGATGTACTGTAGATTTTAAAGACAAGTCAACCTTTAGTGAAAAAGTACAACCAGGAGATTATGTTAAAATGATGCCATTTGCTACTAGTTATACGATATCAAAAGAATTAACTGGATATGAGAATGATCAAACTATAAATCCTAGTGAATTAAATTTATGGCGAGTATTACAAATAAACAATGATGGAACAATCGATATGATTAGTGAATATACATCGAGTAACGCAATAACTTTTAAAGGCGAAGTTGGTTATAAAAATAGTGTAGGTGTATTAAATGATATAGCAAGTACTTATACAAATAGTAAATATACCATAGGTTCAAGATATCCAGGATATAAAGGTCAAACAGAGTTTTTATCCATTGATCATTTATCAAAAGATAGTTTAAGTAGTGAATCAAATGGGGCTGGAGAACACATGACTAATGGTATACACATGAATGATTTAAATCTGATACAATCTGTATTAAATAGTAAACTGACTTACTCGGTAGATCAACAAGGAACGGAGAATGCGCCTATTACTTATTGGTTGGCAGGCCGTAATGTACAGTCTCCATATATTGATTCAGTTTATAATTTAGATGCGCTATTTACTATATTTTTTGTAAGAGAAAATGGAGTAATAGCCCTAAGATCAATGTATGGTTATGGAGGAACGACTGGCAATAGAGTATTTGCAGGTACAAATTTTATACGTCCAATTGTAATATTAAAATCGAATTTATCTCCTGAAGATGGTGATGGAAGTATAAATACTCCTTGGAACTTTTCATAAAAAATGGTTTATTATACGTCAAAAAAGGTACTTTTTTTTGCAAATAATAGGGGTTCTTGCTATAATGATAATGGTGAAGATAGATGGCAAAAAAGAAAAAAACGAAAGATGAAAGTGCAAATAAGTTTGAATATAGTGTTGAATTAACAGGTTTAATATTAATTTTAATAGGATTGATCGGTTTTGGATTTGGACCTGCTGGTGCATTATTAAAAGAGTTTGCTATGTTTTTGCTTGGTGAATGGTGGTTTTGTGTTTTATTTTTAGTATTAATATTAGGAATTTTTATGTTGGTTAAAAGAAAATTGCCTAATTTCTTTTCTGCCAAATTGATTGGAATTTATTTACTTATTGCAGTTATTTTAGTATTATCTCATATGACTTTTGTTAAAACTTGTGAGAAGCCAAGTGGTATTTTTCAAGCTACGGTGGATAATTATATGGATCGAATTGATTCAATCAATAAAGCGAATATATTAACTTCTACTGGTCAAACATCGATTGTCATTGGGGGAGGAATTTTAGGAGCTACTTTTTCTTTTGCTATTTCAAGTTTATTTGGTTTAACGGGAACATATATCGTTCTTAGTATTTTATTTATTTTTGGTTTAGTTATGACGTTTAATTTAAATCTAAGTAATCTTTTGAAGAAGGTATTTAAAATGCCTAAAAGAAAACCACGAGAGAAAAAATCTACGACTGAAAATGAAATTGTGCCTATTACTGGGAATGTTGATGATGACAAAATTGTTATTACAAGTGTCGAGGAATTGAAACAAAATCATGTAAAAGAAGTTCAAGAAGAACCACAATTGTTAGAAAGTTCTTTATCATCAAATGCTTCTAATAGTTCTTATCGTTTACCACCATTAAGTTTGTTAGATGATCCGGGAAAGAATAAAAAGGTAAATTCTACGGAATTTATTCGTAGTAATAAAGAATGTTTAGAGCGTGTTTTAAATGATTTTCAAATTAGTGGAAAAGTGGTTGAAATTCATGTTGGACCGACGGTAACTCAATATGAAGTAGTTGTTCCAACTGGAACGAAGCTGAGTAGAATCAGTAGTATTAATAAGGAAATTGCTTTAGCTTTGGCGGCGAAAGATGTGCGTATTGAAGCTCCTATTCCTGGGAAAAGTACGATCGGGGTTGAAATACCTAATCGAGAAGTAAGTCCTGTAAAAATAAAGGAAGTTATTACCAAAGTGAATCCGGAAAAAATAAAAAAGGGTTTGTTAGTAACGCTTGGAAAAGATATTACGGGTTCAACGATAAATGCTGATTTAACTACTATGCCTCACCTTTTAGTTGCTGGTTCTACCGGAAGTGGAAAATCAGTATGTATCAATAGTATTATTATTTCTTTATTGATGCATTATCGACCAGATGAAGTAAAATTGGTTTTAGTGGATCCAAAGCAAGTGGAATTATCGAATTATAATGGAGTTCCTCATTTGATGTGCCCGGTCGTGACGGATCCTAAAAGAGCTTCCCTTGTTTTACAAAAAGTAGTAGCAGAAATGGATAAAAGATATAAGATTTTGGCTGCTAAAGGGGTAAAAAATATTGCGGATTATAATCATAAAATTGAAGCAGAAAATGCTCAAAATCCGAGTAGTCCTCAACCAAAAATGAATTATTTGGTTGTCATTGTGGATGAAATGGCTGATTTAATGATTGTGGCTAGAAAAGAAGTTGAAGATTCGATTATGAGAATAACGCAACTGGCTCGTGCGGCAGGAATTCATTTAATTGTTGCGACGCAAAGACCTTCTACGGATGTTATTACGGGCGTTATTAAAACTAATATTCCATCTCGTATTGCTTTTTCTGTAGCCAGTTATATTGATTCTCGAACTATTTTAGATGCGCCGGGAGCGGAAAAATTGCTTGGTAAAGGAGATATGTTATATTTGCCAATGGGTGCTAATAACCCAACTAGAATTCAAGGATGTTATATTTCCGATGATGAAATTGGCCGAATTATAAATCATGTTTGTAAACAACAACAAGCTTCTTATGATGAGTCTCTCACAAGTACTCAAGTGGAATCAGATCATTTGGCAGGAGTGGAAAGTAGTAATGATAATTCTGATGATCCAATTTATGATGAAGTAGTAGAGTTTGCCATATCTACAGGAAAGGTAAGTGCTTCTTTATTACAAAGAAGATTCCGTTTAGGATATAATCGGGCGGCAAGAATTGTGGATCTATTAGAGGAAAGAGGAATTATTGGCCCACAAAATGGTTCTAAACCAAGGGAAGTTTTAGTTAAATTAAAAGATGAAAATAATGAAGAATAGGGCATTTCAAAAACTTTGGAATGCTTTTTCAAAAGAAAAAATGATTGTGAGGTAGTTATGAAAGCAGTAAGTCCTTATGCCTGTAAAGATGAAGAGGCGATTCGTTTTTTTGAAGAACCAAAAGATTTATATCGAACTGATTTTTTTCGTGATATAGATCGAATATTATATTCTTTAAGTTATTTACGTTATGCCGATAAAACGCAAGTATTTACTTTTAATGAAAATGATCATATTAGTAAAAGAATGATTCATGTTCAATTGGTTAGTAAAATAGCTCGAACGATTGGTAGAAATTTAGGATTGAATGAAGATTTAATTGAAGCGGCTGCTTTAGGACATGATCTTGGGCATGTTCCATTTGGTCATGTGGGAGAAGCGATATTGAATCAAATTAGTTTAAAGGCGAATGAAGGCTATTTTAATCATAATATTGAAAGTGTACGAGTACTTTTATTTTTAGAAAAAAATGGTAGAGGGAGAAATATTACTTTACAAGTCTTAGATGCGATTATGTGTCATAATGGAGAGTTGCCGATGCAAGAATATTCACCTAAAAAGAAAACGAAAGAGGAATTTTTAAAAGAGTACTATGATTCTTACCAAGATGAATCGCTCATTAAAAACTTACGGCCCATGACTTTGGAAGGATGTGTTGTAAGAATTAGTGATATTATTGCTTATATTGGAAAAGATATTGAAGATGCCATTACCCTCGGTAAAATAGATAAAAAAGAAATTCCAAAATCCATTACGGAAGTCTTAGGAGTTACGAATCATGAAATTATTAATACAATCGTAGAAAATATTATTGAAAATAGTAAAGACAAACCCTATATTAAGATGAGTCAAGAGGTTTATTTAGCTTTGGTCAAATTGAAAAAATTTAATTATGAACATATTTATAGGAAAGCAAATTCCGAAAAAGATATTGGTACTTATGAAATTATGTTTACAAGTTTGTTTGAAAAATATAAAAAAGATATTGAAAAGGAAAATACGGATTCAACTATCTATCAAGTATTTTTACAAGGTATGTCCAGTGAGTATTTACAACATACCTCTGCGGCTCGAAAAGTCATTGATTTCTTAGCGGGAATGACCGATGATTATATAAAAAAATGTTATGAAAAGGAAATAAATATTCATTCATAACTTTTTTTATTGCACTCTTTGCGAAAATTATATAAAATAAAGCCGTTTTAAAAAGAAAAGGGAAATTTATGATGGATATTAAAGAAATAGTTAATAAAGAGCATTGTTTTATTAAAGCTAATTATGAAAAAACGTTACGACTGGTTCAAGTCATTTTAAAATTATTTGAAGAGGAAGAATTAAAAAGAAAATTGGTTTTAAAAGGCGGAGCGGCGGTTGCTTTTCATGTGGGAGAATTAAAACGACTTTTTTTTGATGCTGATGTTGATTTTTTTATTCCTGATTTTCAAGAATATCAGAATGAAAAAGCCAAATTTTATGAGCAATTCTTTTTACTTATGAAAAATTTAAATTATTTTGATCTTTCTTCTAAAAGTCGGCATTCTTTTAGTTTAGATTCTTTTTCTTTTCCTTATGTTTCGAATAAAAATAAAGAGTATGTAAAAGTAGAAGTCAATTATTCTTTGGGGAATCATTTATTTCCTGCTATTACAAAACAATATTTGGATCAAGAAATCTATGTAGTCCAATTAAAAGAATTATTAGGCATGAAGATAAAAGCGTTATTAGAAAGAGGAGCCATAAAAGATTTATTTGATATTTATCAGTTGATTACGGTAAATACAATTCATGATTTTGATGACATTCGAAAAAGTTATTTATTTTATTATACTTTAGCAACGATTCGAGAAAATCCTGCTAGTTTAGAAAATGTTTATTCAATTTCTACTTATGATGTTATGAGAAAATTATATCCTATGATCCCTAAACATTGTGGCTTTGATTTAGCAAAATGTAAAAAAGAAGTGCTTGCTTTTTTAAAAGAATTATTATGCTTTTCGAAAGAAGAGTTGTCTTTTATTTCTTATTTTCAACAAGGAATTTATGTTCCAGAAAATTTGTTTCAAGACAAAGAAGTTGTCCAAAGAGCCCAAAAAAATCCTTTTGCTTTATATAAAATAATGGTGAAAAATAAATCTTGATCGAGGGAAATTGACAAATTATTGAAAATAAGAGTATAATACGAACAACTTTTTAAAAAGAGGGGGATAAAATGGAACACTTTATTTCGAATGATGAATTTTTTTTACAAAATGATCTATCTTCTTTAGAAGCCAGAGATTTGACTGCATTGTTAAAAGAATGGCAAATGAATAATTATAAATATTATTTGCAACTTTTAAAAAATAGTCGAGCATTACGAAAAAATGGAAATAGAGTTTTAGATACATCTGAATTACTGGAAGTAAATGAAAAGAAAACTCCTTTAGAAGAGAAGGAAGTGTTGGATGTATCTTTTTATATTCAACAAATTAAAAATTGTCAAAATGAAGCTGATTTTCTTTCGATATTGCCTAAAAAAAGTCATTATCAGTTTGAGAGGATTATGAATACAATTATTATGTATTATGTTCAAGAATGTAATGAAATTGAACAATTTTTAGTGACAGAAACTTTAACGGATGAAGAAAAAAAGGAATTTTTAGAAGAGGTGAAGGAAAAAAAGAAGTTCATTCAAAAATTTATTTCGTATCGTGATCAAATCCCAACAAAAGAAGAAAAAAACGTAAAGAATCATTTAGTTTATTTAACATCATCTTCTGGGAATGTATATGCTTTAAGTGATTTAAAAAGTATTGATATTGAGTATTATGATTCTTTTTTAGAACTTTTTCATTCTATAATTGATGGAACGTTTAAAAATATTAAAATGTTTTCTAATAATAATAAAATTAATCAATTGTATGAAGTAAAGAATTTTAAAACAAGAATTGTTTTTGCTCCGATTAATCTAAATACTTTTATTATTATCAGTGTTTTTATGAAAAAGGCCGATAATGATTTAAAATACCGGGAACAAATAATCAATCGTTCTTTGAAATATCATAGTCGAAAACAGATGATTAAATTCCTTTGTCAAGAGGATGAATTTATAAAAGAGCAAAGTTTCATAACGGAGGAGCTTTTACAAAGTTTAACCTTGGAAAGAGAAAGGAACAGGTAAGATGGAAGAAATTATTGATTATTTAACAGAAGCCGTTTACAGTATGCAAAAACCTGAGCAAGAGAAAATGGATGTATTAGGAAAGATCTATCGTTTTATTACTGATTATTCATGTCATACAACTCATTTGCTTCCGGAAGAAATTTTAGATGGGATGCGCCTTTTTTATGAATCTGGTAAGAGTTATCAAGAGATAAAAGAAGAAAATCGTACGCACTTAAAACCTCTTTGTTTAGAATCAAAATTGGAAACAGTGAATCAAGTATTTTATATTTTACTAAATAGTAAATTAAACGATGAAAAGGATATTAAAGATTTTTTTGGATATTTAAAAGGAGTATCAGAAAAAAAGCAAAATAAAAAAGTTTTTAGTTTAATGTTTCTTTTAGATAAACCAAGTACTCCTATTATTTCAAGTTTAATTGCAGTGAAAGAAAAAAGACATGTTTCTTATGATTTTATTTATACTATTATTGAATTTTATGAATGGTTAGCAAAAGAAAGTCGAATATGGATTTATTATCTTTTTTTATATGAAGTGGAAAAGAAAGAGAAACATGTTGGTATGATTATAGATAGAACGTATCATCAATTTACACAAGAGTTTGTAGAGTATTATGATCAAGAAGCTATTAAATTTAAAAAAGAGCAACGAAATTATTATCGTTTTCAAAATTATTTGAAAGATTTTATTCAAAAATTAAAAAATATGGATCCGTTCATTTTTCTTACTGTTCCTGCGGATACTTTTACAAAATTACCGGAGAATATTCTTGTTCCTTTCCTAAAAAAAGTAAATGCTCATAATGAAGAAGTGGTTAAGAGAGTGGAAAGAGAAAATAAAATCCTCAATGAATTTGATTTGAATCGTTTATTAGAACAGGTAGGCATGAAAAATAGTTTTAATGAAATAGAAACAGAATATATTATAGCCAATACGAATATTGATGATTTAGAAAAAAATGTAAAACAATTAGCTTTTTGTTTTGCAGATACTTTTCTTTCTAATAAAGATTTAATGGAAATTCTTATTGAATCGGATACGAATAAAATTCATGTGATTAAAAATGCTTTGATGAATAATCGGATTACAAAAGAATTTTTACGTACCCATTTGAATCTTTTTGTCCTGCCTACTTTTCAAATTTTTGAAGAGAATATGAATTTATTACAAAATAAAGGAATTAAATTGTTTGAGTTAAATCAAGTTTTCTTACAGCCAAATTTAGAAAAATATCTTTCTTTAGCGGCTTGTTATGAATTACCACTGGAAGAAAAATCTGTTTTAACAAATATGAGTAAACCTTATTTTTTTGATGCTTTGGATTTTTTTATAGAGAGTAACTTATATGATGTAATTTTAAATACTCCCAATATTTTTGATAAAGATCTTATTGCAATTGCTAAAAGAATTTTTATTGCCAAAAAGTTACAGCTGACTATTTTTGATGAAGAGGGTAAGTTGAAAAAATCGATTACGGATGGGGTGAATTTTTGTATTCCCGATCAATTACTTTCTGATTATATTTTTAATATTGTTCCATTCGTTGTGGAAGAAAATGCTTATCATACGTTAGAAAATAGTCCTCGTTTGGAGGTAGGGGATTGTTCTTCTTTTGAAGAGCAAAAAGAAGGTACGCTCATTTATAATTTTGATGGAGTTTTGGTTTCAAGAATGAAGTTCTTAAGGAATCAAGCCGTGTTATTGAATGAAGAAAATTTATTAGATTCTTTGTTATATGGAACGATTTTTAATCAAGAAGAATATGAAAAAATAAAAAACTTATGCACAAATTTAAAATTAGAAAGAAAAAAATGAGTACTTTCTTTCTTTTTTTACTTATTTAACATTGACGTACAATTATTTTTATAGTAAAATTCTGTATACAATTAGTCTTTTAGATTGAATGGTGATTTTTTGGAACATTATTTTACGAATAATAAAGATTTAAAAAGTGAATTTCGCATTCTTACTTATGAAATAAAGCAGAAAACATTTACGTTTATAAGTGATAATGGTGTTTTTTCTAAAAATAAAATTGATTTTGGAAGTCAATTGTTGGTGGAAACTTTCTTAAAACAAAATACGAAGAAAATAACAACAGTATTGGATGTAGGTTGTGGATATGGTTTTATAGGGATTGTTTTAAGTGCTTTGTTACCTGCTCATGCCACCTTTATTGATGTTAATAAGCGAGCACTTCATTTGACGGAAAAAAATTGTAAAGAAAATAAGGTAAGTGCTGAGGTACTTTTTAGTGATATTTATGAAAATATCCAGAAAAGCTATGATTTAATTATAACGAATCCTCCGATTCGAGCGGGTAAGAAAGTCGTTTATGAAATCTTACAAAAAGCTAAGGAACATTTAAATGCAGATGGGGAGCTTTGGTTTGTTATTCGCCGGGAACAAGGGGCGAAAAGTGCTCTTCGAGATTTAGGTGCAATATATACAATTGATGTTATCAAAAAAGAACATGGTTTTTATATATTTCGAGCAAAAACAAGTTGACAGAAGAAAATAGAACTGATAAAATTATAAATTGGTGACGTGTTAGTTTTTTTCGTAAAAATAAGTTTCAAAAAAATATATTAGATGGGGTGAGAATGTGGCATTTAAACTACAAAAATTTGGAGATTATGTACAAAGAAGAAGCTTTAGTAAATCAAAAAATACAATGGAACTTTCCGATTTATTGGAAATTCAAAAGAAATCATATCAATGGTTTTTAGAAGAAGGAATTAAAGAAGCCTTTGAAGAATTATTTCCAGTTGAAAGCTTTACTGGGAATGTAACTATTGATTTTGGGGATTATTCTTTTGATACCCCAAGATATTCTATTAAAGAATCAAAAGAAAGAATGGTCAATTATGCTGCACCACTAAAGGTACAAGCACGAGTTTTTATTCATGAAACTGGAGAAGTAAAAGAACAAGAGATCTTTTTAGGAGATATGCCATTAATGACAGATGCCGGGACATTTATTATTAATGGAGCCGAACGGGTAATTGTTTCGCAACTTGTTCGTTCACCAAGTATTTATTTTAAACGGGAAATTGACAAAAATGGGCGTCGTATTATTACTGGGGAAATGATCCCAGATCATGGAACTTGGTTGGAATATGAATTAGATGCTCGAGATGTTATGTATGTACGTATTGACCGGACAAGGAAAGTACCGGTGACTACTTTTTTACGTGCTTTAGGTTTGTCAAATGATGAAGATATTATTAGTGTATTTGGTGAAAATGAATACTTACAAAATACTTTATTAAAAGATAGTACGAAAAATACGGATGAAGCTTTAATTGAAATATATGAAAAATTACGTCCAGGAGAACCAGCTACTCTTGATAGTGCTAAAAATCAATTAGTGGTTCGTTTCTTTGATCATTTTCGTTATGATCTAGCGAAAGTTGGACGTTATAAATTTAATAAAAAATTAAATGTAGCGGATCGTCTTTTAAATACAACGCTTGCTATGGATATTAAAGATGGTAAAACGGTTGTAGCCAAAAAAGGAGACGTCGTTACAAAAGATGTCTTAGAAAAAATTAAACCTGTATTAAAAAATGGTTTTGGACTTAAAAAAACAATTATTAATGAAGAATTAGATCAATATGATCAAATTCAAGAAATTTTAGTTTATGATAAACAAAAAACAGATAAAATCATTAAAATTATTGGGAATGATCAATCAATTGATACAAAAAGACTGACTATTTCTGATATTTATGGATCAATTTCTTATTATTTAAATTTACAAGATGGTATTGGAAATGTGGATGAAATTGATAATTTAGCCAATCGTCGTGTTCGTCAAGTTGGAGAATTAATTCAAAAACAATTTAAAGTTGGTATGGCTCGTATGGAAAGAGTTATTCGTGAAAGAATGACTACACAAGAATTGGATTCTGTCACCCCTAAATCTTTAATCAATATTCGTCCAGTAACGGCTGTATTAAAAGAATTTTTTGGTTCAAGTCAATTATCAAAGTTTATGGATCAAATCAATCCAATCGCTGAATTAACGGATAAAAGACGTTTATCTAGTCTTGGGCCTGGTGGACTTTCTCGTGATCGAGCAGGAATGGATGTACGTGATGTAAATGCCAGCCATTATGGTCGTATTTGTCCAATTGAATCTCCAGAAGGTCAAAATATTGGGTTAATTACTTCTCTTGCTGGATATGCCAAAATTAATGAATATGGATTTATTACCACTCCATATCGTAAAGTAGTCGATGGTGTTGTTCAAGATGAAGTAGTTTATATGACCGCTGATGAAGAAGCTGATTATTATATTTCTCAAGCAACGGTTGCTCTTGATGATAACAAACGCATTGTAGAAGACGAAGTTTTGGTTCGTATTAATGGCGATAATGTTATGTGTAAACGTGAACAAGTTAATTTTGTCGATGTGGCTCCAAGTCAATTAGTAGCGATTACAACGAGTTGTATTCCATTTTTGGATTATGATGATGCCAATCGTACTTTGATGGGTGCGAATATGCAACGTCAAGCTGTGCCACTTTTAACTTGTGAATCTCCAATTGTGGGAACAGGAGTAGAACATGTTGCTGCAAAATATTCTGGTAGTACCGTTGTAGCGAAAGCGGATGGGGTAGTAGAATATGCCGATGCTTTAAAAATTATTGTAAAAACAGCGAAAGCAAAAGATACCTATTATTTAGCTAACTTTGAAAGAACGAATGCTTCTAGTAGTTTAAATCATAAACCATTAGTTAAAAAAGGAGATAAAATCCATGCTGGTCAAGTAATTGCCGATGGACCAAGTACTCAAAATGGAGAACTTGCGTTAGGTAAAAATATGACAGTTGCCTTTATGACCTATAATGGGTATAACTATGAAGATGCCGTTATATTAAATGAACGTTTAGTTAAAGATGATGTTTATACTTCTTTACATATTGAAAGATATGAAATTGAATGTCGTGATACAAAATTAGGACCTGAAGAAATTACACGTGATATTCCAAATGTAGGAGAAGAAGCTCGTCGTAACTTGGATAGTGAAGGAATTGTCCGAATTGGTACAGAAGTTAAAGAAGGCGACATTTTAGTTGGTAAAGTTACACCAAAAGGGGTACAAGAATTAACAAGTGAAGAAAAATTGTTACATGCTATTTTTGGAGAAAAAACTCGTGAAGTTCGAGATACATCCTTAAAAGTAGAACATGGTGCGGATGGTATTGTTCATGATGTTAAAGTCTATACCAAAGAAAATAGCGATGATATGCCAGCAGGTGTATTTAAAATTATTCGTGTTTATATTATTCAAAAACGTAAAATCCAAGTTGGAGATAAAATGAGTGGTCGTCATGGAAATAAAGGTGTTATTAGTTTAGTTTTACCAGAAGAAGATATGCCTTACTTACCAGATGGTACGCCAGTAGATATTATGTTAAATCCACTTGGTGTTCCTTCTCGAATGAACATTGGTCAAATTCTAGAAGTTCATTTAGGAATGGCTGGTAAACGTTTGGGAGTAAAATATGCGACACCAGTATTTGATGGGGCTAATTTAAAAGATATTCATGAAGAAATGGCCGAGGCTGGTATGGATGAAGACGGAAAAGTTGAATTAATCAATGGTCGTACCGGAGAACCTTTTGAAAATCGCGTAAATGTCGGAGTTATGTATATGGTTAAATTACACCATATGGTTGATGATAAATTACATGCTCGTGCTACTGGACCTTATAGTTTAGTTACGCAACAACCATTAGGTGGTAAAGCTCAATTTGGTGGACAAAGATTTGGAGAAATGGAAGTTTGGGCCTTGTATGCTTATGGTGCTGCTCATGTTCTTCAAGAAATCTTAACAATTAAATCAGATGATGTTGTCGGTCGGGTAAAAGTTTATGAATCTTTAGTAAAAGGGAAGACCGTAAATCAAGCTGGCGTTCCAGAATCCTTTAGAGTATTAATAAAAGAATTCCAAGCATTAGGACTTGATATTCAAATATTAAATAATAATAACGAACTTATGGAAATGAAAGATATTGAAGCGGATGAAGAAAGTGATGATTCCATTCGCATTGAAGAAATTGATTTGAGTGAAGAAAATGCCGTAGAAGAACCACTTGCTAATGAATCAACTGATGAAAATGAGGAAGAAGATGATTTTGCTACGGATTTAGATGACCTAGAATTTCCAGAAACAATTGAAGAAGAAGATATGGAAGGGGATGATATCCTATGATAGAAGTTAATAATATAAATGGAATAAAAATAGGGATCGCCTCTCCTGAAAAAATCCGTAGTTGGTCTTATGGAGAAGTAAAAAAACCCGAAACAATTAATTATCGTACTTTAAAACCAGAAAGAGACGGATTATATTGTGAAAAAATATTTGGGCCAACTAAAGATTATGAATGTAGTTGTGGAAAATATAAACGTTTACGTTATAAAAATGTTATTTGTGACCGTTGTGGAGTAGAAGTTACAAAATCTAAAGTTCGTCGGGAAAGAATGGGGCATATTGAACTTGCTAGCCCATGTAGTCATATATGGTTCTTTAAAGGTGTACCATCTAAAATGGGTCTTGTTTTGGATATGTCTCCAAGAGATTTGGAAGAAGTTTTATACTTTGTTAGTTATGTAGTTATCGATCCTGGAAATGCTCCACTTGCTAAAAAACAAACTTTATCTGATAAAGAGTACCGTGCTTATTATGAAAAATATGGTTCTTCATTTAAAGTCGGTATGGGTGCTGAAGCTATTCAAGAATTGTTAAAAGAAGTAGATGTGGATAAAGAAGTTGAAGAGTTACGAGCTGAATTAGAAAATGCTACAGGTCAAAAAAGAACTCGTTTAGTAAAACGTTTGGATTGTCTTGTGGCTTTCCAAGAATCAAATAATCGTCCAGAATGGATGGTCTTAAATGTTTTGCCTGTATTGCCACCAGAACTTCGTCCAATGATTCAATTAGATGGAGGAAGATTTGCTACCAGTGATTTGAATGATTTATATCGTCGAATTATTAATCGTAATAATCGTTTAAAGAAATTATTAGAACTTGGTGCTCCAACCATCATTGTTCAAAATGAAAAAAGAATGCTTCAAGAAGCTGTTGATAGCTTATTTGATAATGGTCGTCGAGGAAGAAGTGTTACGGCTGCTGGAAATCGTCCACTTAAAAGTTTATCTAGTATCTTAAAAGGAAAACAAGGACGTTTTAGACAAAACTTACTTGGTAAACGGGTTGATTATTCTGGACGTAGTGTTATCGTCGTTGGACCAAATTTAAAAATGTATCAATGTGGTATTCCAAAAGAAATGGCGCTAGAATTATTTAAACCTCATGTTATTCATGATTTAGTTGAAAGAGGCTTAGCTCACAATATTAAAGGAGCGAAAAAATTAATTGAATCTCGTGATGATTCTGTTTGGGATGTTGTTGAAGATGTCATAACAGAACATCCAGTTATGTTAAACCGTGCCCCAACTTTACATAGACTTGGTATTCAAGCGTTTGAACCAAAATTAGTTGGTGGAAAAGCCATTCGTTTGCACCCTCTTGTTTGTGCTGCTTTTAACGCTGATTTTGATGGAGACCAAATGGCTGTCCATGTACCTCTATCTGAAGAAGCAAAAGCCGAAGCAAGAATCTTAATGTTAGGTGCTAACAATATTTTGAATCCAAAAGATGGTAAACCAATCGTTACACCTAGTCAAGATATGGTTCTAGGGAACTGTTACTTAACTATTGAAAAAGCTGGTGAACCAAACGAAGCTAAAGTTTATAAAGATTCAAATGAAGTATTAATGGCTTATGAAAGAAAAGAAATTACTCTTCATACAAGAATTGCTTTACCAGTTCGTTCTTTTAAACATAAATTATTTACAGATGAACAAAAAGATAAATATTTAATTACGACTTGTGGAAAAATTATCTTTAATGAAATTTTACCAGATTCTTATCCGTATATTAATGAACCAACTAAAGAAAATATTGAAGGAATTACCCCAAGTAAATATTTTGTTCCAATGGGAACGAATATTAAAGAAGATGTAGCTGCAAGGGAATTAGTTTTACCATTTAGAAAAAAACATTTGGAAAATATTATTGCCCAAGTATTTAAACGTTATAAAACGACGGAAACTTCAATTATGTTGGATAAATTAAAAGATTTAGGATTTAAATATTCAACAATTGCTGGAATTACTGTATCTGCTGCAGATATTAAAATCAGTAAGAATAAAGATGCAATTATACAAGAAGGTAAAGAGTTAGTTGAAAAAATTAATAAACAATTTAAACGAGGATTAATTACGGAAGAAGAACGTTATAATAATGTTATAGAAACATGGAATAATCAAAGTGATAAAATTAAGGCTGAGTTACAAGAAATGTCTAAAGATGATTTTGATAACCCATTATTTATGATGATGAATAGTGGTGCTCGTGGATCTATTTCCAATTTCGTTCAACTTTCTGGTATGCGTGGATTAATGGCTAAACCAGATGGTTCTACCGTAGAAATTCCAATTACTTCTAACTTTATGGAAGGTTTGAATGTATCAGAGTTCTTCTTATCAAGCCATGGTTCTCGTAAAGGATCAGCAGATACTGCTCTTCGTACAGCAGACTCTGGATATTTAACTAGACGTTTAGTTGACGTTGTTCAAGATATTATTGTTCGTGAATATGATTGTGGATCAATTCATGGAGTAGAAGTTTATGATTTAATCAACGATAAAGATGGATCTGTTATTGAACCACTATCAGAACGTATTTTAGGAAGATATTCTGCACAAAAAATCATTCATCCAGAAACAAAAGAAGTTATTTTAGAAAAAGGCGAACAAATTACAGAAAATATTGTAGCTAAAATTGAAAAAGCTGGTATTAAAAAAGTAGAAATACGTAGTGTATTAACATGTAAATGTGAAAATGGTGTTTGTCAAAAATGTTATGGACGCAATTTAGCTACCGGTAATTTAGTAGAAACTGGAGAAGCTGTAGGTATTATGGCTGCTCAATCTATTGGTGAACCTGGTACCCAACTTACAATGCGTACTTTCCACTCTGGTGGTGTTGCGCATGGTGGAGATGCGGATATTACTCAAGGTCTTCCAAGAGTAGAAGAATTATTTGAAGCTCGTAATCCAAAAGGAAAAGCTACTATTGCAGAAATAAGTGGTAAGATTGAAACTATTGAGGAACAAAATGGTAAGTATAAAATTGTTATTGCCAATGATGTTGAAGTAAGAGATCATATCACAAATTACAATATGAAGATTCGTGTTAATGTTGGTGATGTTGTAAATGCAGGTGATAAATTAACAGAAGGGGCAATTAGTCCTAAAGAATTACTTGCTGTTACTGATCCATTAACAGCTCAAGAATATATTTTAAAAGAAGTACAATCTGTATATAAACTTCAAGGTGTTGATATATCTGATAAACATATTGAAATTATTGTTTCTCGTATGATTAGTAAAGTGCGTATTGTAGATGCTGGAGATACTGATTTTGTAGAAGGATTAACAGTATCTATGAGAGAATTTACTGAAGGAAATAAACCAGTTATTTTAAGAGGTGGAGTTCCTGCTAAAGGTCGACCATTATTATTAGGAATCACTAAATCATCTGTTGAAACTGATTCATTCCTATCTGCCGCTTCCTTCCAAGAAACAACTAAAGTTTTAACGGATGCAGCTATAAAAGGAAAAATTGATTACTTAAGAGGATTGAAAGAAAATGTTTTAATTGGTAAGTTGATTCCAGCTGGTACTGGTGCAAAACAATATAGTGATATAGAAATTCTTTTACAAAAAGAATTTATGAATGATGATGCCAGTGAATTTCTAGAAGAAAAATTAATGGATGATGAAAATCTTACAGTAGAACAGTCTAATGATTTACTACAAGGAGCTGAATAGGCTTCTTTTTTTCTGTTGCAAAGAAAAAAAGATAAGTTTATAATAAAGATATAAAATAGGAGGAAAGAAATGAAAATAGAAAGATATAAAGAAAATAAAAAAGTAAGAAATACCC
>CANQDC010000018.1 GCA_947591455.1 uncultured Bacilli bacterium | reverse complement strand
AATATAACGAGTGATAGTAAATGTAATATAGCCTTTGCAAGTAATCTAAGTAAAGAAGAGTATCAAAACTATATTGATGCCGGAGTCGCATTAAGAAGAAATACATATCGAGGAAAAGACTTAACAAATTTTTTTGAAACACAGCCAGATAAGTTTTACAAACAAATCAGTGATGGAACATTTGACGATATTTATGTTGGGGATTATATAACAACAAATGAAAATGGACAAAAAGTAACATGGTTAATAGCAGATCTAGATAATTATTTACATTCTGGTAGTACTGAATTAACCCAACATCATGCAACCATCATACCTGCAAAACCATTGGAAAATGCCCCAATGAATGAAGCAAGAACTACAGAAGGTGGCTATGCTAATAGTCAAATGGTAACAACAACATTACCCAATGTATTGACAACATATATTCAACCAGTGTTTGGAGAACATATAATTAAATATATAAATGCATTAAGTAATGAAGTAAATCCAGAGGCATCAAATAGAGTACCTAGTGCCAAGGGAGCCAGTAGTAAGCGGGCATGGTATGAAAGAAAATTAGATTTAATGAGTGAAATAAATGTATATGAGACAATTGTGTGGTCATCATCAAGTTACGACACTGGTATTGATAATCGTCAGTATGCCATCTTTCAACTAAGGCCTGAATTTATAAATAGTTATGGTACTTCTATATTTAATTATTGGTTAAAAGATGTTGCCTATTCGACTGACTTTGCTAGTGTTAGTGGCAATGGCGATTCCAATACCGTTTACGCGTCCTACTTGGGTGGCGTACGTCCTAGATTTTTGATTGGATAATTTTCTTAATATTCTTAATTTACTAATTTATATTATACGTGTTATAATGAGTTAAAGAATAGGGTGACTAGAATGTTTGGAAAAATTATTGATGTAACAGATAAAATTGTTAAAGTAGAAAATAAATCGAATAAAATCCAAGCAAATATAATCAATTTTCATGTGGTTTTTGAGAATAATGGAATCAAAATTGTTGGAGAAATTATTGGAATGGATGAAAAATTGATTGATATTCTTTTGATTGGTGAGTTACAAGGAACAATTTTTATTTCTGGGATCATTCGTTATCCAAGCGTGGAAAGTGTTTGTCGAATTATCTATAAAGAAGAGTTGGAATTAATTATTGGTTCTCAAGATTATATGGATAGTAGTAATTTACTTATTGGATCTTCTTCTTTATATAATGGATATAAAGTAACGGCAAAGATTAATGATTTTTTAAGCCAACATTTTGCTATTATTGGTAATTCAGGATGTGGAAAATCTTGTGGAGTGGCTAGTTTAATTCAAAATATGTTTTATTATAATAAAACCATGCCTAAAAATGCTCATTTGGTTATTTTTGATGTTTATGGAGAATATCATACAGCGTTAGCTAAAATAAATAATATTCCAGCGATTAATGTTAAATATTTTACAACAGATACAGAAATTCAAGATACAATGACCCAAGTGGTTAGTATACCGGCTTATTTTTTAGAAGTCGATGATTTGGCTATTTTGTTGAATGTGAATGATCATACTTTGTTACCAATATTAGAAAAGACTTTACAATATGTGGCTATTTTTAATGGGAATAGTGATAAAGCCTTAAAGTATAAAAATTCAATTATTGCGAAAAGTATTTTGGATATTATTTCGAGTGGAAAATCTTCGAATCAGTTAGGGGATCAAATTATTTCCACTTTGAATAAATTTCATACAGAACAATTAAATTTAGAGAGTCCCATTGTGCAACCAGGATATACAAGAACCTTGAAGCAATGTTTAAATATTGATGCTAATGGAAAAATGGGTGCTTTACAATTTTTGATTGACTTTTTAAATAAATTTACGACCATTGAAGCTTTTGATGTTAGTCGTCAAAATTTGGTTTATACTTTAGAAGATTTGTATGATGCTTTGGAATTTGCTTTGATGAGTGAAGGAATGTTAAATAATGCCTTGCTGTTTGAAAAAGCGAATGATTTACAAGTACGATTGCATTCCATATTAAATAGTAATGAAAGAAAATATTTTGAATATACTGGTCCTTATATTGAAAGGGAACAATATGTAAAAAATATGTTTTTGACCCAAACAAATGAATTTGCCCAAATTTTAAATATGAATTTTAATTATATAGATGATCGTTTTGCTAAAGTTTTGACAAAAATATATATGAAGTTATTTTTTAATTTTGCCACTTCTTTAAAAGTAAGAGCTAGTTTTCCAATTCATGCCATTGTTGAAGAAGCTCACCGTTATGTACAACAGGATAATGATACGAATGTAATTGGTTATAATATTTTTGACCGCATTACGAAAGAGGGAAGAAAGTATGGCTTGATTATGGGATTTATTACCCAAAGACCAAGTGAATTATCTACTACTTGTTTATCGCAATGTTCTAATTTTATTGTTTTTCGTATTTTTCATCCAGAGGATTTAAAAATTGTAACGTCGATTTCAAGTAATATTTCTATGCAAGATATTGAAAAATTAAAAACTTTACGTCCTGGTAATGCGTTGGCTTTTGGAAGTGCTTTTCGTATTCCGCTACTTACTAAATTAAATTTACCTGATCCGATGCCAGCGAGTACCAATGTTAATTTAGAGTCTTGTTGGTATAACTAAAAAACAGTAGCTGTGCAGTTACTGTTTTAAAATGGCATAAATTTCTTCTAAATCTTTTATTTTTCCTGTTTTCTTTGGGATTAAATGTAGATGAAAATGTTTTATTTCTTGTAAGTCTAAATAATTGGTAGTTAAGGATAATCCTGTTATTTTTAATTTTTCTTCTAAGTAAGTTGTAATGTTTTTGGCCACCATGTGAATGTGAAGTAGGGTTTCGCTATCTAAATTGGTAAAATCATGAACATGTTTTTTGGGAATAATTAAGATATGGCCATTGCTTACGGGATGAATATCTAAAAAAGCCAATACGATTTCATCTTCATAAATTTTATAAGAGAGTACTTCTCCTTTTACTATTTTACAAAATAAACAATCCATGTAAATCTCTCCTTTATCTTTATCCTAGCATAGATAAAGATAGAATACAAATATTATTTTGTGTTAAAAAGATGTGAACAAAATACCTAATGGCGCATACATTAAACTAGAGGAGGATTACAAATGTCTAATTATAAAGAAATAGTTACTAAAGCTGTAATTGGGAAATCGAAAAAAACAAGTACGCATGAATATTTAATTTCACCAGAGCAAAAGCCTGATACAGTTTTAGGTTGTTGGGTGATTAACCATAAATTTAATGGAACTAATAATGGAGGACTTGTTTTGTTGAATGGGTCTTTTGATGTGAATGTATGGTATTCCTATGATAATGATACGAAAACGGCGGTAAGTACTAAAACATTTACTTATACGGATAAAATGCCAGTGCATTTAAAGGACAATTCTACTTTAACGAATAAGGAAGAAATTATTGTTCGAAGTTTAAAACAACCGACGGTTACGAATGTTTCCGCAACGGATGGAATCGTAAAATTAAATGTTGAAAAAGAATTGGGCGTAGAAATTGTTGGGGATACGAAAATTAAAGTAAGTATTGAAGAAGATGAAGACGAATATGAAATTATTACAGATGATGATTTGTTAAGTGATAAAGAAGAAAAAGAAATTGAAAAAGTGGAAGAAGAGTATATTAAATAGTGTCAACAAAAAAAGGTTGACACCTCTTTTAGGGTATGCTATACTACAGATGAATTAAAGGAGGAATTACAAATGGCTGTAAAGTTAAGATTAAAAAGAATGGGAGCAAAACAAAGACCTTTTTATCGTATTGTAGCTGCTGATTCAAGAAGCCCAAGAGATGGTAGATTTTTAGAAACAGTTGGAACATATAATCCAATTACAAATCCTGCTGATGTAAAAATTGATGAAGAGAAAGTTATGTATTGGTTAAATCATGGAGCTATTCCAACAGAAACAGTAAGAAATATATTATCAAAAGAAGGAATCATGAAGAAGTATACGGCTAGTAAGTCTGGTAAATAAAATATGAATATTGTTGAATACACACAATTTCTTGTCGAAAGTATTGCTCAAGAAAAAGAAATGGTCAGTGTAAAAGAAATAGGTAGCGATGAAAATTCGGTGCATTTAGAAGTTTTAATAAAAGATACAGATATGGGTTCTGTTATAGGTCGATCTGGAATCAATGCGAAAGCTATTCGAACACTGGTTCAAGCTTATTCATATTTACATGATAAGAAAAAAGTGGTTATTAATATTGAATCGTTTTAAATAAACGATTTTTTGTTTGACAAAAATTAAATACATATTATAATAAAAGACTAAAGTGGGAGAATGATCTTATGAAAATTAAAAGTAGAAATATTTATAATACTATGCTTTGTGGAATTCCAGATGATCTAAATATGGATTCTAATCTAAGTATGAAGAAGAATATTGAACAAAGTGAAAAAAGAGAAATTTTATCTATAATCGCTAAAAAAACTTTATTTGGTTGGAAAGAAATTATTACTGGTAAAGAATTTTTGGCTTATCAACAAACCGAAAAATGGACAAAGGTACCTACTTGTGGTCTTTTTGTTATGGATGATCGTTTTTTAGAAACCCCTTGGTATTGTTCTAAGACAACTTTGGAAGATATAAATATATATACCAGTTATTGGGATAATAAAGAAGCGTATTTAGAACATTTAAATCAAATTGAAAAATATTATAAGGATCTTTTTCTAGATAAAGCTACGGAATATGTTGAGAATAAAAATAGTTATAAGAGGCAAAGATGTTAAATAAAGGATTCATTCAAGAAATAAAAAGTGAAATCAAAGAAATTCAAAAAGAAAACATAGAAGAATTCTTTCATCTTAGTCATTATTCTTGGTCTCAATATTTTATGGCTTGGTTTCGTTATGGCAAAGATAGTTTAATCACTCAAAATAATAAAGAAGTTTTTAAAATTTATTTAGCCAATTTATTAGAAGAAGAAAAATATTTATGTTTGTTATGGAAAAATCTTAGAAGTGATTTACAGAGTAGTGATGTATTACAGTTTTTGGATCAATTGGATAGTAGTCATGAAAAATGTAGCCATTATTTATATCAATCTTTAGATCATTTATTCAATGCTTATGAATTAGATAAAGAATATGCGGCTAAATTAGAACCGAAAAATTTTTGTTTTTTAAAGGAAACGGATTCTTATCGAATAGAATTAGTTAGAATTTTATTAGGAGCTCATGTTTTGGAAAATTATTTTCAGTATCCTAGTGAATTTTGGGAATATATAAAAAATCGGGTAACTCTTTTGGATGATGAAATAGAAAATATGGATTTTATTGGCGTTTATCCAAAGTTAGATGGTGAGAATCGGCTTACAAATATCAAAATATTTTTGCCACGCATGATAAATATTCAAACGTTAAAAATAAATGTTCATGAATTAAATCATGCCTATCTTTTATATACTCAATTGGGAAAAGTTTTTCAAGAATTGGATTATGAAGGGTTAGCTAAAAAAGAAGAGCAAAATTTTATGGAAAATTATTTTACGCCTATTTTAAAACGGGTATTTAAATCTTAAGAATCAATTTACTTGATTCTTTTCTTATGGTATCATTAACATGGTGAGAATATGAAAAATAAAAAAGGTTTTACTCTGGTGGAATTATTAGCCGTTATTGTTATTTTGGCGATTATCATTTCGATTGCAGTACCAGGGACATTGGGGATTTCGAATCGAATTAAAGAGAAACTTTTTTGTTCTAAAATCGATTTTATTGAAAATGCGGCTAAGTTGTATGGGGAAGATAAACGAGATAGTTTGACAACGAATGTATCGGTTAATGGGGGAAGTTATAAAGGGAAAACTATTCAGGTTTCTGAGTTAGTGAATAAAAACTACTTAAAAAAGGATCAGGATACTTCTCCTTATATTTTAGATCCACGTTATAATAAAGATAGTAAGATTGGCCTTGATAGTTTAAGTTTGACCATTTATATTAAAAATAATCGTGTGTATGTTCATTTTAATAGTACGGATGTTTCAACTTGTAAAAAGTAGTAAAGTATGTTATTATAAACCGCAATGAAAAAGGGGTGTATTGTATGAAAAAGACCGTTTGTTTGATTGGAAAACCGAATGTTGGTAAAAGTACGATTTTTAATCGATTGATTAAAGAAAATAAATCAATTGTTATGGACACCCCAGGGGTCACTAGGGATCGTATTTATGGGACGGTTTCTTATCAAGAGAAATCCTTTTTGTTAATTGATACGGGTGGTATTGATTTAGGAGGGGATGATTGGAATAAGGATATTTTAATGCAAGCAACACTTGCCATTCATGAGGCTGATTTAATCGTATTTGTAGTGGATGGAAAAGAAGAAATTAGTGCAAATGATTTAAAAATTCGTGATATGTTATTGAAAACGAATAAAAAAGTAATTGTGGCAGTTAATAAAATGGACAATCAAAAAAGAAATGATGCTCTTTATAGTTTTTATGAATTAGGGTTTGCGACGGTAATACCAATTAGTGCTGCTCATAATTTAGGGTTTCAAACTTTATTAGAGGAAATTACGAGAGATTTTGAAACTACGCCGGTCGAAGAAGATCATCATTTAAAATTTTGTTTTATAGGTAGACCTAATGTAGGGAAAAGTAGTTTAATTAATGCTTTATTAAATGAAAGTCGGGTAATTGTCAGTGATATTGCGGGAACAACGCGTGATGCTACAGACACTGTGTTTACTTATAATAAAGAAGAATATGTTTTAATTGATACGGCGGGTATGCGTAAAAAAGGACGTATTTATGAATCGGTTGAAAAATATAGTTTGCTTCGTAGTTTAAAAGCTATTGATCGAAGTGATGTATGTGTTTTGGTAATCAATGCCGAGGAAGGAATTATTGAACATGATAAACACATTTTATCTTACGCAATTGAAAGTGGTAAAGGAATTGTACTGGCTGTTAATAAATGGGATACAGTTAAAAATCCTAATGAAGATATAAAAGTATGGGAAAAAAATTTAGCTTCTCATTTTGCGTTTGCTCGCTATGCCAAAATTGTTTTTTTAAGTGCTAAGACTAAAAAAAGAATTCATACGCTGATGCCCGCCATTTTAGAGGCGTATGAAAATAATAAAAAAGAAATTAAAACAAGTGATTTAAATAATGTAATTCTGGATGCCGTCACGATGCATCAACCCCCATCTTATAAGGGGAAACGGTTGAAAATCTATTTTGTGAACCAAACGGATAATCGACCTCCTAAATTTACTTTTCGAGTAAATAATAAAGGGTTAATTCATTTTAGTTATGAACGTTATTTAGAAAATTGTATTCGAACGGCTTTCGATTTTACAGGAACACCTATTCTTTTGAAATTTAAAAATAAAATGGAAGACTAATGACTTACGTCTTCCGTTTGTTTACTATCAATCCGTTTTTTTAAAATCGCTCTGGATTGATCGGGATTAAAAAATTCTCTGATATCAATGTTAATAATTTTGGCTAAATTATCTAAAAATTCAACAGATACATTGATTTCTCCTCTTTCTACACTGGCTAGATATTTTGGATTTAAACCGAATTGACCATAAAATTTTTCTTGTGATTTTCCTGATTGATATCGATAATATTTTAAATTTTTTCCAATAGTTTTTTGGACAGTATTCATAAAAAACTCCTTTATAACTAAAATATATGTATTCAAGAAATATAAGTCTACCTTACTATAACTACACGAAATTGACATTCAAATCAAAATGGAGTATGATTTTAAAAATGGAGGATATATGGCAAAAAGTAGTACCAATTATTTAAAAGAGTTAAGAGAAAAACAAGGCTTACGTTATGAAGATATGGCCAAGCTATTAGGAATTAGTAAATCATATTATTGGCAAATTGAACATAAAAATCGAAGATTACATTACGATATGGCCAAAAAAATTGCGAATGTTTTTCATTTAAAACCGGATGATATTTTTTTTAAAGACAACTAATTTGGCATTTATCATATATTACACTAGGTGAGTATATGGAGTTTAAAGATGATTTTTTTAAAAAAGTAGAAAAAAAAACAAAGGTAAATAAAGATACGATTATTAGTCTAGCGAAAAAATTACAAGAGGGAAATATGAAGGATGAAAAGACTTTAAGAGAAGTCATTACTACATTAAGTCAAATGACAGGGAAAAGTGTTTCAAAAGAAAAAGAAGATAAAATTATTCATACCATTTTAAATGATAAAGTCCCAAAAAATGTGGATAAAATGTTTTAAAAAAAAACAGCTAAAAAATTTAGTTGTTTTATTTTCTACCTAGTAGTTTATCTAATGAGTAATGATATTGTTTGGAAAATTCTAAGGCATAAGTCGTGGTAATTAGTGTTTTTCCTGTTTCATATTTATGAATATTTGATTGGCTAGTGTTAATGGACTTTGCGAGATCTTTTTGAGTTAAATGATGTTCAATTCGAAAATTTTTTAAATTTTTCGCTACCACTTTATTATCAATTTCATAAGATTTTAATACAGTTGCTTCGGGAGTTATTCCTGCTAAATAATCTAGTGAAACATGAAAATAGCTGGCAAAGATATTTAATTTTCGGAGAGGAATTATATCTTTTCCACATTCCCATCCAGCATACGTTGCTCTAGTTACATGTAAAATTTTTGCTATTTCTTTTTGTTTTAAACCCTCATATTCTCGTATTTCTTTTAATTTTTCAAACATAGTAACCACCTAGTACTAATTTTCTCTTAAAAAAATTAAAAATACGGATTTGTGTGGGTTATTGTAATAAAATGTGATATAATTTAAAAATAAATAATAAAGAGAGGAAGTTAGAATGAAATCTTTTGAAAAATTAAGAGAAATTAGAGAACAATATGGGATGAATTATAGTGATATGGCAAAAAAATTAGAAATTAGTAAATGTTTTTATTGGCAGATTGAACATAAGAAAAGAAGATTGTATTATGATATGGCCAAAAAAATTGCCAAAATATTTGAGTTAAAACCAGATGATTTATTTTATGAAAAATAATATAATGGTTTTGGTGATAGTATGAAAAAATATATGAGCAGTTATAGAATCATGGTAGAAGAGAAAATACAAAAGGGTAAGGTAACCCAAAAAGACTTTATCGAGTTAAAAGAAAAAATTGCTTTTTTTCAACATGAAAGACTGATTCATTTGTTGGTAACTATTTCTTTTGGATTTTTTAGTATTTTGTTTATGTTATTAGGATTTATAAGTTATTTATTTTTGATTCCTTTTTTCATGTTATTAGTTTTTTTGCTATTTTATATTATTCATTATTTTTTCTTAGAAAATACCGTGCAATATTTTTATCGCTTGTATGATCAAATCACAGATTTACTGTGATTTTTTTTTTGAAAAAAAAGGAAAAGTCAAATTTAAGATGTAAATACAGTGTAGGAGGCAAAAAATGAAAAAGTTTATAATTCATGTAGTTTTGGTAGTTTTTCTTTTGGTTTTCATGCAAGAGGTGAGTGCTCTTTCAGTTTCCAATCAGTTTACGAAAACTTTTATTGGCAATTATCATTATGTTTTTTCTAATGGAAAATATGGTGATTTCGAGCATATTAAACGAGTGGGAGATGATATGATTGCTTATTGCATTGAACCAGGAGTTAGTTTTAGTCAGGAATCCTATGAAGGATATTATGATTTATCTTTGGAGCAATTTGCTGAAAAAGTACAGATAAGTAAAGAACAAGTAGAGAAAATAAGTTTAATTGCTTCTTATGGTTGGGGGTATCAGAATCATTATGGAAATGAATGGATTGTGGCTACCCAAAGTCTAATTTGGCAAGAGTTGGGAAGAGATTTTCAGTTTACCAGTCGTAATAAAAAAGAAAATCCTTGGGAATATGTCATTGATACTCCTAAAGAAATAGAGGAGAAGATGGCAGAAATTCAAACATTAGTCAATACGTATCGAGCGAATCCTTTATTTAATACTACTCATGCCAAGGTTTCTTTGAATCGGTCGTATCGTTTTGTAGATTCTACTAGCCAAGTCTCTTCTTATGCAATCAAAAATTGTGAAAATTGTACGGCTACAATAGATGGTAATTCTGTAGAGGTTCGTCCAATCGAAAATCAAAATGGGAAAGTTGTTTTGGAAAAAAATAATAATACTTGGAATTCCATGTATGTTATTTATTATCAAAATGCTGCTCAAAATTTAATAGTTCCTGGGAAAGTACCAGAAAAGAATATTTCTCTTACGTATGAAATTGTAAAGGGGAGTGTTCAATTAACAAAGTATGATGCTGATACAAAATATTGTTCTCCTAAAGCAAAAGGAGGCTCTTTAAAAGGAAGTATTTATAAATTATATAAAGAGGATAATACATTTGTTACAGATTTAGTTATCGACAGTAATTGTCAGGCCAGTTTTGGTGAATTGGAATTAGGAAAGTACTATATAAAAGAATATCAACCTGGAAATAGTTATCAACTAGATACTACCAAGTATTCTTTTGAAGTAACGGCGGATGCACCTCATTATGCTTTAACTGTTTATGATAAGATGGATTTAGGGCAGGTGAGTATCCAAAAATTTGATAGTAAAACTAATAGTTGTCAAACAACAGGGGTAGGAGCTACTTTAAAAGGAGCAGTTTATGGAATTTATTATCGAAAAGATTCTTTAAATAGTATTTTAGTTCAAAAAATAACCGTTGATGAGAATTGTAGTGCCTTATCTAAACGGAATTTAGCCATTGGGAATTATTATTTAATTGAATTAGAAGCTCCTGTGGGTTATCTTTTAGATAAGACTAGGCACGAGTTTTCTATAACCAAGGAGAATGTCGATGAAGTTCTTAATTTAACCGTTCAGGATGAGATTATTGGATCGAACATTCATATCCATAAATCTTTTTTAAGTGAAATGGGAAATGTCCCCGAAAAAAATGCGAGTTTTGCCATATTTTATGCGGATACGAATATAAAATATAAAACAATAACCACAGATGCATCCGGAGATGCTACGGTTTGGTTACCTTTTGGTAAATATATTTTAAAACAAACATCAGGTATAGGGGGGTATCATTTTATAGAAGATCAGGTTATTGTTGTAAATGAAGAAAGTGATCAAGATCTTTTTCTTTCTTATACAAATGAACCTTATAAAGCTAAAGTAAAACTGATTAAAGAAGATACAACTGGGAATCCTATCAAAATGAAAGGAATTCGATTTAAAATTTATGATGTGATTCAAAAAAAATTTGTTTGTCAAACCAATGAAGACTGTGAATTTATAACGAATGAGCAGGGAGAATTTATTACAAATAAAGAATTATTTCCTTCAACGTATCGAATTATCGAATTGGATCAAAAAATTCCAGGATATTTGTGGAATCAAGAGGGTATTAAATTTACTATTGATGAAAACAGTTCCTTTTTAGAGGATGGAAAAGGGCATAATATTTTAGTTATTCATTTTGCAAATCAACCAGTTTTGGGAAAGATTAAAATTGTTAAATATGGCGAGAAAGTCGTTTTTCATCATAATAAAATTGAGTATGAAAAAATTCCTTTAGGTAACATTTTATTTGGTTTATATCAAAATGGTCAATTGCTAGAAAAGGGGAGAACCGATGAAGCGGGATGCTTAATTTTTGATCATTTAGCTTTAGGCAATTATACGATTGTAGAATTAGAAAATGATGGGATACATCGATTGAATGCTTTACCGTATCAGGTTTTATTAGAATATAAAGATCAATATACAGAAGAAGTTGAATCTTTATTAGAAGTTTATAATGAACTTCCTAAAGGTTCTTTCTATTTAAAAAAGGTAGATGATCAAACAAAATCTCCTATTCCTCAAGTAACATTTGCTGTTTATACAGAAGCTCATCAACTTATTTTTCTTGGCAATACCAATGAAGAAGGCGAAATTTATTTACCTGATTTGCCATTAGGAAAATATTATCTAGTGGAAATAAAACCGGCAGATGGATATCAAAAATTAGAAGAAAAACATTTTTTTGAAATCAAAACGGATCAGGAAATGATAGAGTTGCAGTTAGAAAATAAGCAGATGGAACCTATTGTAAATGAGGTTCCTGATACTTATCAACACCGAAATTATTTCCTTATAGGAATTGGTTTATTTATGGCTTTATTGACTGCTTTTTATGTTCAAAAAAATTAATCTATTTAAACTATTTATACTAGTTCTTATTCTATTTTCTTTTCTGTTTTCTTTTTCCTTGGAGGATATTACTCAAAATTTTGTGGAGAGGAAAAAAATAGATACTTTTTTTCATAAAAAAGAAAAGACTAACCAAGAAGATGAATATATAATGATTTTAGAAATACCAAAAATAAAAGTAAAGAAAGGGATTTATGCCATTTCTTCTAAATATAATTCGGTAAACTATGGAATAGAATTATTAAAAAATTCTCATTTACCAAATGAAGAGGGAAGTACGCTATTTTTAGCTTCTCATAGTGGAAATAGTGCCCAATCTTATTTTAAACATTTAGATCATTTAGAGAAAAATGATCGAGTGAGCGTTTATTTTAATCATTTTATATACACCTATTCGATTTATGATTTTTATGAAATTGAAAAAAATGGTTTTTTCAAATTTTATAAAAAAGAAGATAAAGAGATTGTTTTGATTACCTGTAAGAATCATGATCCTACAAAACAAATTGTATATATAGGGAAACTTATAAAAGTAGAGAATTTTTTATAATCTAGTTCTAAAAGAAAAAATGATTTCATAGTTTTAAATAGAAGAATAGGAAAGGATTAGTATAATGGAAAAAAGTGAAATCATTAAGTCTATTTCTGCACGTGGCAATGGCGAAATTTATTTAGGAGTTGTCGGTGCTGTTCGTTGTGGAAAAAGTACTTTTATAAAACGATTTATAGAAAATTTAGTGGTTCCAAATATTGCTGATGAATATGAAAAGCGAAAATGTTTGGATGAAATTCCTCAAAGTGCTGAGGGAAAAACAATTATGACTACCGAACCAAAATTTGTACCTAGTAGTGGAGCAACCATTCAAGTGGATGAATTTAGTACCAATATTAAATTAGTAGATTGTGTGGGATATATTATTAAGGGTGCGAATGGTCACGTAGATGAAGATGGCAATCCAAGAATGGTTAAAACTCCTTGGTTTGAAGAATCCGTACCATTTACCGAAGCGGCTGAAATCGGGACAGAAAAAGTGATTCGTGATCATGCGACTATTGGAATTGTAGTTACAACCGATGGTTCCTTTGGAGAAATTCCACGTGAAAATTATATTGAAGCAGAAGAAAAAATTATTACTGAATTAAAAGAATTAGGTAAACCATTCATTATCGTATTAAATACGAAAAATAAAAATACAGAAGGCGTAAGAAATTTACAAGAAGAATTATCAACAAATTATGATGTTCCCGTTTTACCGATTAATGTTACTGAAATGGGAGAAAGTGAAATATTAAATATCTTAAAAGAAGCTTTATATGAATTTCCAGTATTAGATATAAAGGTTAATGTTCCAAAATGGATTGATGTTTTGGATAATGAACATTATATAAAAAAACATTATATTGATAAAATTAAAGAAAGTGTTATTACTGTAAATAAAATTAGAGATGTTGATCATATATTAAATTCTTTTACAGATAGTGACATTATTTCGAAAAGTTATATTAGTGAAGTGGATACTTCTACGGGAAATGTAACTATAACTTTAGAAAGTAATGATGAATTATATAATCAAGTATTAAAAGATTTAATGGGAGATATGGTAACTACCAAAGCGGGTCTTTTAAAAATATTTGCTGATTATAAAGATGGTAAAGAAGAATTAGATAATATGAAAGAAGCTTTAAAAATGGCTAAGAGTACGGGATATGGAATTGTTTATCCAACGTTACGGGATATGACTTTATCTACTCCAGAGATTATTAAACAAGGATCTAGATATGGCGTCAAATTAAAAGCCACAGCTTCTAGTATTCATTTAATGAAAGTAAATGTAGAATCTACCTTTGAACCAATTATTGGTAGTGAATTACAAAGTAAAGAATTAATCAATTATATTATGAAAGATTACGAAAAAGATCCCAATAGTATTTGGAAAAGTGAAATATTTGGCAGAAGCATTGATGCAATCGTGAAAGAAGGAATTCAGGCTAAATTAGCTGTAATGCCTGAGAATATGCGTTATAAATTAAGCCAAACCGTTACTAAAATTGTAAATAAAGGGTCAAGTAACCTAATTACCATTGTCATATAATTATCAAGTCATGCTATTTTTCTTGCAAATCCTTAGTTTTTCTGCTATTTTTAGTATGTAAGGCTAAAAGCCTTTATAAACATAGAAATCATAGGAGGTAGAAAAATTATGGGAAAACAACAATTAGTAGAAAGCGTTGCTGAAGCAACTGGATTAACAAAAGCAGATGCTGAACGTGCTGTAAATGCTACTTTTGATGCAATTACTGAAGGATTAAAAAAAGAAGGAAAGGTAACTTTAGTTGGATTTGGAACTTTTAGTGCTAAAAAAAGAGAAGCTCGTGAAGGAATTAATCCATTAACAAAAGAAGCTATCAAAATTCCTGCTAAAATGGTTGCTTCATTTAAAGCTGGAAGCAAATTAAAAGACGCTATTAACTAATTTAATAAATAGTATCAAGTTAACATATTTGTGTTAACTTTTTTTGTGTTAAAATACTGCTCTATGGTATACTATTTATAGATAGGATGATTCTATGAAGAAAAAAAATTTTATTTTAAAATGTGTAGGAATACTTTTTATTTTATTTAGTTTTTTATATAATCATTATATACTTTTAAGACTTGTATTCCTTTTATTAGGAATTGGCTTATTTTTCTTTTTTAGTCATTTTTCTAATAAAAAAAAGATTCTTTATTCTTTAGTATGTATTGTATGTTCTTTCTTTATGGATTCTTTACTCGTTAAATACTTAAATCGTATTCCCATTTATAGTTATGAAATTAAATCCAGTGAAGAATTTTCTACTTATAATAGCTTTTTTTATCGGATGTATGATTGTAATGGCCAATTGATTTATGATGCTTTGTATAAAAAAAATTATATGTGTACTTTAGATTTACCTGAAAAAAATGTAAATTCTTTACTAGCTCAAATTGTTAATAACTTTAGTGAATTTCATAACAAATTTATCCATGTAGAAGGAAAAATAAGTGGAATTTCAGGTTCTGAATCGATTTCTATGCAAACTTTTGAAACAAGTGAAAATAGTATTAATGGGCAAGTAAATTTTAGTGATACTATTACGTTAAAAATTATTAATAATGGAAAATTAGAAAAAACAGAAAATTTAAAAATTTATGATACAGTTCATATTATAGGAAGAATTGATAAAATAAGAAAAAATGGTCAAAATAAAGAAATTGTTATGGAAGATGCGAAAATTATCAGTCAAAATAATTTTCATAATTATGATATAAAAGCGATAGAAAGTAAAACTTGTGATTCTGAATTAAAATTGTTGAGTAAAGCAAATGATTATACGTATTATAGCAATTGTTTAAATTCTATTTATGTAACTTATGATGAAGAAAATCGTTATGAACTAGGATATGTGTTAACGGATCAAAGAATGACTTTTGATATGTTAATTAAAGATTTGGAAAAAGAAGAAAATGAAGTAGGAGAATTATATAAACAAGATACTTTTCATTTAATAAAGTGTAAAAATTCTAATACAGTGATTATTGGTAATAAAAAATTAAATTTAGATACTAAATACTGTGAAAATTTTAATATAGAACCAAATGAAAGTTCAGAAACTTCCAATTTAGAGAGTGAATAAGAATTTGACAATCTAAATACGAGGAAGTATACTTGGAAATAGAGTAGGTGGAAATATGAAACAACGTATAATAAGCGCAATTTTTATGTTCATAATTCTAATTCCTATATTTGTTATAGGTGGAAATATTTTTACAATTGCTGTAAGTATGATTAGTGTTTTAGCATTAAAAGAATTGATTGATTTAAAAGAAAGTCATCATGAAATACCTGATACGGTATTTCTAATTAGTATTATTGATTTATTGTTTTTAATTCTTTTTGAATGTGATGGTGTATCCCTTTCTTTAGGACTTACTTATAAGGGGATTGCAATTACTTGTATATCTCTTCTTTTACCAGTACTCTTCTATAAAAAGGTGAAATATGATACGAAAGATGCTTTTTATTTAATTGGAATTACTTTGTTTTTAGGAGTTATTTTTAATACGATACTTTTAATTCGAAATATAGATATAAATCATTTTATCTACTTATTATTAATTGTGATATTAACAGATACTTTTGCTTTGTTTATTGGAAAATTAATTGGAAAACATAAGAGTTGTCCCACCATTAGTCCAAATAAAACTTGGGAAGGTTGTATTGGAGGAGCCCTTGTTGGTACAGTAATTTCTCTTATTTTTTATTTGAACGTTATATCTTCTAGTCATGTTTTATTAGTAGGAATTATGAGTCTTGTTTTATCTATTATGGGACAGATGGGAGATTTAATATTTAGTAAGATTAAAAGAGAAAATAAAATCAAAGATTTTAGTAATTTAATTCCCGGACATGGGGGCATATTGGATCGAATGGATAGTTTTATCTTTGTTGTGCTAACTTATATTATTTTATTTGAAATTATTTAAAGAGGAGGATATTTATGTGGTTTTTAAATTTATTATTACTTATTTTTATTTTAGGAGTCATTATTTTAGTTCATGAATTTGGTCATTTTATCTGGGCAAAAAAATTTGGTGTTCATATTTATGAATTTTCTATTGGTATGGGACCAATTATTCATACTCATAAGGGAAAAGATCATATTGATTATAACATTCGAGCTTTTCCTATTGGTGGCTTTGTTTCTATGGCGGGTGAAATCTATGAAGACGATACCAAAATGAAAAAAGAAAAATTTATGTGTAATAAACCTGGTTATCAAAGATTTCTTATTTTGGTGGCTGGTGTTGTCAATAACTTTATTTTGGCAATTGTGCTTTTATTTTTTCTAGCATTATTTTGGGGAGCCACTTCAACTAAACCTATTATTGGTTCTATTTTAGAAGATTCTGCTATTTCTAAAACGGGAATTGAAGTGGGCGATGAAATCGTAAAAATTAATGGGATTAAAGCTTCTTCATGGGATAAATTACAAATTGCTTTATATAGAAAATCCGAAAATGATACATATACTTTTGTTGTTAGAAAAACAGATGGGCAAGAAGAAACGTATCATATCACTCCGGATGTTATAAAAAATGAAGATGGTAGTGAGTCTCATCAATTTGGTTTTTCAATAGATTCTACTAAAGAATATGGTTTTTTACCTAGTGTTAAGTATGCTTTTTCGAAATTTGGAAGTGTTATTAGTTCAATGGGATTAACAATTACAAGTCTATTCAGTGGGAAAATTTCTTTAGATGCTTTATCAGGACCTGTAGGTATTTATCAAGTAGTTGGAGATTCTGTTTCCGCAGGACTTTCTCAAATTATTTATATTATTGCCTTTTTAAGTATCAATGTAGGATTTATTAATATATTACCATTTCCAGCATTTGATGGTGGGCGAGTATTCTTCTTGATTATCGAAAAAATAAAAGGAAGTCCAATTAATAGTAAATTAGAAAATAGTGTAAATATGATTGGTTTTGTCTTATTAATTCTATTAATGATTTATATTACCTTCCAGGATGTTCTAAGATTATTTTAAAAAACATGTGTTTATATGAGCACATTTTTTTATTGCAAAGAAAAAAGGATAAGTTTATAATGGAAATATAAAATAGGAGGAAGAAATGAAAATAGAAAGATATAGAGAAAACAAAAAAGTAAGAAATACCCTCCTAACTCTAGGAATAGCAAGTGTGATCCTGGGGGGGGGGTATAATTTATAGAAGTTATGCAAGTTATCAGGAGAACAAAAGCTATAATGTAATCAAGGGAACGATCCCTGATTTTGGATATGATGTAAAAGTAGCGATTACAGTAGATCAAAATAAAGAAGATAAAGTACCAGATAGAAAAGCAAGTAATGATAAATACTATCGAGTAAGTGTAACATGTAATAATGAAACAGAAGG
>CANQDC010000017.1 GCA_947591455.1 uncultured Bacilli bacterium | reverse complement strand
TTATTGGTTACTATGATAAAGAAGAAGCTATACAACAAGACTTAGATGACATGTGGGAGACTGGTTATGATGAAGGAGAAAAAAAGGGCCAAGAACGTGGCGCTCATGAAACACAAATTGAAATAGCTAAAAGTTTACTAGGAGTCTTACCAATAGAAGACATAGCTAAACATACTAAACTTTCCATAGAAGAACTGCAAGAAATGAAAGAAAATCAATAATTAACTCTTTCATAAAAAATATGAAAAAGCCACAAAACTTTTTCATATTTTTTTATCCAATTAAAAATCTAGGTCGAACGCCAAACAAGGCGGACGCGCCGCCGGCAATGGGATAGCCACGGGTGTCGACAAGAGCGAAATAAGACAAACACGAAACATCTTTTAACCAATAATGAATTATAGTATTTCCATCACTATTGATAAATTCAGGTCTTAGTTGAAAAATAGCATATTGTGTCTTGTCGATTCCTGTGTCATATCCACTACTGGACCATACTGTTCCTCCATACACATTCATTTCACTCATTAAGTCTAATTTTCTTTCAGACCATACCCAATGGCTACTAGCTCCTTTTATGGTATTATATTTATTTGGTAATTCATTGTTTACTTGATCACTTAATAGATTTCTATATTCTATTATATGTTCTCCAAAAACTGGTTCTATATATGTGTTTAATACATTTGGCAATGTTTCTTCTACCATTTTACTATTTGCATAACCACCTGTTGTAACATTTTCTTCATTCATTTGAGCTGTTGTTAAATATTTTGCAGGTATGATAGTTGCATGATGTTTAGTTAACAAGATATCTCCAGTATATAAGTAATTATCTAGATCGGCTATTAACCAAATACGATTACTATCATCTTTTATATAATCTCCAACATAAATATCTGCAAAGGTTCCATCTTTAATTTGCTCATATAACTTACCACTTTTCCATAAATCAGTTATATCTTTTCCTCGATATGTATTTCTTCTTGTGGCTATTCCATTTTTTATATATTCATCATATTCTTCTTTACTTAATGTTGATGTGAATTCTACTTTACATCGACTACTTGTTTCTATATGATCTAATTTTAATTCCCATGCATTATAATCCCATTCACCTGTTGTTTTTCCTTCTCCACAATCTACATTAACTTGATAATATTCTCCATCTTTGTTTTTAGGTTCTGTTGGAATATCGTCCTCTTTTTGATCATCTACTAAAATGGCTACTTTTACATCATAACCAAAATCAGGTATTGTGCCTTTGATTACATTATAGCTTTTGTTCTCCTGGTATGTTGCATAACTTCTATAAATTATACCCCCCCCCCAGGATCACACTTGCTATTCCTAGAGTTAGGAGGGTCTTTCTTATTTTTTTGTTTTCTTTATATCTTTCTATTTTCATTTTTTCTTCCTCCTATTTTATATCTTTATTATAAGTGAACTTATGAATAATTTCAATCTAAAAAAATGAAATATGAGCATTTCATTTTTTTAGATTTATATTAACATTCTTCATCGCAATTGACATCATATACTTGATTAATTAAATCGATAAAATCTTGAGAAAGGGTTTCTTCTTGTTCTTGGGTTAAAGGTTCATATGGATCTATTTGATCCTCTACTGTTCCTGTATGAATACCTACTATTTGACCATTTTTGATTCCTATCACAGTAGGAGCATAGATTCGTTTTTCTTTAGCGTCAATTTTTTTATCATTCTCTCCTGTTAAATAATAAGGATTTAAAAAATCATCTAATAATTTTAACATTTCATAATAACCGTCTGTGCCTTCTTCAGATATTTCTACTTTGTTTTGATCATTTAATACTAGAGTATCACGTATATCGAATATATTTAAATAATACAAGCGATCAATATTCATATTATCTAAAGTTTGTAATAAAACTGGTAACATGCTTCGACTCCAAGGACATTCTGCAAATCCCATATATAAAATTCCTGTCCCTGATTTTAATAATGAAATTGCTTCTTCTTCATTAATTATATCCACAGGATTATCTTGTGGGATCGAAAGTTCTTTCATAGTTTTTCCATCATTTTCATTCACAACATTATTTAAAGATTCATATTCATTTTTAAATTGGATTGCATCATTATTTATGGTAAAAGGGTCTTCTTTTTTATCTTTATATGTTACAATTCCTACCAAAACCATAAAGAACAATAATATAAAAATTATTCCTAAGAAAAATTTTTTATCTTTATCCATTTTTACCACCAACAATAAAATTTTAACTTACTTTTTACTTGTTTGCAAGCCTGTTTATTTCTTTTTCTTTATCCTTTGCTTCAGTTTTCCTTTAAAAATTCAAACATTAAATACCATATTGTGCATTTTTTTGTTGAATTCATTCTCAAAAAAGTATATATTAAGTTTTATAAATGGAGGAAATTTATGGAAATCAATAATAATATGAGTAAGTATATCTTAAGAGATTTATATTTAAGAGATATACATTTAGGAAAAATTCAAGGTCCTTTACAAAATAATATATATAAAGATAAACCTTGGGTCAAAAATTATGTAGAAAATGAAATGGCAATTTTTAATCCTTGTGATACATTTTATAATACTTATAAAAATTTTGCTTTAAAACATTTAGATGAACAAGCTGTATTTGTTTGTGAAACAAATAAAATGTATACTCATCGAGAAATATTACAGTTAGTCGATAAAGCAAGTGCTGGTTTTGCTAAATTGGGTATTAAAAATGGAGATAAAGTTGGCATTATGCTTAATGGTAGTATTGAAGAAGTTATTAATTTTTTTGCTTTAAGTAAAGTTGGCGCAGTAAGTAAATATATTGATTATATGAAAGCTGTACCACAAATGAAACATAATGTGGAAGAAGATGATCTTGTTTTATTAGTAATGGATGAATGCTTTATGCCTTTAAATCCAATTATTAATGAAAAAAATATTCCTTTAGTGATTGCTAATTCTAAAAACAAATATGAACAAGCAACTATGTATGAGGAATTATATCAAACAAAGGAAAATATTGATGCTGCTTTATATCAAAAAGATAAAGTGACACTTATTATTAATAGTAGTGGAACGACTGGTCCTGCAAAGCCAATCAGTCATACAGATTTTAGTGTTCATACAGCGGTACAAAAAATGTTATTTGCTGGTTATCCACTTGGCCCTGGAAATGTGGTAACGAAAAATATCCCTTCACAAATTGGATTAGGATTGATTACTACTTTATATACAAGTATTTTAAGTGGCTCTATTTTAGCATCTATTGGAGGAAATGGTACACCAGATTTATCCAATAAACTAGATCGTTTTATAATTGAATTCCCCCAATTTAAAGAAAAGTATCATTTAAATGAAAATGCTTTATTAAATGTTTTTACGGCTTGTATTTTTGTAAGACTAATGATGAAAGATGAACGAATTCATGATATGTCTTATGTTGGTAGCATTTTAGGAGCTGGTTCTAAAATGGATAAAGAAGAATTAGATGCATTTGATGAAATAACAAAAGCAAAAGGATATAATGGAAATATTTATAATGGTTATGGTCAAAATGAAATGGCAGGTGCAGTTACTTTAAATACACCAAATCATAACCAAAATGGTAGTGCTGGTTACCCAACTATTGGAACAAATATTGTTTTTGTTAATCAAGAGAATAAAAACACTATTGATTACGGTCATGAAGGTTTACTTTATGAACAAACAGATAGTAAATTTTTAAGATATGAAAATTTGCCAGAAAAAACAAAAGAAGCCCAAACTTTTTTAAGCGATGGTTCTTTGTGGTACGATACGAAAGATATTGCTTATATGGATCAAAATGGTTTTAATTATATTACAGGTAGAACAACTAGAGTGGCCACCAGAGAAGATTTTAAATTTAGTTTAGATGACGTTGAAGCAAAAATTAGAGCTTTACCTTATATTAAAGATTGTGCCATCATTTTAACTGCTGCAGGAAAATCATTTGAGGAATTTGCCCTTTTCTATGTTCCTACTACTTATGAGTATGCTAATGAAAATACTGTTGCCGAATTAATTAAAAATGAAAAAAGTATTTCTAACTTAGAAATTCCAGATGAATATCTATGTATGGAGACGATTCCTTATTTAAATGGTGTGAAAATAGATTATCAATCTTTAAATCATTATTATAAAGAGTTTATGGGTCAAACTAGAAAAAGAAAATTAGAAAAATAAATAGCTAATTTTCTTTTTTCAGTTACATGAAAATCTTTCAAATTTTAAGTAAATATTGTATTATTTTAGTAAGAGGTGTAATAAAATGTCAAAATCAATTCAAATGGTTATGCTCATCATGTCAGGTTTGTATTTATTAATTATATTAGGATTTTTTTTCTTTAAAGAAAGAATTCATAATGACGACACAAAAATTTATAAAGATATGTTGATCATTAATTTAATCTCTATTCTTTCTGAGTTGTTACTTTATCTTACTGGAGATATACTCCCTCAAATTAATAAAACTACTTTATTTATCTTTTTAATGTTTAGTAAAATATTTGTTTGTATCATTATTTGTTGGTTTGTAAATATTACCAAATATACCCTACTCGTTTGTGATAAAGCAAATAAGCATAAATACAATACTGTAGAAAAAAAGAATCAACTTTTTTTAAAAATAAATTTAGGAAGTATTATGGCCATGTTTTTTGTTTTAATTGCTCCCGTTGAATTTATTTTATCTGAAGAAAAAATTGGCTATACTACCGGACTCGCTACGAAAATTGCTTTTTTAATTATTATTACTTTATGTATGTTTATGCTAATTAATTTAATTTCTGTCAGAAAAAAAATTCGTAGTAAGGAATTTGTTCCAATTATTATTTTGTTATTATTAATGCTCGTATCTACAATGATTCAAGCCTCTAATCCTCAATTATTGTTATTTAATCATGTTATTACTTTAGTTATGGTCATCATGTTTCATACGATTGAAAATCCTGATGTTAAAATTATTGAACAGTTAAATATTGCTAAAGATCAAGCGGAAAAAGCGAATCGAGCAAAAACAGAATTTTTATCCAGCATGTCTCATGAAATCAGAACTCCTTTAAATGCGATTGTTGGATTTAGTGAATGTATGTTAACTTCAACAGATTTAGAAGAAAATAAAGGCTTTGCCAAAGATGTAGTTGATGCTTCTCAGAATTTATTAGAAATCGTAAATGGTATTTTAGATATTTCAAAAATAGAAGCGAATAAAATGGAGATTATTGAAAAAGAATATAATCCTCGAGAAGTTTTTGAATCTTTAAGTAAGTTAGTAAAACCACGCATTGGGGATAAACCGATTGAATTTCATATGAACCTTTCTCCTGATTTACCTGGTATTTTAAAAGGTGATGTAGGAAAAGTAAAACAAGTTATTTTAAATTTACTTACCAATGCCGCTAAATATACGGATAAAGGAAAAATTGATTTTACTGTTTCTTGTGTCAATCAAAAAAATAAATGTCTTTTATATATTTCAGTAAAAGATACAGGACGTGGTATTAAAGAACAAGATATTAATAAATTATTTACTAAATTTCAAAGAATGGATGAAGATAGAAACACAACCATTGAAGGAACAGGACTTGGTCTTGCGATTACGAAAAGTTTAACAGAGATGATGAATGGTCAAATAAATGTAAATAGTATTTATGGCGAAGGTTCTAATTTTCGAATTTATTTACAACAAAAAATTATTAGTATGGAAATCCCTGAAAATTATACACAAACCCCTGAAATTGATTATACAATCGCTACTGGTAAGAAAATTTTAATTGTAGATGATTCTAAAATAAATCTAAAAGTAGCTATGCAAATTTTTAAACCTTATCAATTTCAAATGACTACTGCTGAAAGTGGTTTTGAAACTTTAGAATTATTAGAATCAAATACTTATGATATAATATTTATGGATATCATGATGCCAAAAATGAATGGAATTGAAACTTTAAGAAGACTAAAAGAAATGGATGGATTTGATATTCCAGTCGTAGCGTTAACTGCTGATGCGATTGAAGGAACAGAAGAAAAATATAAAAATGCAGGGTTTACTGATTACTTATCAAAACCAATTGATAAAAATCAATTAGATAAAGTTTTAACTAAATTATTAGGAGGGAAAAAAGATGAATGATGTTAATTTATTAAAACAATATGGTGTCGATGTTGAGGCAAGCTTAGAATTATGGGGGGATATGGAATCCTATAATGAAAGTTTGAAAGAGTTTAGAGATTCTTTAGCTACAAAATTAGCTAATTTAGAGGGATATAAAAACAATGGAGACTGGAATAATTATGCTATTTTAGCTCACAGCATCAAAAGTGAATCTAAATACTTAGGTTTTATGAAAGATGCAGAAGTTTTTTTACAACATGAATTGCAAGGAAAGGCAAATAATGCTGAATTTATTCAAACGCATTTTGATGAATTACGCACAACGATTCAAAAAATGATTTCTTTAATGAATCAATATTTTGGAGAAAATCCGACCATGATCAAAAATATTTTAATTGCTGATGATTCAAATATTATTTTAAATTTTTTAGAAAAAAGTATGAATGGACAATATAAAGTAATCAAAGCAACAAATGGAAAAGAAGCTATAGCAGCGATTGAACAAAATTCTATTTATGCTCTATTACTAGATTTAAATATGCCTACTTTAAATGGATTTGAAGTATTAAATTATTTAAAAGAAAACAAATTAATCGATCGTTTACCTGTTGTTATTATTACTGGGGATGATACAGAAGAAACAATTAAAAAAGCTTTCAGCTACCCTATTTTGGATGTTTTAAATAAACCGTTTAATGAAAGTAATATTCACAGAATATTAGAATCTATTGAAAGTTTTTATAATAAATAATTCGTAACTAAAAAAGGCTCTAAAAGGCCTTTTTTAAATTTTAAAAAAAATAACTCCTTTCGAAGCTATTTCAAATCAATTTGGTAGCGCCGGGGAGATTCGAACTCTCGACCTACCGGGTATGAACCGGTTGCTCTAGCCAACTGAGCTACAGCGCCATAACTGTAAGTTATTATAACAAATATAAATTAAAAAAACAAGAACTTTATATCCATCTTGAGATATAAATGTTTCTTGTTGTTTCTTCTTCATAACGATTAAATATAGCTATAATGCTTTCAACAATAGCTCCTAATATATTTGTACAAGTTTTCTTAATTTTTACTTTTACGATTTCAACTTGCATTTTATGACGAAATAAATAATCATCCATGTACTTACCTAGAACATAATCTATTTTTTTCATTAAGGCCATTTCATCTTCATTTTTTATATCTATATTAAATATATAATTTTCATAAATTTTAATTAATTTTTCTGTCACATTATCATCTTCAAAATAATCAAAATTGATAATACGATAGAAATTTGGACAATTACTGATTACAATTTTATTCTTGTTCAATTACTACACCCTCCAACTATCCTATCTACATCTTACTACAGTTTTGTTCTTTTGTAAATATTTAATGCTTATGTTATAATGGGAATATAATAGAAAGAGGTTTATAGAAAAATGGCTAAAAAAATGAAGTTAAAAAAAGAAGCAAAAAAATTTGGGGGTATAGCAATTCTTATTTTATGTATTTTAATTATATCTTGTATTTTTGGAATCAAAACGTATCGGGAATATAAATATAAACAAACGTATGAATATAAATTAATTGAACATGGTTATTCTTTAGAAAATGCTAAAAAATTAGTCTCTTATTTTAAAAATAGTTCTAAAATTGATTCGATACTCTCTATTTCTAGAAATGAGAAAATTTTGGATTTAATAAAAGAAAAGTATTATATTCATAATCATTTAGAAAGATATTTAGCTTATTTGGATACTCATAAAGATACGAGTTATAAAGATGTGGTGGCTATTGTCAATGTAAATCGAGATTATGATTTTTATGAACATGATATTGATTCAAAAACAAGTGATAATGAATTATTAATAGTCAATAAGTATTATACATTAAATGCTGATTTTAATCCTGAAAATTTAGTTACTATTAACAATCAATATGCTTATGAAAATAACCAAATTACGGAAGAAGCAAATGATGCTTATGTTTCTATGTGGCATGCAGCAAAAGAAGCAGGCATTCAGTTAATTGTCAATTCAAGTTATCGAAATTATCAAGATCAAGAAGATGTTTATAATAGTATTAAACAATCCAAAGGAGAACGTGAAGCAGATAAAGTGGCTGCTCGTCCTGGACATTCTGAGCATCAATCTGGATTAGCTATTGATGTTTTTGAAATACATAATCAATTAACTGGAACTTTCCAAGATTCCCCTGCTTATGCTTGGCTAAAAGAAAATGCTTATCTTTATGGATATATTGAACGATATCCTGAAGATAAAGAATATTTAACTGGTTATAGTTTTGAGTCTTGGCATTGGCGTTATGTTGGTTTAGAAGCGGCGAAAGTCATTCATGAAGAAGGAATTACTTATGATGAATATTATGCTTATTATATAGAAAATCAAGCGGAATAAAAGCTTGATTTTTTTGGCAAAAAAAAATACTCTTTCGAGTATTATTTTAAATTCGCTAAAAGTTCATCTTTTTTCATTGTAGAATATCCTTTAATTCCTTGTTCTTTAGCGATTGCTTTTAATTCGGTAAGAGTCATTTTGCTATAATCCTTTTTCTCTTCCGTTTTTTCTTCTTTTTTTACAGAAGTTGTTGTCTTTTCTTCTTTTACAACTTTTTGTTCAGGTTTCTTGCCACTTTTTAAAGCATCTTTAGCAATTTCTACAAGATTCGTAAATGATTTTGGATCATCAATAGCTAATTCACTTAGCATTTTACGATTCACTTCAATTCCCGCAATATTTAAACCATTAATAAATTTTGAATAACTAATATCATTTTCTCTACATCCAGCATTTATACGAGTAATCCATAATTTACGGAAATTTCTTTTATTTTGGCGACGATCACGATATGCATAAGCCCCACTATGAAAAACTTGTTCTTGTGCTGTTTTAAATAATCTATGTTTACTTCCAAAGTAACCTTTCGCTTGTTTTAAAACTTTTCTTCTTCTATTTTTAGCGATATTTCCACCTTTAACTCTTGTCACTATTTACCCTCCTTACTAGATTACTGACTTAATTCTGTCAGTATCTCCTTTACTTAAAGTTCCTTTATTACGTCTTTGTCTTACTTGTTTTGCGCTATCTTTACTTGTTTTATGATTTCCTCCACTTTTTTTATAAGAAAGTGTTCCATTTGCACGTTTTTTAAATACTTTGCTACTCGCTTTATGTGTTTTTTGTTTTGGTCCTTTTGCCATAACATACATCCTTCTTTCTACTTATCTTTTTTAGGTGCTAAGATAATATACATATTTTTGCCTTCCATTTTTGGAGCCGTATCAATATCAGCATATTCACTTAACGCATCAGCAAACTTATTTAGAACATCTCGTCCTAATTCTGGATGAGCCATTTGTCTTCCTTTAAAACGAATAAATCCTTTGATCTTATGGCCTTTTTGTAAATAAGATGCGGCATTTTTCTTACGAGTTTCAAAATCATGAATGTCAATCGTAACAGATAATCGGTATTCTTTTAATTCTTTATTTGTTTCTCTTTGTTTTTTTTGAGCATCTTTCATCTTTTTTTGACGTTCATATTTAAATTTGTTATAGTCCATTACTTTTGCTACTGCAGGATTTCCTCCAGCATTCATAAGAACTAAATCTAATCCAGCATAACTTGCAAGAGTTAGAGCATCTTCTAATTTTTTTAAGCCCATTTGTTCTCCATTCGGTCCAATTACCATTAACTCTGGTACTTTAATTTGATCATTAATTGGCAATTCGTTTTTATTATTTGCTATATAAATGCACCTCCATACATTATAAAAGGTAGATACATAGTATCCACCTAAAAAACCTAAAAAATGCTTCTGGGCTTTTTTACCTATTGCTTCTTTGCAATCAGGTGGATTGTGGATACAATCTCTTTCCTCTTTCTAATAACAATAAGATTATATATTAATTGTATGTCAAATGTCAAGAAAAATTCACAAAATCGTCCTTACTTTTCTCTTTCTTCTGGATAAGTATCTAAGATTTTTTTAATTCCTACATAAGGCAAGGTAGCACAAGTTTTTCGATTGTTTTGTTTATAAATATCTTGATACACAATTCCTTCTTGTAGTAAGTTTTCATCATACTCTTTTTCATTTACCATATTTTCAAAATTATTTATATACTTCTTCGCTTCCGCTATGGTTTTCCCAATTAAATTTTCAATCATAATGGATGTGGAAGAAGTTGAAATAGCACAAGCTTCCCCGTTAAATTGAATATCTTTTATAAGATCATTTTCTATTTTTACATATAAATCAATATTATCGATACAAGATTCGTTATTGGAATTTACTTTTTTATAGGTATCATCTTCTCCTAACCCTCGATGTCTAGGATTTTGATAATGATCCAAAATAATTTCTCTTTTTATATTTTCATCCATTATAACATCTCCTTTAGTATTTTCTCTTTATCACTTAATAATTCTACTAACATATCAATTTCTTCAAAGGTATTATAAAAATATAAACTTACTCGTAATGTATTGGTCACTCCTACTTCATTTTTTAATATTTTCGCGCAATGACTTCCAGCTCGTACACAAATATTATATTTATTTAAATAATAAGCAACATCTTGACTAAAAATATCTGTGATATTAAATGTTACAATTCCACTATCGCTTTCAATGTTAATAAGATCTATAAAAGGAATATCTATTAATTTATCTATTAAGTATTTACGTAATTTTTTTTCATATTCAGAAATAGTATCTAACCCAATTTTATTTAAGTATTCAATGGCTGCTCCATACGCAATTACTCCTGCAATATTCGGGGTACCTGCTTCTAAACGGGCGGGTAATTCTTTATAATAGACTTCATGTTCATTATCAAAAGATTCGTTCATGCCTCCACCAAGAATTAATGGTTCTACATGTTCTAATAATTCTTTTTTTCCATATAAAACTCCAACTCCTGTTGGACCACACATTTTATGCGCTGAAAAGGCTAAAAAATCAACATCTAAATCTTGAACATCAGTTTTTATGTGCCCTATACTTTGGGCAGCATCAACAACTACAAAAATATTGTGCTGATGAGCATATTCAGCGATTTCTTTAATTGGGCGAATATCTCCAATAACGTTCGTAATATAAGCTAAACTAATTACTTTTGTATTGGGAGTAATCATTTTTTTAACATTTTCTAGCGTTACATAATGATTATCATCTAAAGGAATATAATTTACTTTTATTCCTTTTTTATTAGCTAAATGAAACCATGGCAAGACATTCGATGCATGTTCTGATTTCGTAATTAATACCTCATCATTTGGATCTAACAAATTAGCAAAAAAACCTTGAACTATTAAATTTAAACTTTCGGTAGATCCAGCAGTAAAAATAATTTCTTCTAAATATTTGGCGTGAATATACTCTTTTACTAAACGACGGGTATTTTCATATTCTTGATCGACTTTATAGGAAATATCATAATCCCCTCGATGAGCATTCGCTCCATATTTTTCATAATATTCAACCGTTTTATCAATCACACACTTAGGTTTTAGAGTGGTTGCTCCATTGTCAAAATAAACAATATCTTGTAAAAGCATGGGAAAATCTTCTCGATTCACTTTATTCTTCACCTCCTATTTTTAACTCATTTATTTTTAAAATTGATTTCAAAAATCCAGAATGAATCATTTTGATGGCACGATCCTTTTTAATTCCTTTACTATTTAAATAAAATAATTCCTCTTTATTTACTGGACTAATTGTAGCATTATGATTGGCAATCACCGAATTGGTTTTTACGAATAAGTTTGGTTTTATACTTATATGATTATTTTCTTTGGTAATCGCTTTAATATCTTCTAAATACGTATTGTTTTCGGTATTTTCAGCAATTACCCCTTCGGCTTTGATTGACATGGTTCCATTTTGTTCAACAGCACGAATTAAAATTTTCGTATTTGCTTCGTTATGATCCATAGAATTATTAATGGTTAATTCATTGTCTCCTGAAAATTTACAAGCATAATGCAAATCTAAATGGGAAGCATGGTCATTATAAATTTGAATGGTATTTGTAGTATTATTTAACTCAACCAAAAATTCTACGAGTAAATGCGCCTGGTCATGCAGATAAAAGGTAAAAGAGGCGTTTTGAGGGATTGAATTTATGCCACAACTTACTTTTCCATAAATATGAAAGGTACAATGATTTTCCTTAAAATTTGTGATAAGCAATTCTGTATTTTCTAATTTCAATTCTGGTTTATTTACTTCTATTTTATGCATCTTGATCACTTTCACTCATAACGTGCGCCCCAGAAAATCCGGATTTAAAAATATTTTCAGCCAATTCATAATTTCCTGTTTTTTCTATTTGTTTATTTTTTAAAATATGCACATAATCTGGTTTTAATAGTTCTAGTAATCTTTTTTGGTGAGTAATGATCAATATGGATGGATGAAATTTTTGATAATATTTTTGAATCGAATCAGCGACAATTTTTAAAGCATCAACATCTAAACCGGAATCAATTTCATCTAAAATAATAAAATTAGGCTCTAACATCCAAAGATGCAATAATTCATTTTTTTTCTTTTCGCCACCACTCATATTATAATTTATCTCACGATGCACAAAGTTGGCAGGCAACTGTAATTCTTCACAAATCGCTACCATTTTTCGATTTAATTCTAAGATATTTAAAGTATTTTTTCCCTGATCGTTTAATGCGGTTCGAATCATTTCTGCGTTGGTAATTCCCGCTACTTCCATCGGATTTTGACTGACCATAAAAAGGCCTTTTTTTGCTACTTCTGTGGTATCCATAGCTAGTAAATCTTCTTTATTATAAGTAATTGTACCACTAACGACTTTATAGGATTCATCGCGCATTAGTACCTTGGAAATAGTCGATTTTCCTGCACCATTTGGACCCATCAAAGCATGGATTTCTCCTGTTGCGATTTTCATATTAAAATGTTCTAAAATTGTTTTTTCTTGTACTTTTACAGTTACGTCTTTTATTTCTAACATATAAAACCACCAAAATTATTTTATCATAATTCTAAAGATTATGAAAACCTAATATGCAATTAGATCACTTGATAATATTTTAAAATAGCGTCCCCAATCGTTTTAGCAATATCTTCTCTATGTTCTACAATCCATTTCGCGTCATTATAATTATCATGATAGGCAATTTCAATAAGGGTTCCACAAGGCAAAAAAGCATCATTGGCTTCCCCTAAGGATTCTCCACTATATTTTATGCCTCGATTACTAAAATCATCTTTATACGGATAAATTTCATATAACTGATTATATATTGCATTGGCAATGGATAAGGAAGGAGAAGTTTCTTTGCTAACAAACATTTCGATTCCATGGGCTTCATGACTTTCACTCGCATTGGAATGAATGGCTAGGTGTAAATCACTTTTTAGATAATTACTCTCACTAATCCAAGCATTTATTCCAGCACTTGGTACATTTCTATAAACTTTCACTCCATACGATTTTAAATACTTTTCTAACAAATCGGCGACTTTATTCATTTCCTTTTTTTCAGTCGTATATCCTGCGGCTTTCACACCATAATTATCATATTGATTCGATGGACTTAAATAAACCACTAAAGGTTTGTTATCCACATGAAAATTATAAGTATTTATTGGACTATCATACATATTTTTTCGAATAGCAAAAGCTTTTATCGTTACATCATTGGTAATCGTAAAAGGCTCTTTATATAAATAACTACTCGTAGAAGGATCACTGCCATCTATAGTATAATAAATCATTGCATCGGGTGTATTACTTAATAAAGATACTCTACTTCCTTTTTTAATATTTTTATAATTGTAATCTACATAAACGGGTTTTACGGTTTCTTTTTCTCCAACATGAATCGTGACAGCCACTTTTTTGGCAATTTCAAAATAATCTTTATATATTGCTTCTAATTCTAATAAGTACGTACTATTTTCTTTAAAAAATTGCGCTGGCAAGGAAATTCCATCTTTGGTATAGTCTGTTTTATAAGTATTTTCTAATACCCCATCTTTATATAAATTGACTTGTAACGTGGTAGCATGAATTCCCCCTTCATATTGTAAAGTAAAATCATCCCATTTTAAATACTCCCCTTCTTTTAAATTGGTAATTTTAATATTTCCAACAATTTGACTATTGGCATAGATAGTAAAAACATTTACTACTCGATTCTTTTTTTTCAATTTTAACTCTACTCGACCCGATAAATGATCTAATATTTCATGAGAAATAGTTACAATATTGTTTTGGACAACTATATTTTTTAAAAGTACTTTATCGTACATAATATCTATACTATATTGATCATTTTTGGTCATTTCTCCATCTAGTCCAATGATAAAATCTTTGCCTTTTTCATTATAGTGTTCACTCTCTTTCCCAAAAGATACATTCGTAAAAACATATTGATATTCGTTTTGAGCAGGAATCGATTCTGATTTTTTATTTTCAGCATTTGCTTTAAATGTAATCACATCTTTATAATTTCCATATAAATCAGAAATATCTATTTGATTTGAATGACTTTCTTTTTGATAAATTAATTGATTCTTTTGGTCATAAGCATAAATTTTATATCGTTTGGCATTGGCCGCAGGTGTTAATTGGACATATAAGTGATCGTTTTGTTCTATTACTCCTTGAATTGAAAAAGGCTCTACTATATTTAATGCATAGGTATACCCTACAGCAAAGAGTAATAAAGCTATAAATAAAAATAAAGTTGTTCCACATACGATCATTTTTTTATTAAACTTCATGCTACCACCTATTCTACATAAGTATAGCAAAAAAAAAGATGTCTTGCAAAGAGAGTCAAGACATGATTTAACGAAATAACATATACATTAAGAAAGCTATATAAATTACTAAAACAATCCAACCATTAATACGATCTGATGAAGATGATTTTCCGGTAATTCCAACCGCCATTGTGGATAAATAGCCTCCTATTAAGCCACCTATATGAGCAAAATTATCTATACCACTTAAGGAAAAACCTAAAAATAAATTTAATAGTATAATTGGTATAATTTGGGCTTTTAGCACATTTCCTAAATATAAGCGATAATGATACCCAAAATAAAGCATACTACCAAGAAGTCCAAAAATGGCTCCACTAGCTCCAACTGATACCGCTTCAGAAAATAAACAAGACATTAAGCTTCCACTAATTGCACTTACAAAATAAATAAAAATATATTTTTTCTTACCGACAAAATTTTCTAATTGGGAGCCGATGAGAAATAAAGAATACATATTGGTAATTAAATGAAGTAAACCAGCATGTAAAAATGTTCCTGTTATAAGACGCCAGATTTGGCCACTTTTCACTGCAGGGGAATAAACCGCTCCAAATAAATATAGCGTCATAGCATCTAATCGACCTTTTCCAAAAAGATAAGTTAAGAAAAATAAAATGACACAAATGATTAATAACACATAAGTTACAATAATCTTTTTTTGTTTAAATGTTGCTTCAAAAATACGATTGTTTTTCTCTGTTTTTTGGTTAATATCTTCAGTAACATTTAATATTAAATCTAAGCCTTCTACATTTTGAATTAATTTTTCTTTAATACTAGGAAAATAAACAGCAATCTTTTTGACATCTTCTTCACTAACTCCGGTATCTAATACTAAAGATACAATATTTTTATCATTTTCCACTTTCACTTCTTCATTCATATCTAAAAATAAATTTAAAGTTTTCATGCTTAAAGATACTGTTTTCTTTTTAATTTGACGCATCACATTTTTTACTTTCATTTTATCTACACGAAATTGTTCATTATTATGTATATAATTCGAATTAATTCGAATAATTTTATAATACGCATTACTATTCTCTAACCAGACTTCATCTTTCACTCCCCGAACAACAATAGGCGTATAATTTTCTTCCGTAATAAAATAATGAACTAAACGCATTATTATTTCGTCTTTTTTTGTAATCGTTATTGTATTCATTTTTTTGTCTCCTTAAGTATATATTTTAGTACAGAATATTTTTTTAGTAAAGGGAGGATTTTTATGAATGGATTGTTTTTTTCATGTTGTATTTTTTTTATATATTGTTTAAGTTTTCTCCCCTTACATAAAGTTATTCTTCTTGATTCTTTAAATAATGATTTATTATTTATTATTCTTAGTAATATGATTTTATCTTTATCATTTTTCTATTTTTTCTTTATCATTAAAAATCTTATGTTTTCTTTTTATATTTCTTTTTTTCATATGATCTTTTCTTATTTATACATTTATAATATTAAAAATATATTGGGTAAATATCACTTTTTTACTTTTCCTTATTTTATTTTATGGGTATATGTATTTTCCAAACTTGTTCTTTTATTTTTAGTCTAAAGTATCTAAATACTTTTGAAAATACGTTGGTAAAGGACAAGTAAATGTCATATTTTCTTTGGTAATCGGATGAACAAAATCAAGTGTTGCAGAATGTAAAAATTGTCCGTATTCTTTTATTTTTTGAACTCCATAAACAGGATCATTAAATACAGGATAGCCAATATATTTCATATGAACCCGAATTTGATGAGTTCTTCCTGTTTGAAGATGCAAGCGCACTAAAGTATATGCTTTGTATCTTTTTTCCACTTGTAAATTCGTTATGGCACTTTTCGCATTCACATCCGTCACTGTAAATTGTTTTCTAGCTTTCATATCTCTTCCTATAGGTGCATCAATTTTCGCTTTATTATGAGGAAATACTCCTACTAAAAGAGCAAGATATTCCCTTTTTACAAGATGTTTTTTAAAATCTTCCGCTAGAATTTGATGGGCACGATTGGTTTTAGCCACTAGCATAAGTCCAGAAGTATCTTTATCTAAACGATGCACTATTCCTGGACGGGTTTGGCCATTTAAATCACTTAAATGATTGGTATAATACATAAGCCCATTCGCTAGAGTATTTTCTTTATTTCCATTTCCCGGATGAACGACTAACCCAGATGGCTTGTTGATAACCATAATATCTTCATCTTCATAAACGATTTCTAAATCTATTTTCGTAGGAATAAGATTACTTTCTTCTTGATATTCTCCTACTATCGTAATACAATCATTTGCTTTTACTTTATAACTTGGTTTTACTGGATGATTATTGATAACAATAAGACCATCATCTAACATTTTATTAATTTGACTACGTGAATACTCTAATTCTTCTGTTAAAAATTTATCTATTCTTTTTCCACTTTCACTAACTATTAGGGTTTTCAACAACGATCTTCTCCTTTAATAATGGCTAAAATTAATAAAAATACTCCAATCACAATACTTACATCAGCAAAATTAAATATTGGGTAATCATAACCAAAAATTCGAAAAGATAAAAAATCTCTTACATATCCTAAAAAAATTCGATCAATCAGATTCCCAAAAATTCCACCAATCACAAAGCCAAAAGCCAAATTATTTCTTTTTGTATGTTTAAAACTATACATAAAACGAATGATTACAAAGAGTGCCAGCAAACTAATTAAAATTAAAAATTCTCCTTTATTAGAAAATAAACTCCATGCTGCCCCATAATTTTCAATAAAATGAAGCGAAAAAAAATTTTTAATAATAGTAATTTGATCTCCTACTTTTAAAAAAACGCCAATTATCACCTTTGAAACTTGATCAACAAGTAAAGAAAATATTGCTGCTAAAAATATTTTTCGATTCATATTTTATCGCTTCTTTCGTAGAGTATTATAACAAACTTGTTACAATTCAACAAGTATCACATCTTCACCAATTTTTTTGATTTGATTGATATAAATATTCCTTTCCTCATGACTTCCAAAAAAGCGAAAAAATTTTCTTTCTTCCACAACAAAATAGTTAATACTTCCATTGGCTTCTATATCAATATCAACAATTCTTCCTAATCTTTTCCCATCATTCATATTTACAATATCTTTCATTTGTAAATCAGAAACACGCATATAAAACTTCACCTTATTAAAATGTATGGAATTTTATAAAAAAAAGAACCTAGATTTTAATCAATTAAAAATCTAGGGCGAACGCCGTCCAGGTTGAACGCATAATTAAGATTAGGATAGCCATCTCGAGAAGCAAAAGCAAAGTCTTTCAAATCCACTACATCTTTTAACCAATAACTAATTCTAGTATTTCCATCACTATTGATAAATTCAGGTTTTAATTGAAAGATTGCATACTGTTTATTATCGATTCCGGTATCATATGGACTTGATGACCATACGATTGTCCCATACACATTTACTTCACTCATTAAATCGAGGTCTCTTTCAGACCATGCCCAATCACTACTTGCTCCCTTGCCACCAGGTGCTCTATTTGTTGCTTCTGTATTTACTTCATTACTTAATATATTTCTATATTGAATTATATGTTCTCCAAACACTGGTTGAATATATGTTGTCAATACATTGGGTAATGTTGTTGTTACCATATTACTATTTGCATAGCCACCTTCTGTTGTATTTTTTTCATTCATTTGGTTATTTTCCAATGGTGCTGCAGGTATAATTGTAGCATGGTGTCGAGAAAAGTCATAAGTTCCAGAAAGCAAATAATTATCTAAATCGGCTATTAACCATTTAATAGATTTTCCATTAGTATTTGTTGTTATATAATCTCCAACATAAATATCTGCAAAAGTTCCATTTTCTATTTGCTCATATAACTTATTATTTTTCCATAACTCTGTTATATCTTTTCCTCGGTACGTATTTCTTCTTGTGGCTACTCCATTCTTTATATATTCTTCATAGTCTTCTTTACTTAATGTTGATGTAAATAATAACTTACATCTACTTCCTTCTTGGACATTTTCTAATTTTACATTCCATGCATTATAATCCCACTCACCTGTTGTTTTTCCTTC
>CANQDC010000016.1 GCA_947591455.1 uncultured Bacilli bacterium | reverse complement strand
AAATATACTTGCGAGTGCTTATACAAATAATAAGTATACTATAGGTTCAAGATATCCAGGATATAATGGACAAACCGAATTTATCACGGAAACTTTATCAACGGAGATTTTAGGATCATATAATACTGGTGGTGCTGGATGGGACCCAAACAATGAGCCCTATGGCGGAGGAGATATGTTATATGGAAAAGATACAACATTGATACAAAATACTTTAGGAACATTACTTGCTTATAGTATTACTACAGAAGATCAAAGTGGGACATATTGGCTAGCAGGAAGATATTATTGGAGTAGTGGTTGGAGTGGAAGAATAATTAATGGTGCGGGAAATACAGCTAATGGCAAATGGTTGGAGTTTCCAAATCCTGAAGATAGCAGTACGTTTATTCGTCCTATAATTACCTTAAAAGCCAATTTAACACCAACAGGTACAGGTACCAAAGAAGATCCTTGGACTTTTGAATAATATTTGTTTCAAATTTAGGGGTTGTATGATATAATCCTTATTAAGAATAAGGAAGTGTGTAATATGCCTAATCAAGAACCAAATAAAGAAGATTTAGAATCTACAACTCCTATAGAAACATTAGAAGATTTAATAGAACAAGAAGATTATCAAAAAGAGGATATAGAAGAAGATGAATTAGATACATTTGAAATAACAAATACAGAATCTAAAAAGAAAAAACATAAGGAACATTTTGTTAAATTAAAAAAATGGTGGGCAAAGCGCTCTAAAAAACAAAAGATTCTGATAATATCTCTTTTTGTAGTTCTTTTGTGTGTGCTTGGTGTAGGCTTATTTTTGTTACTTACTAAAGAACAACCAAAACCCCCTGAAGAGCCTGAAGATGTTATTGTTGAGTTAAATAACTATCGTTATGAAAATGGAACTTTGATTTTTTTAGATGAAAATCATGAAGAAATCGGAAATTATGAATGCAAAAATAAAGATGAAACTTTATGCTTTGTTTCTTATTATAGTGTAGAAGATGACTTTGATAATTCTAAAAAAATGTATGAAGATAATACCGAAATTTTAGAGCAAATTCCTATTGTGAATCAAACTTACGTTTTTTTAAATGATAATAAAACCAAAGAGGATGAAACAATTTTACTATATAATATGAAAACAAAAGAAGTAGCAGAAGATACTTATCGTTTAGTAAAAAAAGGGGAAAATGAAACAAGTTTTATTGTTAAAAATAATACCAGTAATTATGGAGTGATTCATTTAGCTGAGGATGTAACAACCGCCATTTCTTTTTCATATGATTATTTAGCTTATTTAGATACAGCCCCAAATTATTATATTTCCAAACAAAATAATCGTAATGTTATTATAAATAATGCTGGTAAAAATATAAGTAAAGGGATTGCCGGAGTAATTAAAGGTCTTAATAAAAAATATATTAAAGTAGTTAATGAGACAAATACATACTCTGTATATGATTACAATGGTAAAGAAATTTTTTCTGGCTATGAATATGTAGAATTATATGATGATTATGCAGCTTTAATCGAAAATAAAAAAATGAAATTGAAATTTTATGATCAAACCAAATTACAAGAGGATGACATAGTACTATTTAATACTACGTATACACCAATAAATATTTATGATGAAGAGAATCATTTACAATCAACGGAAGAATCTTTCTATATTGAAGAGAATGGCAATACCATTACAGTTCATGTTTTAAATAATGGTACAGAAAAAACAACTTCTCTTAATAAATTAGAAGCTTTAAATAATAAAACAATTAAATTTATGAATTATTTTGATGGAAAATTATATTTCTATTCTGATGAAGAGAAAACAAATTTATTAGGTAGTTATAATTGTACAAATAAAAATAATATTACTAAAGAAAATATTGGTTTGCCAAACTGTTCGATTGCCAGTGATACTATATTTGAAGATAATGAAAAAGAAACTCCAGGTACAGTAGGATTAATTCCTATATTGAATGAACGATATGTCTTTTTAAATGACAATCCGGATTTGGTCAATGAGGATAATAAAACGATTGTACTGTATGATTTAAAAGCGAAAAAAAATATGAGTAAATATAAATCTGTCAATACATATTCTTATACAGGCAATGCTGAAGTAACTTTTAAAGCGGTAAATGATTTACAAGTTGTGGCGAAAAATAAAAGTAATAAGTTTGGAGTGATTACCATAAATACAAATACAGTAGCTGCCCATGTTCCATTCAATTATAACGCTATAGAGAAGATTGGTGATTTTTATGCCGCCAGTAATGAGAATGGTTCTATTTTAATTCCTATTCATTCTAGTGGTACAACTGATTTTTCTCCAGTTTCAGGGAAAATTAAGAACTATAATGATGAGTATGTGACTGTTGTAGATAATAATCAGTATTTTGTATACGATTATCATGGAAAGAAAATCAATGAAAATGGGTATCTTTATGTGGCCTTATATCCTAATTTTTATGCCGCAGTAAATCAAGCGAACCATTTAAATTTATATTTATATAAAGATCCATCTCAAGGCTTATTAGAAGAAGAAATTCCGTTATCTTTAAATCATTATTATGGCGAAGGAACGCTTGCCTTTAAAATTAGTACGTCTGGTATGAAGTATTCAATAGAAAAAGGAACAAGTGCGAATATTTATGAATTTTGTACCAATGGTGAAATACCAACAGGAGAAGAATCATGAAAAATAGAAAAATTACTTTAGGAGCGATTATTTTTCTTTTAATTGTTTTTTTGCCAATCACGATATTTTCTACGATAAAACATATTGAATCATTACATCCAGTTGTTGAAAATCCCACCCATGAATTTCGATATGAAGGGAAACTATATTTTTACGATGGCGACGAACTTTTAGGTAAGTACACATGTGAAACAGAGGCCTGCGATTATGCTTCCACAAGAGTGGAAAGTGCCTATCCATTAAATGAAAAAGAAGTACCGGAAGATACGAAACTGCCAATAGCAGGCAAAAGATTTGTATTTATTCAAGATTCTTTAGAAGAAGATCCACCCATTTTATTATATGATTTATCCTTAAATCGTACGATTGCTACTTATAAAGAAGTCAAAAATTATGGAGTAGGAATAGATAATGATTATTATATCCTAAAAGATGAAAAAGATTTATGGGGGGTAGTATCCTTTGAAGAGGGAATAGCTGTTTATTTACCTTTTCAATATGATTATATTGGCCTTACCGAGAATGTGAATACAGAAACCGAAAAAGTCGCATCAGATATTTTTGCTGTATTAAAAAACAATACTTGGCAATTGGTGGATGTCAATGGAGCCACTTTTACAGATCCATTAAATAATGCCATTATTAACTATAATTCAGAATACATTGTTTTAGAAAATAATGGCCAAATGCAATTAGTTGATTATAAAAATTCAATAGTATTAGATAATTATAAATATATAAATTTTTATAACGTATATTTAGAAGTGATTGATCCATTTAACCAATTTTATTTATACGATTTAGCAGCCAAGTCAAGAATAAGTGATGCCTATTTAGTAAACTCTATTGATGATATAGAATTAAATATCGTTGACAATGAAATTCAAATCACCTATGAGGGAGAAATGAAAGAAACTATTGCAATTGAGTAAAAAATAGGATAGAATGATTAAAACGATGAAGCTGAGGAGTAAATAAAAGTATTTATAAAGAGACCTCATGGTTGGTGAAAATGAGGAAATATTTTTATTGAAGGTAGCAGTGGAGTTAAATAACTGAAAAGTAGTAGTAAGTTATTTCGCCTTTTCCCGTTAAGAAAAAATGAAGCGCATAATTTTTTATGAATTAAGGTGGTACCGCGGGAGTTTAAACTCGTCCTTAGAAATGAAGGAGGAGTTTTTTTAATGGATTATGAATATGCTAAGCAAAAATTTACTACATATGTAGAAACATTTGATATGAAAAATAAAAATATTTTATTAAAATACTATCATTCCTTATATGTAGCGCGATGGATGGAAAAATTAGCCAAAAGAATGCATGCCTCGGATGAGGAAATTGTACTTTCAAAAATCCTTGGCCTTCTGCATGATATTGGTCGATTTTCTCAAATTGAAAAAACAAATTCTTATGATGATCAAAAGATAGATCATGCCAAAGAAGGGTGTGAGTATTTATTTGAACAGGGACATATTCGAGAGTATCTGGATGTAAAAAAATATGATTCACTGATCAAAGCGGCTATTTTAAATCATAATACGTATAAAATAGACAAAAAATTAGACGAAATGAGTAGAAAATTTACTTATATGCTACGAGATATGGATAAGTTAGATATTTTCCGAGTAAGTGCCACTTACTTTGAGAATGAATTAATAAAGGAAGACCTATCTAAACCGGTATTAAATGATTTCAAAAAACAAATACTTATTAATCGAAAAAAAGTAAAAACAAACAGCGATGAAGTTTTATTTACATTCGCTTATCTATTTGATATTCATTTTAAAGAAAGTTTTGAATTATTAGAAGAAAGTGATAATGTAGAGTTATATATTGGTTCTTTGCAAGTTCCTAAATATAGTGAAGAATTTGCATATACAATATTTAAAGAGACCAGAAATTATTTGCATAAAGAGTTAGAAGAGTAATAGAAAGAAGGTTTATTATGTTAGATAAAAAATATAATGCACAAGAAAAAGAAAATAAGTGGTTAGAATATTGGAAAGAAAATAAAATATATGCGTTTAAACCAGATCAACGAGAAGTATTTTCCATTGATACTCCTCCTCCAACCGTAAATGGTAAAATCCATATTGGGCATATTTTCTCATATTCTCAAACGGAAATGATTGCTCGATATAAGAGATTACGCGGATATAATATATTTTATCCATTTGGTTTTGATGATAATGGCCTACCTAGTGAAAGATTGGTTGAAAAAGAACAAGGGAAAAAAGCTCATGAAATCGGTAGAGAAGAGTTTTCTAAATTATGTTATGAAACTACGGATAAATATGAAGAAGAATTTCAAAATTTATTTAGTAAAATGGGGGTAAGTACCGATTGGGATATCCATTATAAAACAGTGAGTCCATCAACCATAAAAATAAGTCAAGCCTCATTTTTGGATTTGATTTTAAAAGGTCATTGTTATCATAAAGAAAGTCCGGCCTTATGGTGTAATGAGTGTTTAACAAGTATTGCCCAAGCCGAACTGGAAACAAAAACAATCAAAACAACATTTAATTATATTAATTTTAAAACCGTGGAAGATGGGGAAGAATTTACTATTGCCACAACCAGACCAGAATTGCTTCCAGCTATCGTTTGTGTCTTTGTAAATCCTAATGATGAAAAACATAAATCTTTAATTGGCAAGACAGCGCATATTCCAGTCATTGATGTAGATGTGCCAATTATGGCTGATGAGAAAGTGGCCATTGATAAAGGTACCGGCGTTGTTATGTGCTGTACATTTGGAGATCAAACCGATATTGAATGGTGGAAAAAATACAAGTTACCTTTAAAATATATTTTTACGGAGGATGGAAGAATTATTCCTGAAGTTCCAAACTATGGTGGCATGAAAATCAAAGAAGCTAGAAAACAAATCATAGAAGATTTACAAAATGGTGGGTATGTAGTTAAAATTGAAGAATTAGAGCATGAAGTGCAAACGCATGAAAGATGTGGTAAAGAAGTCGAATATTCCGTTATGAAACAATGGTTTATTGATATTATGAGTCATAAAGAAGATTTTCTAAAAATTGGTCAAGAAATTAAATGGCATCCAGAACATATGCATATTCGATATGAGGAATGGGTAAATAATATTGCTTGGGATTGGTGTATATCAAGACAAAGATATTTTGGAGTACCATTTCCTGTTTGGTATTGTAAAGAATGTGGAGAACCCATTTTCGCCAAAAAAGAAGAGTTGCCAGTAAACCCACTAGTCGATCATCCTAGCATAAGTGCGTGTCCTAAATGTAAATGTAAAGAATTCATACCTGAAACAGATGTTATGGATACATGGGCCACTTCTTCCGTAACTCCATTAATCAATATGAGATATGGCGAAAAAGAAAATTACGAGGATTTATTAAAACCAATGAGCATTCGAACAAATGCATCAGAAATCATAAGAACTTGGGATTTCTATACAATTGTAAAAAGTTTTTATCATTTTGGTACTCGTCCATGGGATAATGTTATGATTTCCGGATTTGTTATGGCTAGTAAAGGAGAAAAAATCAGTAAATCCAAAGGAAATAGTAAAGTAGAACCACTAGAGTTGATCGATAAGTATTCAGCTGATGTGATTCGATACTGGGCAGGATCCGGAAGACTAGGAACCGATATTGTATTTAATGAAGAAACTCTTTTAAGAGGAAAAAAATTAGTAAATAAAATATGGAATGTATCTAAGTTTATTGAAATGCATTTAGCTGATTATAAAGACAAAAACTTTACTGATTATGAATATGTAGATAAATGGATTTTAGGAACTTTCCAAGAAATGGAAAAAGGTTTTATAAAATATTTAGACGAATATGAAGTTGGTTTAGCATTAAATCATCTAGAAAAATTCTTTTGGAATTTCTGTGATAATTATATAGAAATCGTAAAACATAGATTATATAGACCAGAAGAATTCGGTGAAATTCCAAGATATTCAGGCCAAAAAACAATTTACACGATTCTATATAAATTGTTACAAGATTTTAGCATTTTCTTCCCATTCATTACCGAAGAAATATATCAAGAATTGTATCATGAGAAAAAATCAATTCATTTAACTGAAATAAAACCTCTTGAATTTGCCTTTGATAAGGAAATGAAAAATGGAAATGACATGATTGATATTATTAGTCAAGCAAGAGGAGAAAAATCAAACCAAAATGTTTCCCTAAAGACTCTTATTAAAAATTTGGATTTAAGTTTAAATAAAGAATTAAAAGAAGCGATAGAATTATCTATCAAAGATTTTAAAGCCACATTATTTATTGAAAACTTAAATATTAAAGAGGTAAATAATGAGTATACCATTGATAAAATAGAACTAAATTTAGATGCAGAAGAAAATTAAAATAATATAAAACAGTATTTTTTTTAAACAGATTATAGAATCTGTTTTTTTTAAGTAAACTAGTAAATAATTTTTGGAATAATAGGTATTTAGTGTTAAAATAAAAATATAAGTTAAATGGAAAAATAAAGGAGGAGATTAAAATAAACCTGAAAAGTTTAATCATCTATTTTAGCCGTGCCGATGAAAATTATGGAGTAGGTTATATTGAAAAAGGAAATACAGAGGTTCTAGCAGAATACATAGCAGAATTAACTGGTGCTAAAAGTATTAAGATAGAACCTGAAGTGGCTTATCCAAAAGATTATGAAACTTGTTTAGAAGAAGCCAAAAATCGTCAGGAAAGTCATCATACTCCTATAAAAAGAGCGATAGATGATTTATCTGATTATCAAATTATTTATATCGGAGTTCCTGTTTATTACGGCTTCATGCCCGAAGAGATGGTTACGGCTTTACAAAATTTAGATTTTACTGGTAAAGTAATTAGGCCTTTTGTTACTCATGAAGGTAGTGGTAAAGCATTTATACCCGACCAAATTAAAACTATATGCAAAAATGCTTTAGTTAAACCTGGCTTAAGTATTAGAGGCTCTAAAGTAAGAGAAGCGAAAGATGAAGTAGCAAAATGGTTAAATAATTAATATTTAATTTTTTGTTTAAAGAAGGGAAGTAGTTTTATGAAAAATGCATTTATAATCTTTTTTTTACTATTTATTATATATTCATTTTTAGGATGGCTTATGGAAGTTACCTTGACATTTATACGCAGTAAAAAATTTGTCAATCGAGGATTTTTAATTGGGCCTTACTGTCCAATATATGGTTATGGAGTTTTGGGAATATTATTTTTAATAGGTAAAAATACAAATGATGTCTTAGCAGTCTTTTTAAAATCAATTTTAATTTGTTCTGTTTTGGAATATCTCACATCTTATTTTATGGAAAAATTATTCAAAGTAAGATGGTGGGATTATTCTAATAAAAGATTTAATATTAATGGACGTATTTGTTTGGAAACAATGATTCCTTTTGGAATTTTAGGGTCTTTTTGTGTTTATATATTAAATCCTTTTTTCATCAAATTATTGTATTTAATTCCATCAACTATTCGTCTTATTTTATTTATAGTGTTATTGATATGCTATATAGTAGATAATATTATTTCGTTTAATGTTATTAATAAAATAAAAAAGGAAGTTAAGTATCAAAAGAAAGATAATACGGAAGAAATTCGGGAGAATGTTATTAAATGGCTGAAACAAAATTCTTTTCTTTATAAACATATTAAAAATGCTTATCCAAATTTTAAAATTAAGGGTATTAATAAAAATAATTAAAGTGGATGAATTATCCATTTTTTCTTTTTTGTAACTTGATTGTAACTTTAGTTTCCTATAATGAAATTGAATTGAAAGGAGAAAATGTTTATGGAAATATTAAAAGTTGAGAATTTAACCAAAGTTTATGGTAAAAATACAACCAAAGTCGTAGCTTTAGACCACGTATCTTTTACTGTCGACAAGGGAGAGTTTGTCGCTATTGTTGGTGCAAGTGGTAGTGGAAAGTCAACACTTTTACATTTACTAGGAGGAGTAGATCGTCCAACAAGTGGTAAAGTTTATATAGATGGCGAAGATATTTTTAATTTCAATGACGATAAACTAGCCATTTTTAGAAGACGACAAGTAGGACTTATTTATCAATTTTATAATTTAATACCTATTTTAAATGTCGAAGAAAATATTACTTTACCTCTTTCTTTAGATAACCGTGAGATAGATCAGGAAAAACTAAATGAAATGTTAAAAATATTAGGTTTAGAAAATCGGAAAAATCATTTACCTAACGAATTATCAGGAGGGCAACAACAAAAGACGAGTATAGGTAGAGCATTGATTACCAATCCGACCATTGTCTTAGCTGATGAACCAACAGGTAATTTAGATTCCAAATCGAGTGATGAAATAGTAGCTTTACTAAAAAAAACGAATAAAGAATTAAAACAAACTATTATCATGATTACTCATAATTTAGAAATTGCCAAAGTCGCTGACCGAATTATAAAACTAGAAGACGGAAAAATTGTTTCGGAGGACTAACTGATGAATTTGCTAAAGAAATTAACCATTAAAAATTTAAAATTAAATAAAAAAAGAACGATTGTGACGATTATTGGTATTATTTTATCAGTTGCTTTAATAACTGCTGTAGCATCTATCTATACAAGTGGTATAAAGTCTTTAATTAGTTTTGAAACATATGAAAAAGGAAATTATCATGTAGCATATTACAATGTTTCTAATGAAGATTTAGATTTATTTTATAATAATCGTAAAATAAAAGAGTTTAATCTTACGAGTAATATTGGTTATGCTAATATTGCTTCTAAAAATGAAGATAAGCCTTATGCTTACATCAAAGCTTTTACAAAAGAATCTTTTGAAAATTTAGCTATACGCATAGTAGAGGGAAGAATCCCAGAAAATGATCACGAAATAGTGATACCAACTCACTTAAAAACGAATGGTCGAATAGAACTCGAAGTAGGTAGTGAAATAACGCTAGATATTGGAACCAGAATTAATTTAGAAGATGGGGTCATTCTAGAACAAAATAATCCGTTTTTAGAAAATGAACAAATAATTAATACAACCCCTAAAACTTATAAAATTGTCGGAATTATTGAAAGACCAGCGACGAATATTGAAGAATATTCAGCTCCAGGCTATACATTTATAACTTTGGCCAATAAAAATGATTTAGGAAAAAATCTTGATGTATATGCAAGATACACCAAAGATGGTATTAAAGATGCCTATAAAGTTACGGCTAATATATTAGGAGTTGATGCTTCTTTATTTGAAAAATATTATACGGGAACAGCATCAAAGAATGAATTTGACACATATATTCAAGAAGAAGCGGATAAAGAAAAATATAAATATGATATAAATTCTTATTTAATTGATTTAGAAACTGATCCTTTGGCTTTAAGTTCAACAGGAGGTTTAGCAATTGTTGCGGGTATTGTTATCGGCATTATCATTCTAACTTCTGTTTTCTGTATAAAAAATAGTTTTGATATTTCGATAACGGAAAAAATTAAACAATATGGGATGTTAAAAAGTATTGGGGCTACTAAAAAGCAAATAAAAAGAAATGTTTTTTATGAAGCAACTATTTTAGGATGTATTGGAATACCTTTAGGAATAATTTTAGGTTTAATTGCTTCGATTATTTTAATTGTTATTAGTAATTATTTTTTAAAGGATAGTCTAGCTATTGGTATGAACTTACATTTTTCTCTATCAGTCATAGCCATTTTCTTAGCTATTGTTTTAGGAGTAATAACAATTTATGCATCAGCCTTTAGAAGTGCGAAAAGAGCCTCTATTATTTCACCAATTGATTCCATTAGAAATAGTGCGAATATCAAAATAAATGCCAAAAAAATTAAATCTCCTAAAATTATTAAAAAAATATTTGGAGTAGGAGGAGAAATATCTTTTAAAAATTTAAAAAGAAATAAGAAAAAATATCGTACTACAGTAATTTCAATTGTTGTGTCTGTTTTTGTGTTTATTGCTTTATCAAGTTTTATGACTCTTGCTTTTTTAGAAGTAGAAAATGAATTAAATATTTCGGATTATAATATATCTTTATCTTCTGGGAAAGCAGATGACGAAACAACGTTAAAAAAATATATCGCTACAACAAAATTAGATAATATCGAGAATTACACAATTTTAAGAGAAATTGATTTTAGATATAAAAATCGGAAATTTAATCCCGAATACATTGAATTTTTAAATTTAGATGATGTTGAACAATTTGATGATGATGGTACTCAATATATAAATATCTATACTTTGGGGGAAGAGCAATATAAAAAATATATTAACGAATTAGGTTTAAATTATGATGAAGTAAGTGACAAAGGAATATTAATGGATTATTTAAAGGTCGGACGGCAAAATGAAGATGATAAGAAAATGGTTTATAAAACTTTGCGTCTGACAGATCAAAAAGTTGGAGATATTTTATCAGGTACTTTAGGGGATGAAGAAGACTTTCAAATAGAAATTGGTTATATCACCGACAAAAAGCCTTTTGGACTTAAAAATAATACGGAAAACTATTTAATAGTTAGTGAAGAATTCTTTAATCAAATCAGTGCAAAAAGTAATATGCCATATATCTATATTTTTTATAAATCAAATAATGCTAATAAATTACAAGATGATATCGACGAAGTTTTAAAAAATGAAAGTTATAATTTAAATAATTTAGAAGAAAATGTTAAAATGATGAATGATTTATTTACTTTAGTAGGAATATTTCTTTACGGATTTATTATAGTTATTTCTTTAATTGGTATTACGAATATCTTTAATACGATAACAACTAATATGGAACTTCGCAAACAAGACTTTGCTATGTTAAAATCAATCGGTATGACTAGTAAAGAATTTAATCGAATGATTCGTTTAGAAACGTTTTTTATGGGAATGAAATCACTTCTTTTTGGTATACCTATTGGAATAAGCTTATCGTATCTGATTTATAATTATTTAGGTAAAGATTCTGGACTTTCATATCATTTACCTATTGGGGCAATCTTAATTTCAATTATAGCGGTATTTATTCTTATTTCGGTAATTATGAGATATTCTTTAAATAAAATAAATAAACAAAATACGATTGAAACTATTCGTAATGAAAATATCTAGGGCTTTTTAAAAAAGCCTTTTTCTTGTATGATAATAATTAAGGAGATGACTTTATGCATATTTTACTGATTGAAGATAATATGACAATTATTAAAGGTTTAGTTTATTCTTTAAAAGAACATAATTACCAAGTTGATTACAAAACAGATATAGATAGTGCGCAAAAATTTCTAGAAAATAATAATGTTGATTTAATTATTTTAGATATTACTTTACCAGATGGGGATGGTTTTATCTTTTATAACGAGTATATAAAAATATTGAATATATCGACTATCTTTTTAACAGCTTATGATGATGAAGACAAAATAGTTTCTTGTTTAGAAGCAGGAGCAGATGATTATCTAACTAAACCATTTAGTACGAAAGAATTACTGGCTAGAATAAACAAAGCTTTATTACATACTAAGAAAAATAGTTGTATTAAAATTAAAAATATTACCTTTGATCTAGATAAGTTAGTGCTTTATAAAAGTGGTCAAGCCATTGCCCTAACCCCTCTCGAATTAAAGTTAGTTCAGTTGTTATTTTTAAATCTCAATAAAGTTGTCAGTCGTAATACTATTTTAGATAAAATTTGGGAATGGACAGGAAATGATGTCAATGATCACACAATAACGGTTTATTTTAAACGGATCAGAGAAAAATTAGGAACTGATATCATTACCACCATTAAAGGAATAGGGTATAGAATCGATGAAAAATAAAATGAAATTAAAACAATATCTTTTTAAAACTTTAATTGTCATAGGATGTTTAAGTGGTATATTCTTAGCTTTAAATAGTTATGAGTATCATAAATATACTAAAAATTATAATCATACCTTAATGATGATTCTAGAAACAGTGAGGGAACAATATCCTCAAGTTACCGAGCAAGAACTATTAGAAATTATTAATAATCCCAAATCTAACGATTTTTCTTGTCTAACTAAATATGGTATAGATTTAAATAAAGATTCTTTAGTATTAGTAAATGAACAAAATTATCACTACTTTTTAATTATTAATATAGCTTTTTTTCTTTTAAGTATTTCTGGCTTGTTTCTTTTATTTATGAAGTATAATTTAGATAAAGAAAAAGAAATTAAAAATATTACCAAATATATAGAAGAAATTAATAAGAAAAATTATGAATTACAAATTGATTCCATGTCCGAAGATGAATTGTCTATTTTAAAAAATGAAATTTATAAAACAACGATTATGTTAAAAGAAGCAGCAGAAAATTCTCATAAAGATAAAGTAAATTTAAAAAGCTCTTTAGAAGATATAACCCATCAATTAAAAACCCCTCTTACGAGTATACTGATTATGTTAGATAATTTAATTGACGATGAAGATATGCCTAAAGATATTAGAAATGATTTTATTCGTGATATCAAAAGAGAAGTTATTAATATGAATTTTTTAGTTCAAGCTTTACTTAAACTTTCTAAGTTTGATGCGAATACCATTCATTTTAACAAAGAAAAATCTTTAGTCAGCAATATTATTTTGGAAGCCATAAAAAATGTTTCACTACTTTGCGATTTAAAAAATATTAATATTTCTACTACCGGAGATAAAAATATTAAATTATTATGTGATGCCAAATGGCAAATTGAAGCTTTAACCAATATTTTAAAAAATAGTATTGAACATTCGAGCGAAAATCAAGAGTTGAAGATTTCCTATGAGCAAAATCAGGTTTATACTTTAATACAAATTGAAGATTTTGCTGGTGGTATAGCTAAAAAAGATTTACCGCATATTTTTGAACGGTTTTATCAAGGTAGTAATTCATCTAAAGAAAATGTCGGTATAGGGCTTGCACTTGCGAAAACGATTATCGAAGCAGACAATGGTACGATTCATGTTGAAAGAACAAATAAAGGGACTATTTTTATCATTAAGTATTATAGTTAGGTTTGTATAATATATAAATAACTGATAATATTTGAATAAAGTTCTACAACTACAATAAGTATTCAAGTAGATAAAAAAGATAAAGAAATGGCTACTGGTATTTTAAATGAGTTAGGTTTAAATATGAGTACATACGTAAATATGGCTATAAAACAATTGATTAATAAAAATGGTGTACCTTTTGAAGTAGTGAATACAAAAACCTAGCAAAGCCTTAATAGAAGCAATAAAAGAGGGAGAAGATATTTTAAATGGTAAAATGAAAACGAATGGTTACCATAATGTAAAAAAATGTTTGAGGATATATTGAGCGAAAATTAATTGACAGTAATTTTTCCTTTTTTATATAATAAATAGAAAATGAAGTGATAATTATGGATAAAGATAGAAATATAAATCAAAAAGATTTACTTGAAAGTATAAAACAAGAAATAGTAAATGTTCATCCAATTAGGAATTGGTTGATAAAGTCATTCCTAATTTAAAGGAAAATGGCTCACTTTTAATCAGTTATTTATATAATTTTATTAAGGATACTAAGTATCAACAAGATTGGTGTCCTATATATAATTTAAAAAGAACTATGGAAATTTTACAAGAATATAGTTCGGAAATGATTTCCTTTGAAGGGGTAAAAAATAACCAGAAGGATTCAATTTTAATTTATAAAAAAAGGTAAATCAAATAAAAAGTAAAAATAGAAAAAAATTAGCACTCTCATATTGACAAGTGCTAATTTTCGTACTATAATCAGTTTAGCATTTGGATAAATAGAGTGCTAAAGGAGAGACAAAATGAAAAAACAATTCAAAGCGGAATCAAAAAGATTAATGGATTTGATGATTCATTCCATTTATACAAATAAAGAAATATTTTTAAGAGAAATTATTTCGAATGCATCAGATGCCATTGATAAGTTGCATTATAAATCACTAACGGACGATAACATAAAAATAAAAAAAGAAGATTTTGCTATTACCATTGATATTGATAAAAAGGCGCGAACTTTAACAATTCGTGATAACGGTATTGGTATGACGAAAGAAGAATTAGAAACGAATTTAGGTACCATTGCCAAAAGTGGTTCATTTGATTTTAAAAATGGCAATGAGAAAAAAGAAGATATTGATATCATTGGCCAATTTGGGGTAGGATTTTATTCAGCCTTTATGGTGGCAAATGAAGTTAAAGTAATATCAAAAGCATATGGAAGCGAGGAAGCTTATGCTTGGGAATCTAGTGGAGTAGATGGATATAGTATAACACCTTGTGAAAAAGATAGCGTTGGTACAGATATTATTTTAACAATTAAAGATGACGACGAAGAATATAATACGTACTTAGAAGAATATGAAATTCAAAGATTAGTAAAAAAATACTCTGATTATATAACGTATCCAATAAGAATGGAAGTTACAAAAAGTCGCCCTAAAAAAGATAAAGAAGGGGAATACGAAGAATATCGAGAAGAGGAAATTCTAAATAGTTTAGTACCTATTTGGAAACGGAATAAAAATGAGATTACCGAGGAGGAATACAATACTTTCTATTCTGATAAATTTTTTGATTATGAAACACCACTGGCTCATATTCATACCAAAGCAGAAGGAACACTAGAATATAATTCATTATTATATATTCCATCTCATGCTTCTTATGATTATTATTCTAAAGAGTATGAAAAAGGTTTACAACTTTATTCGAATGGTGTTCTTATCATGGAAAAATGTGCGGATTTAATTCCAGATTATTTTAGCTTCGTGAAAGGAGTTGTTGATTCACCGGATCTTTCTTTAAATATATCTCGAGAAATGTTACAACAAAATCGCGTATTAAAAACAATTTCTGGCAATATTGAAAAACATATCAAAAATGAATTAATAGATATGCTAAAAAATAAAAGAGAAGAATATATTAAATTTTGGGAAGCTTTTGGTATGCAATTAAAAATGGGTGCTTATAATGATTACGGAATGCATAAAGAAAAACTCCAAGATTTATTACTATTCTATTCTTCCAAAGATAAGAAATTAATTACCTTAGAGGAATATGTAAATAGGAATAAAGAAGAAAAAAATATTTACTATGCTTGTGGGACTACAACGAGCCAAATTGAAACTTTACCACAAGTAGAAGCTGTAATTGAAAAAGGAAAAGAAGTATTCTATTGTACGGATTATGTAGATGAATTTGTACTAAAAACGCTGATGAAATATCAAGACAAAGAGTTCAAAAATGTATGCAGTGATAAATTAGATCTAGAATCCGATGAAGAAAAAGAAGAGTTAAAAAAATTAAATGACAAATCTAAAAAACTTTTACAATTTATGAAAGAAGCTATAAATGTTAAAGATGTTAAATTTACGAATACTTTAAAAAATCACCCTGTATGTTTAAGAAATGCGGGAGAAATATCTATTGAAATGGAAAAAGTCATGAATGCTATGCCAAATGGGGGAGATGTAAATGCTGAAAAGATATTAGAAATTAACGAATCTCACCCAATTGCAAAAAAAATTCAAGAATTATATAAAAATGATAAAGATAAATTAAAAGATTTCAGTAAAGTTTTATACGCTCAGGCAAGATTGATTGAGGGTTTAACTATTGAGAATCCAACCGAAATTACGAATTTAATTTGTGATTATTTGGCAAAATAAAAAGGAAATAACGGTAAAAAGCATAAATTTGTTTTTTATGGTTATGATAGATAAGAAAGAAGGAGATTGATACATATGATGATGGTACCAAAAAGAAATAGTTTTGATTTATGGGAGGAGTTATTTGATGATCCGTTTTTTAATCAACATGACTCTAAAGTAATGCGCACGGACATTAAAGAAAATGATAATTCTTATACGATTATCATTGACTTACCAGGTTATGCAAAAGAAGATATTAAAATTGATGTTGAAAAGGGATATTTAAATATTTCTGCATCAATGAAAAAAGAAAATGATGAAAATGAAAAAGGCAAATTTGTTCGACGTGAAAGATATTTTGGCGAATGCTCTAGAAGCTTTTATGTTGGAGAAGATATAGAAGCCGAAGATGTTCAAGCAACATTTAAAAATGGAACATTAAGATTAGCCATTCCTAAAAAAGAAATGAATAAAGAAATTCCTACCAAGAAATATATCGAAATTCAAGAATAAGCTCTATTTAGAGCTTTTTTTAATTGTATTGACAAGAAAAAATATTATTTTTATAATACAGTTAATTTGAAAGATTTGTGATGTTTATGAATTCTTTATATGATCAAAATATCAATATAAATGCAGCTACCTTTTCGCAGTTATTACATTTAGAATTAAAAGAGGGAAAATTTAAATTGGTGCGTCAAAAACTACAACAAGTAAATATTTCAATTCCAGAATACAATCGCTTATGGGCTATTTTAGAAAGAAATGAATATAATTATGAGGCCAGTAAAAAGTATTGTCAAAAATGGGGCCCAACCAATTATTCCTTATTGTTTCAAGCAGAACTTGCTTTGCAAACCGGAGAGTATCAATTCTCTAAAGATATTTACGAATCACTACTTAAATATGATGAATTTTATATCAATAATATCTTCCATTTAGTTCTTTTATCTATTTTAAATCATGATTTCGAAACTTCCGATGCTTATCTTAAAAAATTAGAAAAAAAGAGTCTAAACTCTCGAGATTGGATTACGTATGTTGTATTAAAAAAATATGTATCTTATTATGGATATAATAAAAAAAAGAAAGAGACCAATCTAGAATATAATTGTTATACAATTCAAAGACTTTATAATTCGAATAATATGGATCTTTATGAACATATCAAAAAACATAAAAATCCTTTAGAAAGATTTTCAAAAGGTTGTTTTTTTAAAGACTTAGATTTAAATCGCTTAATTCAAAAAGTTCAAAAGAAAATTAAAAAAGCCAATGCTCTCCATTTGTGTACGGGAGATGTTTACTATTTACATCTAGAATCTCCTATAGGGTTTAAAGGAGATACGATTACAAATGACATTTGCGTGGTTACCATCGTAAACACTCAAACGATTTTAACCATGTATCCTGTATTGTTATCAGAATCTTTTAATAAAGAAGGACTTTTGACAAGCAATGAATTACGCCGTAAAAGATATAGAGCATTAAAGAATTGACAAAATGACAAGAGAAAACTATAATACATCTAGTTTTTAAAAAAAGATAAAAAATGACTAGAAATAGATAAGGGGGCCAGAGAAAAATGCAACAAGAAAAAGGCAATTATGTTCAAAAATTAATTATGATATACAATATTCAAAATAGTGAATTTCAAGAAACGTTAGCAGAACAGTTAGAAAAGAATCCAACAAGTTTGGAAAAGTTGCTTCAAGCCCATGATCATTTGGCACAAACAACGACGGGAAATCAAATTATCGAAAGATTAAATGATTTACATGAAGTCTTTCTTCCAGATGGAGAAAATGAAGATTTAAAAGCCAATTTATCGCGTCTTGCAATCGATTACTATGAAATGAATCAGTATCAAATGTTTGAAATAAGAAATTTTTTGGAAAAAATGACCGAAAATTGTGGTTGCCTAGCCGTTAAGAAATCTTTTAATCAATGCGATTATCAATTAGCATGGCAAAATCAAAATGATCAAATAAATCATTTTTCTTATGGCTTTGATGGAACCAATGAAATTTTATCTATTCAAGATGGAAAAATTCATAAAAGCTTTAATTTTACTTCCTATCAAGTAAAAGATTATAATAGCCAAACAATTAGTAACATAACCGAAAAAGATTTACTCTTAGTATTAAAATATATAGATGCCGCCATTGCCAAAGCTTATGAAATTATATTTAATCAATCCATCGAAGAGAAAAAAATAAAAGGTTTTTTAAGATAGTGAGGGACAATAATCAATGAAACTAGTAGATAAAGATCAAATTTTTAATGTATTAAAATTTCAAGGAAATATTTATGATTATTTAAAAAAATATTGTGGGATGAAAGCTTGTAAAAAATATATTGATTCACAAGCTAAAATTGAAGCCAAAACATTAGGAAAAGATTTAGAAGATAAAATTCATACATTTTGTAGTATTCTAAATCCTTTTGAAGAAAGAAGATTTTTTGATGAAGAATTACGTGATATGCTGGAAAAACAAAATATTTTTTTAGATTATTCCAAAAATTCAGGCAATACAATTATAAGGATTCAATCAGATATATCTAAATCATTTACGGATTGTCAGGCAATAAATGAAATTTTTATTACGCGTAACAAAGAATTTATTACTTATGGGTTCAAACATGAATCAAAATATTTAGAAACCAATGGTATAAAAGATTTTGTTGAATTTTGTTATCGCTTAGATATTCGAGCTGGGCAAGAAATGTGTGATACCAAATCATTCGATAAGGAAAGTGAAGCCTTAACTGTTTATCATTGGAATATGACCAAAGCAGCAATATTTTCTCGTGGTAATATGTTTAATGAAAATGCTCTTAAAACATTAGATTGCTTAGAGAAAGTTCTTGATTATGCGACAACTTTAACAATAGAAAATATTCCCCATATGGATGACTATGCGGTTTTAAGAAAAACAAAAAATTAATTTTTTTTGTTTTTTTGTATGAGAAAACCCCCAGATAGTCTGGGGGTTCAGTAGAGCTTTAGCGATGAGTTGAAAAGAAAAACTCC
>CANQDC010000015.1 GCA_947591455.1 uncultured Bacilli bacterium | reverse complement strand
AGGCTATACAAAAATGACGAAAGAAGAATTACAACAAGCCATAGATGAATTAGAAAAATAATCTAATTCATTTTTTTTGCTGCAAAATAAAAGTTGGAATTAGGTTTTTATGAATTTCATTGCTATAAAAGAATTATACATGCTATAATAAATCATGAGCGAGTGTGATAAAACATGAAAGTTATTTTATTAAAGGATGTAAAAAATCAAGGGAAGAAAGATGAAATTTTAGAAGTAAGTGATGGGTATGCGAATAATTATTTGATAAAAAATAAGTTGGCGGTACCATATTCTAAAAGAAGTAAAGAAGTGCTTGATCAAGAATTAGAAACGCGTCGTGTGAATGAGGAAAAGCGTATTGCTGAATATAAAAAATTAGCGAGTGAAATAGGTAAGAAAAATTTAGTTTTTCAAGTAAAATCTGGAAAAGATGGTAAGATTTTTGGGACAATTTCTAGCAAACAAATTCATGAAGAATTAAAAAAAGAAGGAGTTAACATTGATAAAAAGTGTATTCATTTAAATACTCCTTTAGATACTTTGGGGGTTCATAAAGTTGAAATTGAATTACACAAACAAGTGAAGTTTTCTATAGATATTCAAATTAAATCCAAATAAAGTAGGTGAAAAATATGGCTGTAAAACAAATGCCTCAAAATAATGAAGCAGAAATGAGTGTATTAGGGGTATGCTTTCTAAATAAATATGCGTTAGAAAAAGTATGTGAAAGTGTCGATGGCAGTATGTTTTATAATGAAGCCAATAGAAAAATATTTGAAGCATTAAATGAATTATATAAAACGAATACTCCTGTTGATATTACTACGATTAAAAATGAATTGGATAAGCAAAAAAATTTAAATGCCATCGGTGGTTTAGAGTATATCAGTGAAGTCATTGATTCGGTGGCCACAACAGCCAATTTGGATTCTTATATTAATATTATTAAAGAAAAATCAGTTCGACGGAAATTGATTGATACGGCGACTAATATTATTACTGAAACGTATGAAGAGGAAAAGGATTTATCGCTTCTTTTAGATGCTGCTGAAAAAAAAGTGTTAGATGTAGCTCGTGCTAGAACTACAAGTGAATTTACTCCCATTGGCGAAGCGTTAAGAAGGGCCCAAGAGAATTTAGAGTTAATGGCTAAAAACAAAAGTGCGATTACCGGCTTAGAGACAGGATTTTATGATTTAGATAAAGCAACGAGTGGGTTACATGAAGGAGAATTAATTATTATTGCTGCTCGACCTGGTATGGGGAAAACAGCGTTTGCCCTAAATGTAGCAACGAATGCGGCTTTTACAACCGATAAAGCAATTGCTATATTTAATTTGGAAATGAGTGCAGAACAATTGGTAAATCGTATGCTGAGTGCCGTAGGACAAATTGAAGGCGATAAATTGAAAACGGGTATGCTAAATCATACGGATTGGAAGAAGTATAATGAAGCAATGAGTCAACTTGCTGACACCAACATTTATATTGAAGATAATGCCTCAATTACAGCGGCAGAAATAAAAGCAAAATGTCGACGTCTAGCAAATAGCGAAAGTGGTTTGGCTTTAGTAGTCATTGATTACTTACAGTTAGTAACTACGGGAGGAAGAAGTGAATCACGTCAAGTGGAAGTATCCGATATTTCCCGTGCTTTTAAAACGATGGCCATGGAATTAAAAGTGCCTGTAATTGCTTTAGCCCAACTTTCTCGTAACGCTGAGCGAAGAGAAACCAATCAACCAAGATTAGCGGATTTACGTGAATCTGGTTCTATTGAACAAGATGCAGACTTAGTTATGTTTCTAAACCGTCAAGATTATTTTGAAAATAAAACGGCAGAAGAAAAGCCTAAAATAGTACCTGTAGATTTAATTATTGCAAAGCATCGTCGTGGTTCTACAGGTTTATACCAAATATTATTTGAATTAGATAAAAGTTGTTTTAAAAATTACTTAAAAACAGAACCAGATGAAGTGTTTTAAAAAGGTGATGATAAATTGAAAAATAAAGAGAAAATAATAACTATTTTACTGACGACTGGTATAACCGTCTTACTATTATTTATAGGAATTATCCACAGGGATTATAACGTAGCATCCAACTATTACCAAGTGTATTTAAATGGCGAAAAAATTGGTTTAATTACCAATGAAGATGAATTGTATCGACTAATTAATGATGAACAAAAGGATATTAAAGATACATATAATGTATCCACCGTATATCCACCCAATGAATTTGCTATTGAAGCTTGTAATACCTATGAAACAAATATTAAAAATGTGGAAGATGTCTACGAAAAAATTAAAGAGGCTGATGATTTTACAATTGAAGGAATTCGAGTAAGAATAAAATCACCAGAAGAAAACAAAGAAGATTTAATTTTTTATGTTCTAAATGAAGAGGTCTTTAAAAAAGCAATTACAAATGTTGTTTTGGCTTTTGTTGATCAAAAAGTGTACCAAAATTATTTAAATAATGAACAAGAAGAAATTGATGATGTGGGTGAAATTATTGAACAAATGTATTTTGAAGAAACAATCACATTACAATCAACTCATATAAGTGTTCATGAAAAAATTTATACCGATCCCATTGAACTAAGTCAATATTTATTGTTTGGTTCTTCAAAAGAACAAAGTTCTTATACAGTTCAAGAAGGAGATACGATTGAAACCATCTCTGAAAGTAATAAATTAAATCCTCAAGAATTTTTAATTGCCAATCCAAAATTTAAAAATGAATCAAGTATTCTAGCTATTGGAGATAAAGTAAATATTACTTTAATTCAACCAATTTTAACGTTAGTAGAAAAAATTTATCAGGTAAAAGATTTAGAGCAAGTTTATGATAAAGAAACGGTATATGATAAGAATAAACCAAGAACATTTGAAGAAGTAACCCAAAAAGGAATTACGGGTATTGTACGTACAACTCAAAGAATTGAAATGGTAAATGGGGAACAAAGTCAAAGTGTTGTACCAATCAGTAACGTTACCATTCGGGAAACACAAAATGAAATTACTACAAAAGGGGGAACAAAACCAAGTGGGTACGTTTATGATCCAAATAAAATTACTGGAGCATATGTAGATACGGGATTAACTTGGGGCTGGCCTACCAACCGTCCATATGTAGTAACTACTGGATTTGAATGGCGGTGGGGATCTTTCCATAATGCTATCGATATTTCAGGAACAGGATTTGGTTCTCCAATATATGCTGCTCGCGATGGAATTGTTGTAAGCACGTATAATGATTGTTCAAATAATGGGTATTATGGGTCTCAATGTGGTGGAAGTTATGGAAACCATATTATCATCCAACATGATAATAATATGTATACGATGTATGGCCATTTAATGAGTAACTTAAATGTCTCTGTAGGACAACAAGTAACCAAAGGACAAGTAATCGCTTCCATGGGAAATAGTGGTTCCTCTACGGGAGCACACTTACACTTTGGAGTCTCTATTGGCATGCCAAATCAAGGAGGAACATGGATTAGTCCATGGAGATTATATAGATAATGAGAGTGGTAGTATTAGCAAGTGGTTCAGAAGGAAATTCAACCTATATAGAAACAGAAAATATAAAATTATTAATTGATTTAGGAAGAAATGCCAAATATATAAAAGAAAAATTAGAAAGTATAGATATTCGTCCCGAAGAAATTAATTATATTTTAATTAGTCATACTCATAAAGATCATACCAGTGCTTTAAAAACGTTTGTAAATCGTTACAAAACGACGGTTTTATTAAGTCAGCCAATGTTTTACGATTTAGAAGAAATAAAAGAGTATGAAAACATCATTATTTATGAAGATGATATTTATTTAAAAGATTTAACCATTAAAACCATTAAATCTTCTCATGATGCTCCAGATGCCAGAAATTTTATTATAGAATATAAAGGAAAATCGGTTGTTTATGTCACGGATACAGGATATGTAAATCGTAAATATTTCGAAAAATTAAAAAATAAAGAAATTTATTTATTTGAAAGTAATCATGATATTGAGATGCTTTTAAATGGCCCCTACCCAAAATGGTTAAAAACGCGGGTTGTGGGAAGTTACGGACATTTATCAAATAAAGATTCTTCTTTTTATTTGAGTAAATTAATAGGGAATAAAACACAAAAAATTGTTTTAATGCATTTAAGTCATATTAACAATACCGAAGAAAAAGCATTAGAAATGATTCATGAAACATTTAAAGAATACGAAATCGATTTTGAAGATATTATTTGTGCGAAACGTTCAGAAATTACAGAGGTTGTAAAATGATTCGAATTATTTGTTTAGGAAAAATAAAAGAAAAATATTTAACAGATTTAATCAATGATTATCTAAAAAGAATAAGAAAATATCATAAAATTGAAATAATTGAATTAAAAGATGAATTTAGCTTAGAAAAAGAAGAAAAGAATATCATGGCTCATTTAAATCCGAAAGAATATTTGATTACTTTAGAAATCCAAGGGAAAAAAGTAACAAGTCCAGAGTTTGCTAACATGATAGAAGAAACCTTTATAAACTATGGAACAATTACCTTTGTAATAGGTAGTTCCCTAGGATTATCAGAAAATATAAGAAGCAGAAGCTATTGTGCTCTTTCTTTTTCCGATCTCACATTTCCCCATGGCTTATTTCGAGGCATTTTGTTAGAACAAATCTATCGAGCTTTTAAGATTAATAATCATGAAACATATCATAAATAGGAGGTACATATGTTAAACAATGATTGGGACGATGTTTTAAAAATTGTTTTTGAAAGTCCAGGTTTTAAAAAATTTTATCATATTGTAGAAGAAGAATACCAACATAAAAATATTTTTCCACCGAAAGATTATATTTTTAATGCTTTAAAATTAACACCCTATAAAAATGTAAAAGTAGTCATTGTTGGTCAAGATCCCTATCATGGAGTAGGAGAAGCCCATGGACTATCCTTTTCCGTTCAAAAAGGAATAAAAGTTCCTCCTTCATTAAAAAATATTTATAAAGAATTAGAAAATGATTTAGGAATTACCCCTCCTGAATATGGTGATTTAACAAAATGGGCCGAACAAGGAGTACTTTTATTAAACGCCGTATTAACGGTTGAAAAAGACAAACCAGCCAGTCATCGGAATTTAGGATGGGAAAGATTAACAGATTATATTATTAAAGTTTTAAATGTAAAAAAAGAACCAGTCGTATTTATATTATGGGGAAATTTTGCTAAAGAAAAAAAAGGATTGATTACGAATCCAATCCATTATATAATTACTTCCCCTCATCCAAGTCCTTTTTCAGCATCGAATGGCTTTTTTGGCAGTAAACCTTTTTCAAAAACCAATGCCTTTTTAATCAAAAATCATTTAGAACCAATTAATTGGGATTTAAAAGAATAATAAGAGCTCTTAAAGCTTAAAATCATTATAAATATCATCATTCATATCTTTTCCATCAAAAAAGGGACTTACTTTAAAATGATGAATTTTACCAATAATATTCGAAGGAAATTTTCTTACATAGCCATTTAGTTCATTAGTATATTTGTTATAGTAACTCGTCGTAGCTGTAATACGTTCATTGGTAGCTTTCATACTGATAATGATTTCTTTTAATTCTTTATTTTTTTGTAGTTCACTATAATCATCAATTAATTTATTTAAAATTCGAAATCCCTCTTTTAGGGAACGATCCATATCGAAGTTACTCACTTCTTTATTTTTTAAAGCCATTTGCTCTTTAAAATATTCTTTATTATCTTTTAAAGTATTTTTAACAATATCATTAGAACGACAAATTAAATCAAATCGTTCTCTTAAAGTTTCATCGATGATATTTTCCGCTTGCTCTATTTTCGTTTTCAAAAATTGCATTTTGTTATAAAATAAAACATAAATAATGGCAAGAATACTTATACAAATAATAATTAGTAAAAAAATCGTTAAAAAATTCATTTGACCTCATCCTATCTTTTCCTATTATATCATGTTATAATAAAAAAAGAAATTAGGGATAATATGAAAATAAAACAAATTGTAGTAGGAGACTTAGAAGAAAATTGTTATGTAATTCAAAAAAATGGCTATGCTATTATTATTGATCCTGGAGAAGAAGCCGAAAAAATTGAAAAAGAAATAGAAGGATGTTCTTTAGTTGGAATTTTATTAACCCATCATCATTTCGATCATGTGGGTGCTCTTTGTTATTTTGAACAAAAATATCATTTAAAACACAATACTAAAATAGAAGAATTCTTCTATGAAGTAATTCTCACACCTGGTCATTCCAAAGATTCAGTCACTTTTTATTTTCCACAGGATAAAGTAATGTTTACAGGAGATTTTTTATTTCAAAAAACGATTGGTAGAATGGATTTTGAAGGGGGAAGTCCAGAGGATATGTTTCATAGTTTGCAAAAGATAAAAAAGTATCCTGATGAGATTACTATTTATCCTGGACATGGACCGAAAAGTAATTTAGGACAAGAAAAAAAATATTTTCCTTTCTATTTTCCTAATTTATAAAAAAAACAAGAAGCTCTTGTTTTTAAAAATTTTTTTCTGAATAGGCATGACTATAATTAATACGATCATCAAATTCCACATAATTTAAATAAATCATTCGAATTAAATACCATTTTCCACTTGCGGGATCACTTAATATTAAATGATCACGTCCTGCTTCTTCAATGACACCATCATAGATTTTATCTTTCCATTCAATCGAATCGGGATAAGAAACATAGGCTCGAACTGTTTTCCCTTTATTAAGCCTTAAAATATTTTCAATATAACTTTGTTCTCCATCATTTAAAGGAGTAAAACTAATATTTCCCGGTGGAGTTATAAAGCTTGAATTATTCGTTTCGGTATAATTCGCTTCTTCCATAGCTCCTGGAAAAGTAGGGTTTTGATAATAACTACCATTCACACAAATCACCTCTCTTTTTCATTGTATGTTTTCTAGTTTTAAAATATTTATTTTTTTAGTATAATTTAAAATAAGGATGATAAAATATGGATATTGATTTAAAAAAAATAACCGAAAAAGTAACGCAAAAAAATTTTTATATTCGTAGTATCAATTTAGTATTTGGAACTTTTCTTTTAGCTTTAAATTATAATTTATTTTTAGTTCCAAATAATTTAGTAACAGGGGGAACAAGTGGTATCGCCATTCTATTAAAAGAGTTATTTGGATTATCCCCAAGTATCTTTATTATGGCTTCAAGTATTCTTTTAATTATTGTCTCTTATCTTTTTTTAGGCAAAGAAGAAACGAAAAGAAATATTATTGGTTCTATTTTATATCCGTTTTTTGTATCACTAACCGTACCTTTAGCGAGTACGTTATTACAATATCTTGCCTTAGATAGTATGTTAATTATTGTCCTGATTGCGGGAATATTTTCAGGAATCGCCAATGGAATCATTTATAAAACCGGTTTTACCACGGGTGGTAGTGATATATTGATGAAAATCTTAAATAAATATGCCAAGATTCCAGAAGGAAAAGCTATTTTTTCCGTGAATTTAGTAATTATGATTTTTGGAGCCATCATATTTGGAGCCAATAAGTTTATTTATGCCTTAATTATTTTATATTTAAATTCGCAATTGATTGATCGAATTCTAATCGGTATTTCTGATAGTAAATTATTCTTTATCTATACGAAAAAAAGCGAAGAAGTACGAAAATATATCTTAGAAGATTTAAAAACGGGAGTAACGATATTAGAAGCACAAGGGGGCTATTCAAAAGAAGAAAATTGTGTTTTGATGTGTGTGGTTCCCACAAGAGATTATTATTTATTTAAAGAAACCGTTTTAACAATTGATGGATCAGCCTTTTTTGTTATTAATGATTGTTACGAAGTATCCGGCGGTGTAAAAAGGAGAAATTTACCATTTATTTAAAAGATATTCAATGCTATAATGTACATAGTACTGAGGTGATGTTCATTGAATTTAATAGAAGTAGTAAACTGCTATAAAACCTATAATAATGGAGTTACTGCTGTGGCTGATTTAAATTTAGAAATCGAAAAAGGAGAATTTGTTTTTGTTATTGGAGCCAGTGGAAGTGGGAAATCTACCTTAATTAAAATGCTGTATCGTGAAGAGCGACCATCAAAAGGAAAAGTGATTGTTGGTGGAATTAATGTAGCAAAGTTAAGAAATTCAAAAGTATATAAATTGCGTCGAAAATTAGGGATCGTTTTTCAAGACTTTAAATTATTACCAAAATTAACAGTTTATGAAAATGTTGCTTTTGCCTTAGAATCACTAGGAATGAAAGAAACGGAAATACGTCCTAAAGTTTTAAAAGCGTTGGATAGTGTTGGATTAAAAGAGAAAATCAGAAGTTTTCCCAATCAATTATCTGGTGGGGAACAACAAAGAGTCTGTATTGCAAGAGCCATTGTAAATGATCCGAAATTATTAATATGCGATGAACCAACCGGAAATTTGGATCCTAAAATATCTAAAGAAATCGTTGATATTCTAGATAAAATTAATAAAAAATCAGGGACAACAATTATTATGGCTACCCATGATAAAGAAATCGTCAATAAAATGAAAAAACGAGTTATTCTCTTAGAAAATGGTGTTTTAGCGGAAGACAACATGAAAGGAAGTTATAAAGCCCATGAAAGCAATTAGAATTTTAGGTAGAGCCATACGCGATTCGTTTAAAAGTGTATTTCGTAATTTTAGTTTATCTACCGCCGCTATCGTTTGTAGTAGTATTACCTTGATTTTAGTTTCAGTAGCCATGATTCTTTCTTATAATGTAGAAAATATAACAAAAAATTTAGAACATGAATTAACAATTGTGGTTTATTTAAACAAAGAAACAACCGAAGAACAAATGAATGAATTAAAATCCTCTTTAGAGAATATGGAAAATGTGGATAGCTATGAATATAAAAGTAAAGATGAATGGCGTTTAGAAATGAAAAACTCTTCAGAAACGTTGAATTCAACTTTAGAATATTTAGAAGAAAATCCCTTATTAGATTCATTTATTGTGCGCGTAAAAGATGTAGAACATTTAAAAGAAACTTCTCAAGAAATATTAAAAAATGATTTTGTATCAAGTGCTGATTACGGAGAAGGAATGACTGAAAATTTAATATCAGCTTTTAAAGTTATAGAAAAAGTGACAATTATTGTCGTAATCGCTTTAATATTAGTAACCGCTTTCTTAATTAGTAATACGATTAAGTTAACCATTTTTTCTAGAAGAAATGAAATTGAGATTATGCGTCTGGTGGGAGCAAGCAATATATCCATTCGTTTACCATTTATTTTTGAAGGATTAATATTAGGATTCCTAGGAGGATTAATTCCTGTAATCTTTACTATTTATGGATATGTTCTATTGTATGATCACTTCAATGGTTATGTATTTAGTCAATTAATTGAATTAGTTGAACCATTTAATTTTACGATCTATATTTCCATGATCTTATTAGGAATGGGATGTATCATCGGTATGTTTGGTAGTTATAGGGCAGTAAGGAAGTATTTAAAAATATAATGAAAAAAAATTTACGCTATCTTTTTACTTTTACCATGATTAGCGCCACTTTGTTTGTTTATATTATTAGCCCTATAAGTGTAAAAGCAGCGAGTAAAGATCCCGAAACGCTAGGGGATTTAAAAGAAAATCTTGCAGCTTTAAAAAAACAAAAAAGTGATAATGCGGCGAATCAAAAATATACCCAATCTCAAATTACAGCGCGAGAAAATGCCATTAACCAAGCCGAAGCTGAAATTACAAAAGCCCAAGGAGAAATGGAAGAAGCTGAGCAAAAAATAGAAGATTCTAATGCTTCCATTGAATCCTTAAAAGAGCAAGTCAAACAATTTTTAGAATTTTATCAACAAATGAAGAGTAAAAATGCTTATGTTGAATATATTTCTGGAGCTTCCAATATGACGGATTTGGTAATGCGTGTTGCTGCTGTGGAACAAACAACAGCATATATTCAAAATAATATTGAAAATCTAGAAGAATTAATTAAAGAAAATGAACAATTAAAAATTGATTTACAAAAAAAACAAGAGGATCTATCCAACAAGATCACTTCTTATCAAGCCAAAATAAAAGAACTATATGGAAATTTAGAATCCTATGATAAATATGCATTAGATATTGATACCGAAATTAAAACTGTCCAATCTCAAGTGGATACGTATATCAAATTATGTGCCAATAGTAAAAAAAGTTATTTAGGAGATAATGAACTTTTAACAGATTGTACAGATGTACCATATAATGCCGGATGGTTAAAACCTTTAAATAAAGGAAAAATAACAAGTACAATTGGTACTCGTTGGGGAAGTTATCATAATGCCTTGGATATTGGTGGAAATGCCGAAGGAACGCCCGTTTATGCTGCCGCTGCCGGAACAGTATCTGGTTTTGTACCTAGGTATAAATGTGGGGGGAATATGCTTTATATTAACGTTACTGTAGGAGGAGTAAAATATACAACGTACTATTATCATTTATTAAAAGTAAACGTGAAAGTAGGAGATGTCGTTACCCAAAATACCGTAATTGGTTTAGTAGGAGGATATTCTACATCAACATCCCATGGCGGATATGATACTTGTACTACCGGAGCCCATCTTCATTTTGGTGTAGCGAAAGGCTATTATAGTGGAAGTATTAAAAAAGCCAATGTAATTACTCCACCAGGATTTCCAAATTCAAAAGGATATTCCTTTAAATCAAGAACCGATTATTATGGATAGAAGAAAGAATTTATCTTCTATCTTTTTTTCGAAAAAAAGTATTTATTGCTTTTTTTTTAACCTTTTTGTATACTAAACATAACTTAAAAAGGAGTGAAAACATGGAAAGAACATTTACAGAGCAAGAGTTAGTAAGACGTGAAAAACTAAAAAATATCAAAAATCCTTATCCCGAAAAATATGTGACGAATTATGAAATTAAAGAAGCCATGAAATTAGAAGATGGAGCAACCAATGTTCGTGTTGCAGGAAGAATTATTTTAATGCGTAAAATGGGGAAAATGTCTTTTTTAACAATTGGTGATATTGAAGGAAAAATTCAAATATCAATAAAAATAGATATGGTTGGAGAAGAAAAATATCAAGAATTTAAAGAGAACTTTGATTTAGGTGATTTTATTGGAGTAGAAGGAGAAGTATTCACTACTCATACCGGAGAAAAAACAATTCGGGCCCATTCATTTGAATTTTTAGGGAAAGCTTTAAAACCGTTACCAGAAAAATTTCATGGTTTAGAAGATATAGAAACTATTTATCGGAATCGTTATGTGGATTTAATTACAAGCGATGAATCAAAAGAAAAATTTTTATTAAGAAGTCGCTTAATTTGGGAAATTCGTACTTTTCTTCATAATTTAGGATACATTGAAATTGAAACCCCTATTTTGAATAATAAAGCGAGTGGGGCAACAGCGAAACCATTTATCACCCATCATAATGCTTTAGATATAGATTTGTACTTGCGTATTGCGCCAGAAACTTATTTAAAAAGAGCAATCGTGGGAGGATTTACTAAAGTATTTGAAATTGCCAGATGTTTTCGTAATGAAGGAATGGATGCGACGCATTTACAAGACTTTACCATGATAGAAGGATATGGTGCTTACTTAAACTATGAAGATAATATGAAACTATTAAGAGAAATGTTACAAACCGTAATTCAAAATATCTTTGGAACTTTAAACATTCAAATTGGTGACAAAGTAGTAGATTTAAGTGGAGAATGGGAAGTCATTTCCTTCCGAGATTTAATTTTAAAATATTCCAATATTGATATAGATATTTATAATACCAAAGAAAATTTATTAGATAAAATCAAAGAAGAAAAAATAGAAATTGATAGTGAAATTCCTCTTGAAAATTTAGGATATGGAAATTTAGTAGATCAACTTTATAAAAAAGTAGCTCGTCCTTTCGTAGTAGGACCTATGTATTTAATTAAACATCCAATTAGTTTATCTCCCCTTGCTCGTGCCAATGATGAAAATAAAAATGTAACCGATCGTTTTCAATTGGTTATTAATGGAGCAGAAATTATTAATGCTTATTCAGAATTAGTGGATCCAATAGAACAAGAAAAACGTTTATTACATCAAGCCTCATTAAAAGCAAGTGGTGATGAAGAAGCTATGCCAATGGATTATGATTATATAGAAGCTATGGAGTATGGTATGCCTCCAATTTCTGGTTGGGGAATGGGTATTGATCGTTTGATGCAATTACTAACCAATTCAGAAAATATAAAAGACTGTATTCTATTCCCATTAATGAAACCGAAAGATTAATATTTCACTTAATTTTCACGAAAAAAAGGCAGAATTGTCTTTTTTTTCTTTTATTTTGTGCTATAATTTCTAGTAGGAGGGAAAAAATGAAAAAAGTAAAAAAAATGTTTGAAAAACATGATTTGTTAAAAGTAGTATTAATTACAATTTTACTTACAATTGTTTTAACTTGGATTATTCCATATGGTTATTTTTCAGGAGCTCAATTAACAGATTATGGTTTAGGAAGACAAGGAATTGTCGACATCTTATTATCAGGAGTATATAGTGCGAATTTCTTTTTGCAACAACTACTTTTTGTATTATTTATAGGGATATTTTATGGAGTAATATCAAAAACAAGTGGTTACAAAGGATTAACAAGTGCTCTTGCTAAAAAATTTAAAGGAAAGGAAAAATTATTTGTTTTAATTTCTTCTTTACTAATTACCTTGTTAACAACTTTCTTATCACAAACGTTTGTAGTATTAATTTTTGTACCATTTATAATTTCTATTGCTACAAAATTAAAATTAGATAAGTTAACAACATTCTTAGCAACATTTGGCTCTATGATTATTGGTATTTTAGGGGCAACCTATGGCACAGAAGGTTTTAGCTATTTTATTAATTATCTAAACTATTATACAACAGTAGAAATGGATGTAGAAATAGGAATTCGTTTTGGTATCTTAGCACTTGCCTTTATTATATTTAATTTCTTTACAATAAGACATATGAAAAAAGTTGCTTCAAGTAAGAAAAATGAATTCGTACAAGATTTATTTGAAGTAGAAGAACCTGCAAATAAAAAAGTAAAAATATGGCCAATGGCATTCTTCTTTATAATTCTATTTGCTTTTGTAATTTTAGGATATGTTAATTGGAGTACTACTTTTAATATTACCGTGTTTGATAAATTTCATACTTGGTTAACAGGTTTAGCTATTGGAAAATATAATGTAATTAGTTATATTTTAGGAAATAATGCTACTGCATTAGGAACATGGGATTTATATACAATTACCGTTGTATTAGCCATTATTATGCTTTTATCTATTTTCATTTATAAAATTAAATTTGATGAATTAATAGAAAATGGCTTTGAAGGACTTAAAAAAATTATTCGCCCTTTAGGTTTAATCTTCTTAATTTATACGGTATTTGTAATTATTTATTGGGCACCATTTACGGTAACTATTAATAAATGGTTATTATCTTTAACGAAAGGATTTAATCCATTTATAACTACTTTATCCGCATTCATAACTTCTATTTTCCATATTGATTTTGGATATACTGGTTATGTTTTAGGAGATTATTTATTTAATCAATTTGGTGATTCTGCTAATATTGCTTATGTTATTTATACAGCAATGAATGGATTAGTACAATTAATTGCTCCAACAAGTATTTTTGCTATGTTAGGTTTATCCTATTTAAATATTTCTTACAAAAAATGGATAAAATACATTTGGAAATTCTTTGTAATTATGTTAGTCGTGTTATTAGCAATCTTTGCCTTATTAACCTATCTATAAAAGTTATCGAAAGATAACTTTTTTTGTGCATATTTTTTTATAAATGACACATAATTTTCATAGGATGTACTAGGAGGAAACCATGTTTGAAAATTATGGAATACGTATTACCACATTATTTAAAAAAGCCGAAGAGTTTAAAAAAAAGTTAAAGCATCCGTATGTAGGAAGTGAACACTTATTACTAGCTATATTGGATAGTGATAATGAAGTTTCAAATAAATTAAAAACTTATGGTGTTACCTTTACTTTATTTTATGAAGAACTAGTAAGAGTTGTCGGGAATTCAAATAAAGATACTGATTTTGTCTTATATACGCCTTTACTAAAAAGAATTATTGAAAATGCGACCAATGATGCTATCGAAAATAACAATGGAAAAGTAACTGAAAAACATTTATTTCTTTCTTTACTGGATGAAGGAGAAGGAATTGCTATTCGTCTTCTATTAGGTTTAGGAATCGATTTAGATGCTATTTATGATGACTTTAAAATGAATTTATTACATAAACCCTCAGATAAATTAGAAATTTATGAAATAGGAATCGATTTAAACAAAACCGTAAACGAAAAAGAACAAGTCATAGGTAGAGAAGAAGAAATAAATATAGTGATTGAAACATTATTACGCAAAAAAAAGAATAACCCGCTTTTAATTGGTAAAGCTGGAGTGGGGAAAACAGCTATTGTAGAAGAATTAGCTAGAAAGATAAATAAAGGGGCGGTCCCTTATGAGTTAATCGATAAAAAAATTATTATGCTAGAAATGGGCTCATTAGTTTCAGGAACAAAATATCGAGGAGAATTCGAAGAACGACTTACCAAAATTATTAAAGAAGTAATAGAAGCCAAAAATATCATTTTATTTATAGATGAAATTCATACCATGGTAAATGCTGGTGGAGCCGAAGGAGCCATTAATGCTAGTGATATATTAAAACCATACCTTGCTCGGGGAGAATTAAAATGCATTGGAGCCACAACAACCGAAGAATACTATCAAACTATTTATAAAGATAAAGCACTAGAAAGAAGATTTTTTTCTATATCCGTTCAAGAACCCAATGAACAAAAAACAAAAGAAATATTAAAAGGAATAAAAAAGATGTATGAAGAACATCATAAAATAAAAATAAGTGATCAAAATATCGAGGATATTGTTCATATTGCTAACCAATACATAAAACAAAAAAGTAACCCTGATAAATCAATAGAACTATTAGATACCATTTGCGCCAATAAAAAATTAAAAAGTATTTCCTTATCAAAAATTACCATACTAAACGAAAAAATAAAAAATCTGATTCAAGAAAAAGAAAAATATATTGTGGCAGACGATTATGAGAATGCCTCTTTATGTAAAGAAAAAGAAAATGAATTATATGAAGAACTAAAAAAAATAAAAAACCAACAAAATAATAAAATAACCCATCAAGATATTTTAGAAGTCGTAGCAAAAAAAGCCAATATTCCGTTAATAAAAGAAAAGAAAGTACTTTTGAAAAAGGTAAAAGAAAATCTAGAATTAAACATTCTTGGTCAAGAAGAAGCCATTAAAAATATAGTAAAAAATATATGGATTCATTTAAATCAAGAAGGAAAAAATTTATCCCTTTTATTAACAGGGCCAAGTGGAGTTGGGAAAACCCAAACCGTTAAATTAATTGCCGATACTTTATTCAATGGCGAAATCATAAGAATCGATATGAGCGAATACAATTTAGATACGTCTGTCAATAAATTAATTGGTGTAAGTGCTGGATATGTTGGCTATGAAGATACATATCTTTTTCAAAAAATTTTAGAAAAACCCTATTCCATTTTATTAGTAGATGAAATTGAAAAAGCCCATCCTCGAGTTCTAAATCTATTTTTACAAATATTAGATGAAGGATTTATCACAGATACTCATGGAGAGAAAATCGATTTTAGCCATACAATGATTTTTATGACCAGCAACGTAGTGAATAAAGCATGTGTTGGATTTATAAATAAAAAAGACCATAACGTACATGAACAATTTAGTAAAGAATTTTTAGGACGTTTTAATGATATTATTGCTTATCAAGAATTAAAGAAAGACATACTTGTTTCTTATACCCAAAAACATTTAAAAAACAAAAATATAGATATCGAAAAAATTTTATTAGAAGCAGATTGTCAAATGTATGGTATGAGGAATTTAAAACATGTTATCGATAAATATAATCATGAATTAGATATTGAAAAAATATTAGCAAACGTGATATGATAATTGTGTAATAAAAGATAATTGCAATTAGATTATTACAAATTTTAATATTTATGGTCAAAGCATAAATATCTTCTAAGTCTAGAACGCTTTCTAGACTTTTTTATGTTATAATGCTTATATAAAAGGAGGTTTATCATGACCCGAACTCGTTTTGCTCCTAGCCCAACGGGATATATGCATATAGGAAATCTAAGAAGTGCTTTATTTGCATATTTAATTGCCAAACACGATGGGGGAGAGTTTATTTTAAGATTAGAAGATACTGATCAAGATCGTTATGATGATAAAGCGGAAGCTTTAATATATGAGCTTTTAAAAATATTTTCTCTTTCGTATGATGAAGGCCCTAATAAAAAAGGAGAATATGGACCATATATTCAAAGTGAACGGTTAAATATCTATACCAAATATGCAGAAAAATTAGTGGAAAATGGCGATGCATATTATTGCTTTTGTAATGAAGAAACCTTAAATCATGAACGTATGAAAGCCAAAGAAGAAGGAAAAACTTATTTATATCCTGGAACTTGTCGAAAGTTAAGTTCTGAGGAAGTCCAAAAAAAACTTGCCGCCAAAGAAAAATATGTAATTCGTCAAAAAATTCCTAAAGAAGGATCAACCAGTTATCATGATCTTGTATTTGGAGATATTACCATCCAAAATAAAGATTTAGAAGATCAAATTTTAATAAAAAGTGATGGCTATCCAACCTATAATTTTGCGAATGTTGTAGATGATGCTTTAATGCAAATTACCCACGTGACAAGAGGATGTGAATATGTATCCAGTACACCAAAATATTTACTTTTATATGATGCTTTACAATTTCCTAGACCAGAATTTATTCATTTGCCCCTCGTTTTAAAAAAAGACGGAACCAAAATGAGCAAACGAAACAAAGATGAAAATGTATTAGATTTATTAAACAATGGTTTCTTACCTGAAGCGATTATTAACTATCTCGCTTTATTAGGATGGTCTCCCAAAAAGAATCAAGAATTCTTTACTTTAAATGAATTAGTTGAACAATTTGATGTACGAAAAATTCATACCAGTCCCTCATGCTATGATGTAAAAAAATTAGAATGGTTTAATCATCATTATATAATGAAATTAAATGACGAAAAGTATTTAGCATTTATTTATCCTTTTCTAAATAAAGCCTATGACTTAAAAGAAAAGAGTGAAGAATGGATTCGAGAATTACTACTCTCTTATAAAAATTATTTATCTTTTGGCAGTGAAATAGCCTTAGTTACGCATATATTTTTTGAAGAAGAAGTGACATTAGAAAATGATTGTATTGAATTTTTAAAAAGTGATAAAAGCATTAAAAATACGTTATCGATTTTTAAAGACGAAATAGCAAAAATTCAAAACTGGCAAAAAGAGAATATAGAAAAGGCAATTAAAAATACAGAAGCCAAAGCCCAAGTAAAAGGAAAATTATTATATATGCCTATAAGAATTGTTACCAGTGGAGTAATGCATGGAATTGATTTAGTAGATACCATTTACTTATTAGGGAAAGAAAAAGTTTACCGTCGACTTAGAGGTATATAAAGGAGAAAAAAAATATGAAAATATATAACACGTTAACAAGAAATGTAGAAGAATTTAAACCTCATGAAAAAAATATAGTGAAAATGTATACATGTGGTCCTACTGTATACCATTTTGCTCATATAGGAAACTTAAGAACATATATATTCGAAGATATATTAGAAAAAACATTAAATTACTTAGGATATCAAGTAAAAAGAGTAATGAATATTACAGATGTCGGTCATTTAACAAGTGATTCAGATTCCGGCGAAGATAAAATGCTTAAAGGAGCCAAGAGAGAAAAAAAGAGTGTTTTAGAAATTGCACAATACTATACGGAAGAATTTAAAAAGGATACTGCTAGTTTAAATATTAAATGGCCAGAAATAGTATCTAACGCTACAGATAACATTGACGAATATATTAAAATTATTACAAAATTAATCGAAAAAGGCTATGCTTATCAAAGCGGCGGAAATATTTATTTTGATACAACCAAGTTAGAAGATTATTATAAATTAACCAATCATAAAATTGATGAGATGGTAATTGGAGCACGAGATGGTGTAGAAAAAGATGATGCCAAAAGAAATCAAGCAGACTTTGTTTTATGGTTTACAAAATCTAAATTTGATTCTCAAGAATTGAAATGGGATTCTCCTTGGGGGGTCGGATATCCTGGTTGGCATATCGAATGCTCAGGAATCAGTATGAAATATTTAGGAGAATATTTAGATATTCATTGTGGTGGTGTCGATAATATATTTCCTCATCATACGAACGAAATTGCTCAAAGTGAAGCATTTTTAGGACATAAATGGTGCAACTATTGGGTACATGGGGAACATTTAAATGATGAAACAGGAAAAATGAGTAAATCCAAAGGAGAATTTTTAACCATTTCCTTATTAAAAGAAAAAGGATATGATCCGCTTGCCTATCGTTTTATGTGTTTAAATACTTCCTATCGAAAAGTACTTGTATTCTCCTATGAAGCTCTTGACAATGCAAACAAGGCTTATCAAAAATTGAAAAATAAAATTAAGCAATTAAAAGACACAAAAAATATCGAACAAACAAAATTTGATTTTTATGACAATCAATTTAAACAATATATCAGTGATGATTTAAATACTTCAAATGCAATCACTTTATTATATGACGTACTAAAAAGTGACTGCAATGAGGCAACAAAACTAGCTTTAGTAGATGCCTGGGATCAAGTTTTATCTTTAAATTTAATCAATCGTACGAACAATATGGCAGTTGATGCAAAATTTATTGAGGAACAAATTCAAATTCGAAACGAAGCAAAAAAACAAAAAAATTATGAACGAGCAGATCAAATTCGCAATGAATTAGAACAAATGGGCATTATATTAAAAGATACAAAAGAAGGAACTACTTATGAACAAAAAACATCATAATAATTCACATATATTACACAATAATGTGTTATTATAATTTTAAGGAGTTGGTTTCTAATGAATTTGATGATTATTTTATTAATGTTAATGATTCCTGCAATTGCTCAATTCTTTGTATATGGAAGTTTTGGAAAATATAAACAAATTGAAAATGAAAAAGGAATAACTGGATATGATGTAGCAAGAAAAATTTTAGATGATAATAATTTAAAAAATATTTATATAGTTGAAACAAATGGAAATCTAACAGATCATTATGATCCGAAAAGAAAAGTAGTACGTTTATCTACTGATATTTATAAAGGAAAAACGATCGCTGCTATAGCAGTAGCAGCACATGAATGTGGACATGCCATACAAGATAAAGAAGGTTATTTATACATGAGAATTCGTAGCTTACTAGTACCAGCTGTCAACTTTGCTACTTCAATTTCTTATTTTATTATTTTCTTAGGATTATTATTTGAATCTTTAAATCTAGTATGGATTGGAATTATCTTTGTTGGTACTGGTCTTTTATTTCAAATAGTAACCTTACCAGTAGAAATAAATGCAAGTAGTCGTGCTAAAAAAATGATTAATGATCTTAACTTAGCAGATCAAAATGAACAAACCGGTGTTTCTAATATGTTAGCGGCTGCAGCCAGTACTTATGTTGCAGGAGTACTAACCAGTGCATTAGAGTTACTTCGTTTAATTTTAATTTTTGGCAATAGAAATGATGATTAACTAAGAGCAACAAGCTCTTTTTTTCTATTGCAAAGGCAAAAAGATGAGTTTATAATAGAGATATAAAATAGGAGGAAAGAAATGAAAATAGAAAGATATAAAGAAAATAAAAAAGTAAGAAATACCCTCCTAACTCTAGGAATAGCAAGTGTGATCCTGGGGGGGGGGTATAATTTATAGAAGTTATGCTAGTTAC
>CANQDC010000014.1 GCA_947591455.1 uncultured Bacilli bacterium | reverse complement strand
ATAATTTTTTACAATTATCTTAGTGGAGAAAAAGGATTTGGATATAATGGTATTGCACGACGTGAGACAATTATAATATATCCTTTAACCAAAGAACTTTTACTTGTTTTGTATCCAAATCATTTATTGCTTAATGGAATAAAATATATTTCAGATAAACTTATATTTTTAAACGATGAATTATTTATAAAGAAAATTAACAATTTGCAATATACTCAGTGTTATCGACAAATATATTACTAAAACAGTTTTAAATAAATAGATAAAATTTGAGATGAAATAAATCGTTTTCAAAAAAATAGCTATTTTTTTAATCACAACAGGATGGGAATGCACCACGAAATTTCAAAATCCTTTATTTTAAAGGATTTTTTTATGTCATTGATGCACCACCAACCATTTTCGCACTTGCGAAAATAACTATTTTATATTATTTTTTAGTTGATTTTGTTAATAAAAAGTATTTAAAACCTTTATTTATAAGGATTTCATATCAACTATTTTTCAACTAATTAGATATTTATATCTTTTTTACAAATAAATTTTTTATTTCGTTTTGATAATTTTTTATGACAGTTTTTGGAATAAATTCTAATAATATTTCTTCATTATTACTAAAATAATTTAAAAGCTGTGATATCAAAAATTTAAAAAATTCGTTCAAATTTATCAACCCCCTTAAATAAAAAAAGAAGCAATTCTATGCTTCAATTTCTAAAATTTTGAATGTATTTTTTTTCAAATTTATTGTTCTTTTGTTGTGGAATTATTTGAATAAATTTAGTTAATGATATAACTGAATTAAATGTAGGAAGATAAATTTTATCACTATTTTCATAAATATAAGCAATTAAAGTATTTATTTTGTTTTTAATAATAATTTTATATGGCTCAGTAATACTTAAATTTGTCTTATTTATTTGAATAATGTGACCATCAATAAATTGAATTTGTAGATTTTTAGTACCAGCTCTCTCATATATTTTCTCTTTTAATTCACAAGGAAAAGATAAAATTTCTATGGTCGTTTTCAAAAATTTCACTTCCTAACAAAAGAAAAAGCCCATAATATCAAATACTATGAACTTGTTTTATAAAAGAAAAACTCACACATCCTAATAAGGTGTGCGAGTTTAAACCTCAATGGAGCAAGTGAGCGGGATCGAACCGCCATCTCAACCTTGGCAAGGTCGTATACTAACCATTGTACTACACCTGCGTGAATAAATAATATCAAAATAAAACAAAAAAAGCAAGTATGTAAAAATACAATAAATAATGTTATAATAAAAAAGTAAGAAGGGTTGCATATGAAAACTAAAATATATGATATAGCAAATCATGTACGAAAGTCGATTGCCTTATATTTAGCAACAAATAAATTATTTTTTGCTTATTTAGTATTATCAATACTGGGTACTATTTTATTAAGAGTATTTACAGTGGGGAATCCATTAAGTATTAAACCATTATTCGTAGATATAGCTTTCATCTTAATGATAGGAGCAATAGGATATTTAATCAAAAATACCAAACGTTTTGCTTTTTACATGATTTGTATAATTATATACAGTTTAGCAGAATTTATTAATCATATATATTATATTTTCTATAATTCATTTGCTTCTTTTGGAGAACTTGCAGGATTAAGTCAAGCCGAAACCGTAACCGGAGCAATCTATGAAAAATTAGTTCCATTAAATTTTATTTATTGGATTATACCTATTTTATTTTTAATAGTATATCATAAACTTTCCAAAACATCGTATTTTACCATTATGGCCAAAGTAGAAAAAAATAAAAAAATGTTTCTTACAACATTAGGAGTAGGAGGATTATTTTTACTTTATAGCTTAACAACGGCCACTTCAACAGATTATAGTCGTTTAGCAAAACAATGGAATCGGGGAGCGATCGTTGAACGTTTTGGAATTATAATGTATCAAGGAAACGATTTAATACAAACCTTAAGACCACGAATTAGTTCATTATTTGGATATGAAGACTCAGCAACCTTATTCAAAGAATTTTTTACTTCGGATGAAAATAAATATGATAAAAAAAATAAATATACAGGGATTTTGGATGGATATAATATCATATTTGTTCATATGGAAAGCATTGGTTCCTTTCTAATGGATTTAAAATTTAATGACGTAGAAGTAACCCCAACAATAAATAAACTAGCAAAAGAAGGAATGTTTTTTAATAATTTCTATCCTCAAGTCAGTTCAGGGACTTCTTCCGATTCAGAATTTACTTTATTAACATCATTACTTCCAGTATCAAGTGGAATTGTCTTTACCAGTTATTATGATCGTCATTACACAACAATTCCAAAATTACTCTCTGAAAAAGGATATCATACCTTTAGTATGCATGGAAATTATGCATCTATGTGGAATCGGGAAAAAGTTCATCCATTATTAGGATATCAAGAAATGTATTTTAGAGATTCCTTTGAAATTCCTGATAAAGAAGACAAAGACTATATCAACTTAGGGATTTCTGACAGTGCTTTTTATAAACAAGCTTTACCAAAACTAGAAGCAATTGAAGCAAATTATGATCATTATATGGGAACAATAATCACTTTATCCAACCATTCACCATTTCAGTTCTTGGATAAATATGGAGAATTTGATTTAAGTACATCTTATATCGATGAAAATGGTATTTTACAAAAGACTGATTACCTATCCGATACGGCAGTTGGGAAATATATTAAAAGTGCCCATTATGCAGATGTTTCTTTAGGAGAATTTATTAATTATATTAATGCATCCAACTCATTTAATAATACTGTATTTGTTTTATACGGAGATCATGATGCAAAATTAACCCGTAAAGAAATTAATGAATTATATAATATGAATCCTAAAACTGGAGAACTATATACGATAGATGATGAAGAATATATCGATTACAATTCATTTGAACATGATTTAAATAAAAATACTCCATTAATTATTTGGTCTAAAAATAAAACAATTCAAAATAAATTACATGGTACAGTGAGTTATCCAATGGGTATGGTGGATGTCATGCCAACCCTTGGCAATATGTTAAATATCAAAAATGACTTTGTATTAGGACACGATATCTTTAATATAAAAAATAATAATATTGTGGTTTTCCCAAATGGCAATTTTCTAACAAATAATTTATATTATAATGGCTCATCTGAAAAATATTATATTACCAAATTAGGAGCAGCCATAAAACAAGATTATATCGATGAATGTAAATCATATGCAGAACTTCGTTTAGATGTATCCAATGCGATCATTGTACATGATTTAATTTATAACGAAGGACCAACCCTTTATAGTAGTGAAATTCATGGAAGTGAGGAATCAAAAAATGAATAAAAAAAAGAAAAAAATCATTATTATTGTCAGTATTGTAGTAGTTATACTAATTATTATAGGTGTTATAGCTTGGTTTTTATTAAAAAAAGATGAAACAAACGAAATGCCAGTAAATACAATTGAAGTATTAGACAGTATAAATGGCTATGATTATAAATTAGAAGATCGTGATACTGAATTATATAAAGAAAAATTTTTAGAATTAAAGTCTGTTTTAGAAAGTGATGTTATAGATTATGAATCATATGCCAAATTATTAGCAGAATTGTATGTAATCGATTTATATACGATTGACAATAAAGTAAGTAAATATGATGTTGGATCATTAGAATTTATTTATCCAGAAGATCAAGAAGAATTTAAAAATAAAGTAATAGATACTATATATAAATTAGTAGAAGATAATGCTACAAATAAAAGAAAACAAGAATTACCTGAAGTGATGAAAACGGAAGTAAAGGAACTTGAAAATACAACATATCAAAAAAATGATACTACATTAACTGGGTATAAAATACCAATAACGTTAACTTATACAAAAGATTTAGAATATGACAAAAATGTAATTGTAACTGTCGTAAAAGAAAATGATAAAATGTATGTAGTATCCCTTACTCCGCAAATGGAAGAATAAAAAAGGATTGTATATTCTTTTTTTATTTAGTATAATAAAAAATAGAATAGGTGGTTGTATCTATGAAAGAGAAAAATCATTTTGCAAAAGTAATTGTTCTTGTCCTAGCTTTAATTGTTTTAGGAATCAGTATGACTTATGCATATTTCACAAGTCAAATAACAGGAGAACCAGCAACAAATATAGGATCTGGTAGATTAGATGTAACAACTAGTTTAACAGAAGCTACTGCAATGAATAATACGAAAGTAAAATTAGTGGATAGTGATAGTGACGCCGAAAAAGTATCGTTTACTGTTACGAGTGCTAGCACTTCAACGGTTGATGGAAAGTATGATGTATATCTACAAGCAGTGCAATTATCAAAAAACTTATTTAGTGATGATTTTAAATGGAAGCTGGTAAATGGTGAACAGGTTTTAGGAGAAGGAACATTTGCAAGTCCTGAACGTAAGACTGAAGCAGCTGATGGCGAAGAAGCCAATGCTATAGTAGATATTAAGGATATGAAGCTAAATACAACTTCAATATCCATTATTCCCGGGCATACTGATCATTTAGAATTCAGAGTATGGTTACAAAATAGTCCAACAGAAAATCAAATAGAATTAACGAATGGTAGTTTCTCTGGTAAGTTATATTTAGAGGCTGTACCAGTATCAAAAAATCAATAGAGGGAAATCCTCTTTTTTTAATTGGATAATAATGTTATAATAAAATAGAAAAGAGGTAAAGAGTATGATACAAGCTTTATTCCTAACAATAGTAGTGGGTTTATTTTTTCTAGCAGGGATATTTATTACAAATTTTATTCACAATAAAAATAAACTTTTAGAAATGACAACTGGTCTTACTTTTATAATTATGCTGTATTTAATATTGTTTGATTTAATTCCAGAGATCAATGAATTATTAAATCCTTTAGAATTCCCGAAATACATTTTACTGATAATAATCTTTGTTCTTTTAGGAATAACCTTACTTAAGTTATTAGATTTATTTGTTCCTGAACATACCCATAAACACCAAGAAAATGAAACCAATATAGAAGAACATAATAACCATTTTTTTCATATTGGATTTATTACAGCGATTTCTTTAATTATTCATAATATTTTAGAAGGAATATCTATTTATATTACAGGTTTAAATAATTTTTCCGCCGGAATACTTATGGCCATAACGGTAGGGATTCATAATTTACCTTTAGGAATTGAAATTTCAGCCAGTATGAATATGGGAGAAAACAAAAAGAAATTTAATTTTCTTGTTTCAATACTTTTAACTTTATCTAGCTGCTTTGGAGCTTTCTTCCTATTTTTATTTCATACAGATTTTAATACATTATTGGAAGGAATATTACTTTCTATTACTTTAGGGATGTTAATCTATATTTCAGTTTTTGAATTATTACCAGAAGTAATGGAAAATAAAAAAAGAAAATATATGCAAATAGGTCTTATTGTAGGACTGATTATTGCCATATTACTGGGATGTTTATAGGTGATTAAATGAAAAGGATTTTAGTAACAGGTGCATCAGGTTCTTTAGGAAGATGGGTTATTAAATATTTATTAAGTGAAGGAAAATATGAAATAACTGCATTAGATTTAAAAAATAAAGAATCATTACATTATTTAAAAAAATATCATAAAAGAATCAATATTATCTATGGCAATATTGAAGATCCAAATTTAATAGATGCTTTGATTAAAGAACATGATTTTGTAATTCATTTAGCAGGATGTCTTCCACCACTTTGTAATTTAAGCCCTATATTTGGAGAAAAATTAGATTATAAAGGAACAGAAAATATTGTAAGAAGCATTAGTTTTTACAATCCTGAATGTTTTATGATTTATCCATCTACAACTACTTTATATAAAACGAGTGAGCAAGCAATCACTTCCTCAAGTAAAGTAGAATATGATAAAGAGGATTATTTTAGTGCAACCAAATATGCCTGTGAAAAATTAATCCAAAAAAAATTACCAAATTATGTCATTTTAAGAATGCCCTTTGTACTAGAAGATGAATTTCCTAAACAAATGATTCACTTATATAAAGAAAATGAATTAGTAGAATGGATTACTAGTAGAGATGCTGCCTATGGAATGGTTAAATGTATCGAACATAAAACAGACATAAATAAAAAAATTAAAATATTATCTGGAGGTGCTTCTTGTCGTATAAATTCTACGGAATTAGCCATTTATCTTTTAGATACCTGTGGTTATAAACATCATGAAATTCAAGATACTATCTTTAATCCTTATAAATACAATGGCCATATATTTAAAGAAGATAAAAAAATGAATGAATTATTACATTATCAAAATGATACCATCGAATCCTATAAAATGCGCCTGAAAAAGAACAATAAACACCATTATATAGCTCGCTTACTGGCCAAACCACAAAAAATAAGATTAGAAAGAAAGAGAAAAAAATGGTTGGCTTAGCATTACAAGGGGGAGGAGCTAGAGGAGCCTACCAAGCAGGAGCTTGTTTAGCTTTTAAAAAATGTGGAATTAAATTTAATGGAGTATGTGGTACAAGTATAGGGGCTTTTAATGGAGCGATGGTTGTATGTGGTAAAGAAAAAGAATTAGTAGATTTTTGGTATAATATAGATATGGGAAGTATTCTCGGATTAGACCAAAAACTAATTAAAAAAATATTAAAAAATGAACATGATTTTGATTTTTATCGATTAGGATTTCATAACATTTTTAAAATTTTAAAATCAAAAGGAATTAATATAAAAGGATTAGAAGATGTTTTAAATAAATATTTAACGGAAGCAGGAATTAAAGAAAGTACAATCGACTTTGGTTTGTGTACAGTGCGTTTAAAAAATTTAAAACCAATCTATATTTTTAAAGAAGATATGATTTCTGGAAAATTATTTGATTATATCTTAGCCAGTTGCTATTTACCTATTTTTAAAATGGAAAAGAAAGTAGATGAACACTACTATTTAGATGGTGGCTTTTATGATAATACTCCTTTAAATATGTTAATAGAAAAAGGATATAAAAAGATTTATACTGTAGAATTAAATCCTATATTGAATATCAATAGAAAACCAAAAGAAAAAGTGGAATTGATACGTATCAGCCCTCGTCGTAGCTTAGGAGCAGTAGTATGCTTTGATTTAGAAAGTGTACGAGATCATATTAAAATGGGGTACTATGATACCTTACGAGTTATCAAAAAATTAGATGGTTATTACTATTATTTTCAAAGATTTCCTAATTTTATTTACAAATGGTTCATAAGAAAAGTTGATTATAAAACAATTAATAAATTAAAAGGATTCTTTAATGCGAAAAATGAAAAAGATATTGTCATAAAATCCTTAGAATATGTTATGAAAAATGAAAATATTGATTATTTTCAAATATATAATTCTTTTACAATGATCAAAAGAATAAAAAAGAATTACTATAAAAAACATTTCGTCTATCAATTTTTGCGACGATTGTAAATTTACTTCTAAAAAAATCTATGTTAAGATAAGAAGAAAAAGTGAGGGATATATATGGGAAGATTTCCAAATATTGCAGCTAGTAAAGCAAAAACAGGTGCAGCTAAAGCGAAAATTTATTCTAGTTATGCAAAAGAGATTTATCAAGTAGCTAAAAATGGTGGTACAGATCCAAATGGAAATTTAGATTTAAGAAGATTAATAGAAAAAGCAAAAAAAGATCAAGTAACCAGTGATATTATAAATCGAGCTATTGATAAAGCCAAAGGAAATAGTGGAGAAGATTATCAAACAATTCTTTATGAAGGATTTGGACCAGGAGCTTCTACTTTAATAATTAAAACAATGACAGATAATGTAAATCGTACAGTGGCAGAAGTGCGAGCAGCTTTTAATAAAGTTCATAAAAGTTTAGGTGTCACCAATTCTGTATCTTATAACTATGATAATTTAACAATAGTAAGCTTTAAATGTGAAAAAGAAGAAGAAATATTTAACGCTTTATTAGATAATGGAATAGATGTAATTGATTTTGAAAATGAAGAAGGAATGTTGACTATTTCTGTAAATCCGAAAGAACAACATAAATTAAAAGATACTATTGAAAGTATCATACCTAATGTAGTTTATGAATATGATGAAACTGGTTGGTATGCCAAAGATAAAGTAAATTTACCAAACGAAGAATTAGAAGAATTCCAAAAGCTTATAAATCTTTTAAATGAAGTGGAAGATGTAACAAATATATATCATAATGTAAATTTAGATTAATTAAGAACACTTTTATTTGCCTAGTTCAATTTTAAAAGTGTTTTTTATTGCAAAGAAAAAAAGATAAGTTTATAATGGAAATATAAAATAGGAGGAAAGAAATGAAAATAGAAAGATATAGAGAAAACAAAAAAATAAGAAATACCCTCCTAACTCTAGGAATAGCAAGTGTGATCCTGGGGGGGGGGTATAATTTATAGAAGTTATGCTAGTTATCAGGAGAACAAAAGCTATAATGTAATTAAAGGGACAATTCCTGATTTTGGATATGATATTAAACTTGCTTATACAATAAATGGAAAAGAAGAAAAAGGAACATTTCCAAGTAAAGGAAGTGAATATGTCGGACAAAGTGTAATATGTAAAAATAATGTTACAGCAGAATGGGATAATATTAGTTGGGGCTTAAAGAATATAAGTAATGTGAACAATTCAGAAACAATCCGATGTACTGTAGATTTTAAAACAAAAGAAACCTTTAGTGAAAAAGTAAAACCAGGAGATTATGTCTCTATGACACCTGTTGCAGAAAGTTATACGATATCAAAAGAATTAACTGGGTATACTGAAGATCAAACAATTAATCCTCAAGAATTAAGTTTATGGCGAGTCTTAGAAATAAATAATGATGGAACTATTGATATGATCAGTGTATATACATCAAGTACAGTTATAAGAATTAGCGGTAGAGATGAAGAAATGTATAAAAATATTGTTGGTTTTTTGAATAGGATAGCTAGTGTTTATGAAAATAGTAAGTATACAATAGGGAGTCGTTGTCCAGGATATAATGGTCAGACTCAATATATAATAAGTGATTTATCTGTTGACACTTCTGGAATGAGTGGTACAGGTTATTCTGGTTGGCAGATATCTAGGGAACCCTATGGTGGAGGAGATAATTTCTATCAAAAAGATTTTGATTCTATTCAAAAGATTTTTGGAGATTTAAAAACTTCTAAAGTGGATGATAAAGAGGATGAAACAAATATTGATGCATCATATTGGATAGCAAGTCGTTTTTATTTATACACGAGTTCTACTAAATATGGATGGTTTTATCATAGTACAACGATAAAAAATGGCAAAGCAATAGTGGATAATTGGTTTGTAAAAGGAATCGGATGGACTGGACAAGATTATTATAGTAGATATTTCCGTCCAATTGTTACTCTAAAACCAAACCTTGACGCTACTGGGGAAGGGACATTGACAAATCCTTGGCTTTTAAAGTAAATTGTTCAATTCATTGACAATCGAAAAAAAGAAAAAAATAGGCTAGTAATTAAACAGAAACTAGCTTATTTTTAGGTAAAAATCACTTTATGGACTCACAAACTTAAGTTTTTTTTCTATGTATATAGTATAGAATTAAATAGAAAAGTTTGTTATAATATAAAACACAAAGGAGTGATTAGATGTCATTACAAGCTTTATGGACGTTAGTAACTAAAGTAATGGATATATGTATCGTTTGGTTATTATTCTATTATATTTTAAAAAATATAAAAAATAATGTAAAAATGGTTTTAATCGTAAAAGGAGTAATCTTATTATTATTAATAGAATTAATTAGTAAAATATTTAATTTATTTACTGTAGGAATCATATTAGAATATATTTTTGAATGGGGACCACTAGCTATTATCATTATTTTTCAACCAGAAATTCGGAGTGTCTTAGAAAGTATTGGAAGGACGCAATTACTAGGGAGACATAAAACGTTAACTGTTGATGAAAGAGAAAAAATGGTCTGCGAAATTATGGAAGCTATCGAATCATTAAAGAAAACAAAAACAGGGGCTTTAATTGTCATTGAAAGAGATGTATCTTTACAAGAGTATATCGATCCAGCAACGAAATTATATGCCGATATTACAAGTGAACTTTTATGTAACTTATTCTTTAAAAATTCACCTCTTCATGATGGAGGGGTAATTATTCAAGGGAACCGTATTACTTGTGCCGGAAGCGTTTTTAAAACCAGTATGGATCCAAATGTCAACAAAAAATTAGGTACAAGACATAGAGCTGCCTTAGGAATTGCGGAAGAAAGTGATGCAATTGCTCTAATTGTTTCTGAAGAAACTGGGAAAATCAGTATCGCTTGTGATGGGGATTTAAACTATAATTTATCATTAGATGAATTTCGTTTGCAATTAATTGAAGGGTTAAAACCAAAAGCAGAAGTTTTTTATGAGGCTGATCGTGAGGAAGATGGTGATGATCTAGATGAATAAAAAGAAAATAAAAAAAATGAAAAAAAGAGAAAAAAGTAAATTCTTAGGTTTGTTTAAAAAATTATATCAAATTTTAGATAAAACAATTGTTACACCAATTAGTAGATTTATTTTTAATATTTCAGATCGTTTGAAAAGTAACTCTAATAAAATTGAGAAAATTTTAAATCGTCCCAATGTATTACTTTATATTTCTTTAATTTTTGCTATCGGTATGTTTTTCTTAGTAGATAAAGAAGTCATTAATTTAGTAGAAAATGAAGCGGAAATCATTGCTAATCAACCGGTAACAGTTCTTTATAATAAAGAAGCTTATGTTGTTGAAGGATTAGTTGAAAATGTTGATATTATCCTAACCGGGAATAAAAGTGCTATTTATTTAGCAAAACAACTTGGAGATCATGAAGTAGTTCTTGATTTAACTGACTATGAACCAAGTGATACACCTTATCGGGTAAAATTAACTTATAATCAAACAGTAGATTCTATTAAATATAAAATTGATCCTACTTATGTAACTGTAACAATCAAAAATAAAGTAAGTAAATTATCTTCTATTTCTTATGAATTATTAAATGAAAATAAATTAAATGAAAAATTAAGTGTTGAAAATGTCGAATTATCAAAAAGTGAAGTAGTTGTAAAAGGATCAGAAGATGCATTAGATCAAATTGCTACAGTAAAAGCATTGATTGATTTACAAAATCCTGATTATACAGATGCAGGAACGTATGAAACTGATAATATTCCTTTAGCTGCTTATGATAAAGATGGTAATTTATTGGAAAATGTAGAAATAGTACCATCAACAATTTCAGCAAGTATTACTCTTGATACTTATAAAGCCTCTGTTCCAATAAAAGTACTTACAACTGGATCATTAGTAACAGGGTCTGCAATATCATCAATTACAATCAACGGTGCAAATTCTTATAATGTAGATATCTATGGTGAAAAAAGTGTAATAGATAATATTTCCAGTGTTCCTGTAACGATTGATATTTCTGATTTAGGCAATGGAGGATCAAAAACTTATAATGTCACTGTAGCCAAACCAAATGGAGTTCGTTATATCAGTGAAACAAATGCCAAAATCATTGTAAGTTTTGGAGAAGAAAAACAAAAAACATTAAATATTAGTGCCATTTCCAATAAAAACTTAGATGATCGTTTGAAAGTAAATTTAACAGATGCCAATGCCATTGCGGTTCAAGTGAAAGGAGTTCAATCCGTTATTGATTCGATTACAGAAGAAAACATTTCAGCGTATGTAGATTTAGCAGGATATACTCCAGGAGATTACGAAGTAGAATTAAAAATTGATAATGACGATCCACGAGTTTCTTATGTAATTACAAATAAAGTTAAAATTAAAATTATTGATAAATAAAAAAGTACCTAATTTTTAAAGGCACTTTTTTTATTTAGGGTCTTTAGTAATATGATTAAATAATAGCGCACTATTTATTAAACCACATATACCAACTATACTATAAACTATTCTAGTAATAGCACTATTATCTTGGAATAAAGCGGCAACTAAATTGAAATCAAAAAATCCAATTAAGCCCCAGTTTAAAGCTCCAACTATAGTGAATACTAAACATACTTTATGAACAGTTTCCATTTTATCACTCACCTTTATTCTTATTATGGCCAAGAAGAAAAAACTTATTCATGAATATTTTAAAAGGATAAAAATATATTTAATTAGAAAAGGATAGTGGTTAAGTGAAAAAAATAGGTATTTTAACAGTTCTTTTGTTAATCTTAACGGGATGTGGAAAAGTAGATATAAATAAAGCCAAGAATGAGTTTGAAAATAAAGTAGCCAAAACAAAATCGTATTTGTTAAAAGGTTCCATGGAAATAATTAACAATGACGATACTTATGTTTACTCTGTAGAAGCTTCTTATTTAAAAGATGATTATTATAAAGTTAGATTAATTAATCAAACCAACAATCATGAACAAGTGATATTAAAAAATACAGATGGTGTGTATGTTGTAACTCCAAGTTTGAATAAAAGCTTTAAATTTCAAAGTGAATGGCCAAATAACTCCAGTCAATCTTATTTATTAGCTTCCTTATTAAATGATATAAAAAATGATAAAAATAGTACGATTGAAGAAATTGATCAAAATTATGTAATAAAAGCAACTGTAAATTATCCAAATAATAGCGAATTATCTTACGAAAAGATTTATTTTGATAAAGAAATGAATATTCAAAAAGTAGAAGTATATACGAAAGATGATATTTTAAAAATCAAAGTAGATATAAAATCATTAGATTTAAAAGCAGGATTAAATAAAGATGACTTTAAATTAGATGATTTAATTGATCAAGATTGTTGTAATACAGAAGAGGAAGAAAATTGTGAAGGAAATACTTGTCAAAATAATGAAACAGAACAAAGTGGAGCAATAGAAGATATAATATATCCACTTTATATTCCGAGTGAAACATATTTAACGAGCAAAGATGTTTTAGATACAGAACAAGGAGATCGAGTTATATTAACTTATAGTGGCAGTAAAAACTTTGTACTGGTAGAAGAAAAAGCCACTTCTGCCAATGAATTTGAAATAATCCCTGTATATGGAGATCCGTTATTATTAAATGATTCTGTGGCAGCATTACAAGCAAATTCCTTGTCTTGGACAAGTAATAACATGGATTATTATTTAGCAGGAAATGACTTATCAGGTGAAGAATTGTTATCTATTGCAACTTCTCTAACAAATGCAGATATAGTAACAAGTGCTCAAGTAGAAAAATAAGATGATCTAATTGGATCATTTTTTCTATTGCAAAGAAAAAAGGATAAGTTTATAATAAAGATATAAAATAGGAGGAAGAAAAAATGAAAATAGAAAGATATAGAGAAAACAAAAAAGTAAGAAATACCCTCCTAACTCTAGGAATAGCAAGTGTGATCCTGGGGGGGGGGTATAATTTATAGAAGTTATGCTAGTTACCAGGAGAACAAAAGCTATAATGTAATCAAGGGAACAATCCCAGAATTTTCAACGAGTGATGTAACGATTGCTTATACAATTAATAACGAACGAAGTAAAGAAGCATTCCCTGTAAAAGAGGATGGCTACGAAGTAAATAAAGTAACCTGTGATGATGAAGTAGAGGCCGAATGGGATACAGAAAATTGGAGCTTAAAAATAACAGGAAATAAAAAGCATGTAAACAAAATAAAATGTAATATAGATTTTACTGTAACATTATCTAATTATTTAATAGCTAAATCATCATATGATGAAAGTATTGTAAAAGAAATGCATGAAGCAACTGAACAAACAGGAGATAATGCCACAACAGATTATCGCTATATAGGAGCAAATCCAAATAATTATGTTTGTTTAGAAAGTGATAGAGAATGTACAGATGATGAATTATATCGAATAGTAGGTGTGATACCAACTCAATCTACAGAAGATGGAAATTATGAAAATCGAGTAAAACTTGTAAAGTTTACTACACTTAATGGTAGAAATGACTATCAATGGAGTGGACGAATAAATATTCATAGTACTTATTGGTCAAAGAGTACATTAAATACGGAAACATTAAATAAAGAATATTGGGATGAAATAAGTAATTATCAACAATATATAGATCCAGCCAAATGGTATTTAGGGATATATAATGTAAAAGATGCAGATGTAAATGATTCATTTGTATCAACAATTTATAGAAAAGAACGAGATTTAACTGGATATGAACTTGCTGCAATAACTAATATAGGATTAATATATCCAAGTGATTATGGATACGCAACAGGTGGAGATAAAATTATAACTAGAGAAATGTGTTTACAACATGATATACATGAATACGGAGCAAAAGAATTTAAAAGCTGGGGAGATTCACCTGAATATTTAACTTGTGTAAAAAACGATTGGGTTTATCAAGGAAAAAATTTCTATTTGTTGAATCCCATAGATAAAGGTTATGGAACAATATTTACAGCTATAGCTTCTGGCTTAGGCTGTGATGGATCAGGTGTTTCTTATGGCTTCCCTATTTATCCCTCCTTCTATTTAAAAACAGGAGTAAAGTATTTAAGCGGGACAGGAGAAAAGGAGCATCCGTACCTAATAACTATAAGTGCGAATGAATAAAATTGCTTGTTACAGTAATATAAGTATGCTAAAATGAATATACGTAAAGAAATTTACATAAAATAAAAAAGGAAAGCAATTCGGTATCGTTATGCTGAATGCCTACCTATATTTACTGTTTTCGGCATTTAAACATTAATTTAACGTTTAAGTGCCATTTTTCATTTTATAATAGTTATCAATAAAGAGAGGTAGGCACGTAGCAACTAAATACCTTTCCTATATATTATTGTAATAAACATATATTTAATTTTATTAATATTACAGCGTTAATGTTATATCTTTATTCTTTAAGATAAAAATTTAAAGAAAACGCAACAAAAGATGTTGTAATTAAAAGTAATTCAACTTATAATAAAGATATAAAATAGGAAAAAGAATGAAAATAGAAAGATATAAAGAAAATAAAAAAATAAGAAATACCCTCCTAACTCTAGGAATAGCAAGTGTGATCCTGGGGGGGGGGTATAATTTATAGAAGTTATGCTACATATCAGGAGAACAAAAGCTATAATGTAATAAAAGGGACAATCCCTGATTTTGGCTATGACATTAAACTTGCTTACACGATAGATGGGAAAGATGATAATAATAATTCTTTTCCGACCAAAGATAGTAAGTATGTTGGCCAAAATGTTGAATGTAAAAATAATATTACAGCAGAATGGGACAATATTAATTGGGGTTTAAAGAATATAAGTAATGTAAACAATTCAGAAACAATCCGATGTACAGTAGACTTTAAAGAAAAGACAACTTTTAGTGAAAAAGTAAAACCAGGAGATTATGTTAAGATGACTCCACTAACAGAAACTTTTACGATTTCAAAAGAATTGACTGGGTATACAGAAGATCAAACAATAACTCCAAATGAACTTGCTGTATGGCGTGTCTTACAAATAAATAGTGACGGAACCATTGACATGATTAGTGAGTATACATCCAGTAATAGAATATATTTCAAAGGAGAAACAGGATATAAAAATTATATAGGTGTTTTAAATATGATTGCCAGTGCTTATACAAATAGTGACTATACCATAGGTTCAAGATATCCGGGATATAATGGACAAACCGAATTTTTAACTGTGGATTTAGATAAGTCAAAAATAGGGGATCATAGTACAGGTTGGAATGGCGTAAACAATGAACCCTATGGTGGAGGTGATATGTGGTTTGCGGTTGATGTAAATCTAATTAGAAATATATTACAAACAATGTTTGCTTATAGTGTAAATTCAGAAGACAAAAATGGAATGTATTGGATAGCCGGGAGATACTATTGGTGTAATAGTAGTACAACAAGTTGTAATTTTTATATGAGGTTTATAAATACGGTTGGTACCGCGGATAACGGGCGAACTGTAAATGGTTCTGCTAGTGATTTTATTCGTCCAATTATCACACTAAAAACAGGCTTAACTCCTTCTCAAGGGGATGGAACGAGCGAATCTCCTTGGACATTTAATTAAATGATCAATTCATTTACATTCTAAACAAAATATGCTATACTTTAGATACAAAAAAGGATGGTATTATGAATATAGAAAAAAAGTTTAATAAAATAGTATTGGCGGAGATGGGTTTTTCCATTATTTACTTAATTTTAGGAGTAATTATATTTTTAAATAGTGAAATAGCTAGTAATGTAACGGGGATCTTAGTTGGAATATTTTTCTTTATAGCAGGGTGTTTGCAAATTTATACTTATATTGATAAAAGCAAAATTAAATTTTTTAGATATAATTTATGGACCGGAATATTAGAAATATTAGTTTCTTTATTAATTATGATTAATCCGTTTACTTTTATAAATATTTTAAATATTAGTTTAGGAATTTGGTTAGTCATTGAAGCTTTATGTAAGTTAATTGTATTTTATCAATTAAGAAAAGTAAATGAAGAAAGTAATCGTATTTTCTTAATGTCTACATTATTATTACTATTTATGGGAATTATATTGATAATTAATCCTTTTCGAACCATATTAATTACAAAAACAATTGGAATCTTTATTATTCTATATAATGTTGTAAATTTAAATAATTTAGTCTTATTAAAAAGAAGAAGTAAAAAATTTATAAAGTTATTTAAATAGCAGGAATTTCCTGTTTTTTAATTGCTATTTTTTTATAGTTTGGGTATACTATTTATGGAAGAGTAAGAAGGTGCAATATGACGACAATTAAAGATTTAATAGCTCGGGAAATATTAGATTCAAGAGGAAATCCTACCGTTGAGGTGGATATGTTTTTATCTAATGATATAAAAGTAACCGCATCTATTCCTAGTGGAGCATCTACGGGTTCTAGAGAAGCTTTAGAACTAAGAGACCACGATCAAAACCGTTTTCATGGGATGGGCGTATTAACAGCGGTAATTAATATTAATCAAATAATAAAACCTAAATTAATTGGGAAAGAATTAAATCAAACAATCATAGATAAAACTTTATTAGAATTAGATGGAACATATAATAAATCAAAATTGGGAGCAAATGCCATATTAGCCGTTTCTTTAGCAACGACCAAAGCTCTTGCCAAAAATAGTGGCAAGGAATTATATGAATACATTTCAAATGGGAAAGTAACTATGCCTATTCCGTTAATTAACATTATTAATGGTGGTGTTCATGCAGGAAATAATTTAGATATCCAAGAGTTTATGATTGTTCCTGTAATGAAGGGATTTAAAAACAAAATTCAGTGTGCGACCGAAATATTTTTTACTCTTAAAAAAATTTTAAAAGAACAAAACTTAAACACTGCAGTAGGGGATGAAGGTGGTTTTGCCCCTGATTTAGCATATAACAGTTTAGCTTTAGATTTACTTATGAAAGCGATTAAAGAAAGTAATTATATTCCTGGGCAAGATGTTTATATTGCTCTAGATATTGCGGCCAACGAACTTTATAACAAAGAAAAAAATACTTATTTTTTAGATAACAAAGAAATTGCCAAAGAAGAATTAACAAAATATTACTTAGCTTTAATTAAAAAATATCCAATTTTGAGTATCGAAGATCCTTATTATGAAAATGATTTTGAAAGTTTAAAAGAATTAACAAAATTAATTGGAGATAAAGTACTCATTGTTGGAGATGATTATTTTGTATCCAATGCTGCCTATTTACAAGCGGCTGCAAAAGAAAAAAGTGGCAATGCCATTTTATTAAAAGCAAATCAAATTGGAACGATTTCTGAATTAATCAAAACAATCGTTACCGCTCGAAAAAATAATTATAAAATGATTATATCCCATCGTAGTGGGGAAACGTTAGATACATTTATTGCTGATTTTGCAGTTGGTTTAAATTTACCATTTATAAAAGCAGGATCCGTTTCTAGAGGAGAAAGAGTTGCAAAATACAATCGTTTGTTACGTATTGAAGAAACATTAATGAAGAAGAAATAAAAGTTCATAGTATTGTGTTTCTTTTTTAATTTATGGTATAATACCAAGTAGGTGAGCAAGATGAAAAAAAATAAAAAAATGAAATTTGAAACAGAAGAACAAAAAGAGATAAAAAAATTTATTTTTGTTATTTTAGGACTTGTAATTATAATAACGGGTATCTATTTTTTTACAAGAGCATTTATAACAAAAGATTTATTTAAAAATAAAAATGCGAATGCAGAATATACAAGTGGTGTGATTAATTATGATGTAGCTATTGTAGGAACTATGTTAAATCGTCCTCAAGAAGAATATTATGTTTTAGCGTTTAATAGTGAAGATACCAATGTAAATTATTACAATGCCTTGGTTTCAAAATATACGGCCAAAGAAGAGAGTTTAAAAATATATCATATAGACTTATCAAATGAGTTAAATAAAGAATATGTAGCGACAGATGAAAATATTTCTACAAAATTTGATTCAATAGATAATTTGAAATTAGGGAAAATTACTTTAATAAAAGTTAAAAACCAAAAAGTGACGAAATTTATCACAAATATTGACAAAATTAAGGAAGAGTTAACAATTTAAAGTTAATTCTTTTTTTTGCCTCTAATTTATGATATGATGAACTAAGATACAAAAGAGGGATAACATGAGTAAAGGCTTTAATTTAAAAGAAGTGATCTTAATAATTCTTGCAACAGCTTTTTTAACTAGCTTAACTACGGGGATCATTGTTTATAATCAAAATAAATTAACCAAAAACTTAACATATAAAGATTTAAGTGAAGATACTGATTTAAAAAATTTTTTAGATGTATATGCATCCTTAATTGATCAATATTATGAAAATGTAGATAAAGAAAAACTTTTGGAAAGTGCTATAAATGCTATGTTTAATTATTTAGGAGAAGATTATTCTACTTATATGAATAAAGAAGAAACCCAAGCATTAGCGGAGCAATTACTAGGAGAATATCAAGGGATAGGCATCTCTTTAAATAGTGAAAAAGAAATCGTAGGATTTATAAAAGGCGGATCGGCTCAAGAAAGTGGTTTGCAAATTGGCGATAAAATTATCGAAATGAATCATGAGGATATAACCAATTTAACGTCTAGTGAATTAGCTAAGAAAATTTCTGATATGAAAAAAGGAGAAAAAATTGCTATAAAAGTCCAAAGAGCAGAGAATACTTTCGAATATCAAGTAGAAAATAAAAGATTATTAATACCTGCTATAGAAAGCAAGATTCTAAATGAAAATATTGGGTATTTAAAAATTACTACTTTTTCCAATACTTTAAAAGAGCAAGTAGACTCTTCTTTAAAAGAGTTAGAAAATAGTGGTATTCAATCTTTAATTATAGATGTACGTAATAATACAGGGGGATACTTATCTGCTGCAAATGATGTGGCTAGTATGTTTTTAGAAAAAGGAAAAATTATTTATTCATTAGAAGAAAAAGATGATGTAAAAGAGTATAAAGATACAACGGATGAAAAACGGGATTATAAAATAGTTATGTTATTTAATGACAATAGTGCTTCTGCTTCGGAAATTCTAATTGCTGCTTTAAAGGATAATCAAAAATGTGTCACAGTCGGAATAGATAGTTATGGAAAAGGAAAAGTCCAACAAACCCATTCTTTAAATGATGGAAGTATGATTAAATATACAACGGCTCGTTGGTTAACGCCTAACGGAACTTGTATTGATGGACAAGGAATTGCACCAGATTACTATTTAGAAGATGATGAAACAACGGAAGAAGATGAACAATTATTAAAAGCTGTAGAACTTGCCCAAAATGAGTAAAGAATAAACCTTCTTTCTTTTTTAACAAAAATATTGTATAATACGAATTGAAAGAGGAGAATTATGGACAATATTAAAGTTGGAGATTGTCTTACGATTCATTGTTATAAACATAATGGAATTCTTCATCGAGTATGCGCAGAAGCGATTGTTTTAGAAATTACAGAAGATAGAATTGTCTGTGCAAATGATAAAACTAAAATTACAGAGTGTGATGGTAGAAGTTATCATACCAACGAAATAGCAATTTTGTTTTTTTATAAAAAAAAATGGTTTAATATTATTGCTCAATTAAAACAACAAGGATTATTTTATTATTGTAATATTGCTTCACCCTTTATCATTGATAATCATATAATTAAATATATTGATTATGATTTGGACTTAAGAGTGTTTCCGGATGGAGGATTTCATATTTTAGATCGAAACGAATATAAATATCATAAAAAAATTATGAATTATAGTAGTGAATTAGATAAGATATTAGAAAATGAATTACAAGTACTCATTTCGCTAAAAAAAGAAGATAAAGACCCTTTTAATAAGGAATGCATAGAGAAATATTTTCAAAAATATTTAAAATTGAAAAAAAATGCTAAAAATTAGCATTTTTTTATTGCATTTACATAAAATATAGGGTAAAATGTAAAGCGTGCTGATATAAAAAAGCACAAAAAAAGATATCAAATCATAGCATTTTACAATAGGAAATAAAAGAAAATGTAAATTGTTAAAAAAAATGTAAAAAAATGTTGACAAGTATAAAATGATTTGATATATTACTAGTGCGCTTGCAAGAAAAGCGTAAGAAAATGATCTTTGAAAACTAAGTAAAAAAGTCAATTTTGAGTAGCTAAGATTAAACGAAAATATATAGATTTTTTTATATAAATCTTTTTATTGAGAGTTTGATCCTGGCTCAGGATGAACGCTGGCGGCATGCCTAAGACATGCAAGTCGAAC
>CANQDC010000013.1 GCA_947591455.1 uncultured Bacilli bacterium | reverse complement strand
TAGGTACAATTATATCGTTTACAGAAATGATTTAGTTCACGATCTAATTTATAGCAAATGATATTGGCAATCACTGGTGAAGTTGGGGCTCCTTGAGGAAGAGATTTTTGATAACAAACCAATTTGGCTAGAATCGTCGCAATTTCATTGGGAAAAGAAAAAGGCTCATGCATAAACATACCTCGAACTCTTCCAAAATGGATGGTGGGGAAAAAATTTTGTAAATCTATATTTAAGATGAAGTTGGCAGATTGGTGAAGAGAGGCATTGGTTTTTATACTATGTCCTTTAATAAATCCTTGCACCGTACTTTCGTCAAATAAATAATTTTGTTGTAAGAAGGCATGAAGATCGCGTTGAACTTTTTTTAATTCAGGCACTGGACTTACTATTTGGCGCATACTGCCATTTTTTTTCTTTATTAAAAAAGATGTATATAAATCATTCGAGGTATACAAAAGATAGTTTAGTTTTTTTTCACTGATATTTAATACGTCTAGTAAATCTTTTTTCGTTTTCATTTGTAAAAATAAACGACTTCGTTTTGAAAACTCATACATACATCTTTACTCCTTTATAAAAGGGAAATTCTTACATTTATATACTTTAAAATGATAAAGTAAAAGAATTAAAATTTCCAGTCAGTAAAAGTTTTAGATTATATCTAAATAATTGTAACCCTTTTAAACACACTGCGAATCGCTCGTGATAGACAATTTCCCTTTAAGCTTTATTTTACCATAATTTGGCAAAAAAAGAAAACTGACCCTTTGGATCAGTTTCTTGCTTTCTTTATTCTTTTTCTTCTTTTACCATTTTTGCGAATAAGTCGTGAAATATTTCGGATACTTCTTCTAATTCTTCTTTATCGGTAACAATTTCTACTCCGTCCATACCATCTGTAATGATTCGGCGAACAATCTTTTGATTGGTTTCTATTATATTTTCGTCTTTATCTACTTCGACTAAATAGAGATATTCTACATCTTTATGTAAGATCATATTGGCTACTGTATACTCTTTATCGTCTTCTAAAGTTAAGATATCGTATAATTCAATAGAATTCATTAGCGTCCTCCTCTTCCTTCTACTTGGATATCATTTACGTTATATCTTCCTTCAATCCCATCATTTCCTGCTATTTTACTGATAGCTGCCACTGGTTTGGCTCCATTACTTTCTAAGGCTGCTTTTTTGGCTTCGACATCCGGATCATTTTCGTTTAAGGAAATATATTCTCCATTATATTCATAAACTAAACCGGTAACATCACGAAGGGTATCCGCTGAAAAATAAGGATCTTTTCCATTTGTTTCATAGATGGCATCTTGTGTATTGGTATAAATATTTACATCATCACCTGCTAATGTAAATTGGGAATCAAAATCAAGAGTATTTTCGTTATTTACTTCTACATCAACTAAATCTTTATTTTCTACTACTTCTTGGATTGGTTCTTCTTCCACTACTTGCATTGCAGCTATTTGTTTTCCTATTTCAGAAGCATATTGATCAAGATCGATACTCTTTGTTTCAAACGTTATACTTTTATCCATTTTTACTGGTTCTTGGGTACTCGCATTAGCGGCTCCTGCACCAAGCATCGTCGCAAATCCGGTCATAACAAAGACAGCAGCTACTTTATTTTTGATATTTACGTATATTTCCATTTTATTTTTTGGTTGACGTTTTGCTTTTATTTTAGAAATAAAGCCATTGACTTTCTTTTTTCCTCTTTGACAAGCTTTTGAAACATTTTTGTGAACATGTTTTAAAAGCGATTTACATTTATTTTTAAAGATTTCTAATTTTATGATGTCTTTATTTACTTCTTTAGGTAACTCTTCTTCTTGATGAGGTTGTGGTGCTACATCTGGTCCTAAACGATAAGGTGGTTCGATCGCATCTGGATCAAATTTCGATGGATCTACTTTTTCTTTTTCCACCTTTTTTAATATTCCTTGAACTTGTTTGATCTCTTCAAAATTTAATTTTAAAGCAGCTAGCCAAGGACTCAATTGTTCATAAGCTTTCATTTCGATCTTCTTAAGATGTTCTTTTACTGTAGCATTTCTTTGTGTCTTTACTTCTTCTTTTTTTAGATCATCAAACATTTGAGTAAATGTTTTTTCTAAGAAAGTAAATACAGCTTCTTTTTCTTGTTCAGCAACTTTCTTTTCTTGTTCTAATAAAGAAGGATGTAAACTAATTTTGGCTAAATGAAGACTTTCTTTTTTACTATATCCTAGTTCGATAAAGAAATACATTAAATCTTTGGTATGAATAAAAGATTTTGTGTTTCTTAAGGCATTTAATTTTTGAATATCTTTTTGAACTTCATGATCTCTTTCTAATCCTGGATTCGTATAGGATTGAATGAAACGAATATGATTACTAATTTGTTCAAACTCTTTTTCATATTCTTCTTCATTCATAAATTCTTCATTTTGTAAGCAATCAGAATTCATACCATGTTGTTTTAGTAATTCACTAAATTCTTTTAATAAAGCAGCTCGAGTCGTTTCTAAAACCATAAAAGAATTTAAATCTTCTTTTAAAATTTCTACTTTTGAATTTTCATATAAAGTTACTGTAGTAAAATAAACGGCTATTTCATTTGCAGAAGCTGTTTTTAAAAGTTCTTGTTTTCTTTCTTCTGCTTTTTCTACTAAAACTTTCATCGAAGCTTCTTCTTCATAAATCTTTCTTTGTAATTTAATACTTTGGTCCATGAAGATATCACTTTGTTCAATATAATCATCTACGGATTGGCCAAAAAGATCATTTTGGGAATTTTCTTCTACTTTTTGTTTATTTAAATTTTCCAAAAGAGCGGCATATCTTTCGTAAATAGCTCGATACTCTGCAGGAATTTTCGCAATTTCATAGTCTACATAGTATTCTACGGTATTTATATTTGTATCATTTAAATCACTATTTTGCAAATTGATTCCTTGAATTAACTTCATAAGAAATTTCAAATGACTTATTTGTTCTTCTAAATTCATTTTATTAAATTCTTCTTCGTTAATAAACACATCTTGTTTGACAAGCGCAGTCTCTTCCTTTTTTTCTTCTTTATGAGAATTATTGACATTATCTAAAGCAATTTGATTCATACGATCTCTTGCTTTTACCATTTGATTGGCAATACGATCAAAACGTAATTGAAATTGATCGTATAAATTTTGATATTCGATATTTGAATATTTATCTTTAAATCTTTTTAATCCTCTTTGTTGTCTTTTGATGTGTTCAGCAAAAACTAAAATATGAACATCTGCCCATTCATTTTCTATTTCTTGGCTACTTAAAGAGGGATGATTGGCATGATAATCATTTAATGATTTCATTAAATCCCCAATAAGATCAAGATAACTTAGTTCCTCTTCTAAATAAGAGGCAAAGTCTTTTCTATATTGTTCGTCTGAAGCATGTTTTTCTACTAATTCTTCTTTCTCATCAATAATTTGTGACAATTCAGCATATAAATCGTTAAATTCTTGTAAATCTCTTACAATTTTTCTTTTATACACAACGTCTTGTTCATGTTGTTGCAATTCATGTTTTAAATGAAGTACCTCTGGATTAATTAATTGTGCATTTTGTTGATCATTCATAATATTGTTCTCCTTCTATTATTAATTTTATTGTACTATATAATTTTCCAAATTGCAAATTAAGATAAATGGATTTCTAAAGGGGTATTAAAATCAATAGGACTGCCCTCACTCATATTTAAAGATGAAACTACTCCATAGCCATCTAAAACATACGATAGGCCAATTAAATTACAAAAAGATACAACATCACTCGTACTCCATCCAATCATATTGGGTAAAGTATAACTGGTATCGTTTGTTAATAAAAATACTTTTGTTCCCATTAAAATATTTTGCCTCTTTAAAGGATATTGGTTAATTACATACTTCCCTTTTCCAATCACGATTGGGGTTAAATTTTTATTTTTTAATTCTTCGACCGTCGTTTCTACTTGGTTTGATATATAACTCGATAAATCAATAATTTTGGTGACATCTACATCATTAATGGCTTCGGATAAATTCATGGTCTTGGCTACTTCTTCTACTACATTACTCACAATATTTGCAATATCATTTGTATCTCCAATTAATTGTTTTACGGAAAAAAAGATAATATATTGGGGATTTTCATAAGGAAACAACCCAGCGAAGCTTTTGATATAATCAAATTCTCCTTTTAAATAGCCCCCTTGTCCACTTGCTATTTGGGCGGTACCTGTTTTTCCAATTAAGGATACATTATCTGGAGCAAATAATTTGCTAGAAGCAAAACCATCATTGACCATTTTATACATTAAATCTTGAATTTTTTTGATGGTTTCTTTACTGGCTACTGAAGTAATTTCCGTTCTTTTGTTTTCTTTTATCACATTGCCTTTATCATCGACAATCCGATCGACAATATAAGGTTTTAACATCACACCATCATTGGCAATGGTGGTTAAGGCTTGTAACATTTGAATTGGAGTAATAGTCATCCCTTGACCAAAGCTGGCATTGGCAAGTTCACTTTCATAATTGAATTTGACGGTACCTGATAATTCTCCGGGAAGTTCAATCCCGGTAATTTTTCCAAAACCAAGGGTCTCATAAAAGCTTCGTAGTTTGGGTGCCCCAAGAGCTAAAGCTAATTTGGTGGCTGCTACATTGGAAGAATAGGCAAACCCGGTATCGTAATCGATATACCCCCACCCGGTATTGTTAAAATCTTTGATTTTGGTCCCATCCGATAGTTCAATCGAACCGGATTTAAATGTGGCACTTCCATCATAAATTCCTTCTTCGATAGCATTCATAAAAGAGAATATTTTCATAACTGAACCTGGTTCATAAACATATGATGTTAATGGATTCAAATAACTTTCCAATCCATCCAAAGTATTTAAATTAAAACTTGGGGTCGAAGCACTTCCTAAAATGGCTCCTGTTTTCGCATCCATGACTGAGAAAGTCGCCCACCCGGATTTATAGTTATTTTCCAAAGTATTAATGGCATTTTCAACAATCAGTTGAATATTTTGATCTAAAGTTAAATAAATATCCGAACCGCTTTTGGCTTCTTCAGAAAGCTCTAAAGTATTGGGCATTTGATACCCATACGCATCTTTTTGATATTTTACCCAGCCATTTTCTCCTTTTAGAGTATCATTAAAATAGGCTTCAATTCCCATGTCTCCTGTAATTTCACCCGAATCATCTTTTCTGGCATAACCAATAATATAAGAGGCATAATCCCCAAGGGGATAACTTCTTTTGTAACCAGCTTCAAAATCAATTCCCGGCAAATCAAGGGCTATAATCGCATTTTTTTCAACTTCTGTAATTCCTCTTCTTAATTCAATTTGATATAAATTTTCACGATTCAATAGATTTAATAGTTCTTCTTCACTACGTTTTAAAATGGGACTAAGAGCCTTGGCCGTTGCTTCTTTATCCACAACATGTTGAGGATTCTTTTCATCTTTTGTACGGGATGCCGATAAATAAGCAATCACGGTATAAGAATTGGTATTAATTGCCAAGATTTCTCCATTGCGATCATAAATTGTACCTCGTGAAGCATACAAAGTTTTTTCTTCTGTATTCCGATTATCAGCAAAAGCTTTTAAATCAATGCCATCCACATCATTCGATATAGATACAAACAGTAATTTAGCAATAATTAAGACAAATAAAAAAGAAACAGCTAGCATAGTTATTTTAATATTAATATGTACGCTACTCTTTCTTTTCATTTAACTATCTCCTTTTAATGATTATCACTCACGATTTTAATATTATCATTATTATAAGATAAACCAATATTTTTTGCAACTTCCTCAATTTTATCTAAAGAAGCAAGTTCATTAATTTGCATACTTAAACTTTCATTAATGTTGGATTGTTTTTCAATTTTATTTTTTAATTGTTCTACTTCAATATTTGTCTCAGAAAGTAAGGCTTTAATAAATACATTGGAAATTGGTACAGCAATTACTAAAAAGAAAAGTATCATGTATAACAATTTTTCTCCTTTTAAAATTTTAACTGTTTTTTTGGTATTTTTTTTCATATTTTAAATCCTTTCCATAATTCTTAGTTTGGCACTCTTACTTCTGGTATTTTCTTGTACTTCTTTTTCACTTGCAACTACTGGTTTTTTATTGATTGGTTTTAATAGTGGCTTATATTCATCAGGAATATTTGGTAAGCCTTTTACCATTTCATTTACTTCACTATATTGTTTAAATATCCGTTTTACAATGCGATCTTCCAAAGAATGGAAAGTAATCACACAGATTCTTCCACCTGGTTTTAAAAGGGAAATGGCTTCTGGTAAAACAGATTCTAACACATTTAATTCGTGATTCACTTCAATCCGAATGGCTTGAAAAATCTTTCTTTCTGGATGTTTTTGGTTAAAGTATTTTGCTCCTACGGAATGTTTAATGATTTCCACTAATTCTGTTGTTGTTTCAATTGTTTTGTTTTGTCTTGCTTTTATAATTCCACTTGCAATGAATTTACTATTTTTTTCTTCTCCATAAGCATAGAATAGATCAATCAATTCTTGTTTGGAATATGTATTAATAAGTTCGTGGGCTGTAAATGCCTGTTTTTTATTCATCCGCATATCTAAAGTTGCTTCTTGCATGAAAGAAAATCCTCTTTCTGCTTCATCAATTTGGGGACTGGATACTCCTAAATCAAATAAAATACCATCGACTTGTGAGATATTTTCCTCATTTAAGCATTCCTTCATATGAACAAAATTACAATTGAAGATTTTAAAATTTGTGTTTACGGTTTCTAATTTCTTTTGGGCATATTCTACGGCATCCTGATCCGCATCGAAAGCATATAAGAAACCGTGAGGAATTTTTTTTAATATATGACTACTATGTCCGGCATAACCAACCGTAGCATCGACATAAATTCCTGATTCTTTAATTGCTAATCCATCCATACTTTCTTCTAATAATACACTATAATGCTTTGGTTTCATCAATAATCCACATCCGTAAATAAGTTTTCAGCAATATCAGAGAGTTTATCACTAGTATCATTCAAAAATTTCTCCCACTCGTTTTGATCCCATATTTCAATACGATCATTTGCTCCAATAACAACACATTCTTTTGTTAAATTGGCATACTTAACGAGTGGAGAGGAAATACAAGTTCTTCCTTGACGGTCAAACTCGCATTCAGTAGCACCGGAAAAGAAGGTTCTGATAAATGTTCGGGCATCTTTTTTTGTAAAAGGTAGAGTTTTTAATTTTTTTTCAATTTCATTCCATTCCGCAATAGAATAAACGTATAAACATTTCTCTAGTCCTCGTGTAATAATACATTTATCCTTCAGTTCCGTTCGAAACTTAGAAGGCAACACGAGTCTTGATTTATCATCAATGGTATGATGATATTCACCCATAAACATTTCGATCCCCCACTTTCTACCACAATGTACCACTGTCTACCATAATCTTACACGAAACATAAAAAAAAGTAAATAGTTAATAAGAAAAAATCTAAAAAATTTACAAAAAAAAAGATCAAAAACTTGATCTTACTCTTTTTATTCGCCTTTAATAATATTCATAGCATTACGCATTTTAATATCATATTTAACAACTTCTAAACTACCATAAGCTTTTAGTAATTCTTCTTTGGAAATTCCATAATTTGATGCCATTTCTTCTGCTTGTTCATCTGCTTCTTTATCAGATACTTCAATTTTTTCTACTTCCGCTACTTTTTCTAATAAATAACGATATTTAATTCTTTTTGTTGCTTCTGGTTCCATTTGTTCATGTAACTTTTCATGGGTCATTCCTGTAAATTCAAAATATTGTTCAATATTTAAATTTTGCATACGCAATTGTTCTTCAAATTGATGAATCATTCGATGAACTTCATCATCAATAATTTCTTCATTAATATCAATTGTCATATTGTCGCTTGCTTTTTTTAAACATTCTTCAATATATTGATCTTCAATTTCTGCTTCTTTACGAGATTTTAAAGTTTCTTCAATTTTAGCTTCTAACTCTTCTTTGGTTTTTACATCGTCATACCCTAAATCTTGATAAAACTCTTCATTTAATTGTGGTAATACACGAGTCTTAATTTCTCTTACCGTAACCGTAAAAGTTACCTCTTTATTTTTTAAATCTTCTTTATAATTTTCTGGAAAAGTTAAATGTAGCTCTTTTTCTTCTCCAACTTTTAACCCTACTAATCCTTCTTCAAAGCCTGGTATAAATGTATGAGAACCAATTTCTAGAGGATAGTTTTCACCATTTCCTCCTTCTAATTCTTTTCCATCAACGATTCCTTTAAAATCGATAACCGCCGTGTCCCCATTTTCTATTTTTGCTCCCTCTTCTTTTACTTTTATTTCGGCATATTTCGTTCTTAAAGCTTCTAATTCATTAGCTATTTCTTCTTTAGATACTTTGGCTTTTTCTTTTTTGACTTTTAAGTTCTTATATTCCCCTAACGTTACTTCGGGAGCTGTTATAATCGTAAATTCAAAAATGGCTTCTACTTCATTTACTGATTTTACATCCAACTTTGGTTCACAAACCGGTACGGCTTTTGTTTCTTTTAGAACATTTTGATAAGCTTGTTCAACAGCATCATCAATAGCATCCATATATAATGATTCAATACCAAATTTTTTAATAAAAATCTCTTTAGGAGCCGCTCCTTTACGAAAACCATCAATTTTCACAGATTTATTTTTCTTTTTATATGCTTCATCTAAACATTTTTGCCAATCAGAACCATCTACTTTCGTTTCTTTAACAATTACGTTTTTTTTCATTTAACTTCCTCCTCTAAACAAACTCTATTATACAAAAGTGTTTGTTAAAAAGCAAACACTAACTTTTAAGTAAGAAAACATCTGATTTCAGATGTTTTTCCCTTACGCAATATTTGTAATTACGACTGAAAAATTGCCATTTGGAGAAGTCACTTCAACTTCTTCCCCTACTTTATGACCAATGATTGCTTTTCCAATTGGACTTTCATTGGAAATTTTGTTTTCAAATGGATCTGCTTCTAAAGATCCAACAATTTTATATTCTTCTATTTCTCCGTCATCATATTTAATTGTGACTGTATTTCCTACGTTTACACTATCACATTTAGAGGCATCGGCGATAATAGAATGTTCTAACTTAAATTCTAATTCTTTAATTCTTGCTTCTACTTGCGCTTGTTCATTTCGAGCAGCATCATAATCACTATTTTCAGATAGATCTCCTAGAGCTCTTGCTTCTTTTAAAGCTTTAATGACTTCTGGTCTTCTTTCTGTTTTTAACATATTTAATTCTTGCTCTAATTCTAAATAACCTTCCGCAGTAAGCATAATATTTTCAATTTGTTTCATATCTTCACCTTCTAAAAATATCAGTACTAAGAATACTATAAAAAAGTATGTTTGTCAAACAATTTTATACGCATCATATCATATTTTTCTAATTTAAAATGAATCTTAAATTTTACGATCATACCAGGATGATTGGCAATCGAAATTTTTTCATTTTCTTCATTTATTATTTCGGTAATTTGGTGTGAAATCGTTTCATGATTGGGTCCAAAAAATTGAACTTCATCTCCTACTTTAAAATAATTCCGTTGTTCTAAAGTAACGAAATGGGTTTGTTCATCATAATCAAGAACAATCCCTAAAAAATCTTGATTCGATACTTCTTGTCTGCCTAAAAAATATTGTTCCTTTCTTCCTGGCAAATGTTCAATAAATTGGGGAGCCGATTCCCGATTGGCACAACGGTTTAAAACCTGTAAATAATACTCGATTTCTTTAGGATTCAAATCTTTTTTGATTATTTTATCAATCATTCTTCGATACGCTAATACGACAGTGGCTACATAATAAATGCCTCGCATTCTTCCTTCAATCTTAAAGGAATTCACTCCCGCTTGAATCATTTGATCAATATATTCTATTAAATTTAAATCTTTTGGTGTCATACTAAAGACTTGTTCTGTTTTGGGATAGGCAAATGTCCATCGACAGATTTGGGCACACCCCCCACGATTGGCATCACGTTTGGTACAGTAATTTGATAAAACACAACGTCCACTAAAACTGGTACACATCGCCCCATGAATAAAGCACTCCAATTCTAAGTTGGTTTGTTCTTTTATTTTTTTGATATCCTCTATATTGGCTTCTCTTGCTAAAACTAAGCGCGTAACCCCATACTTTTTATAAAAAAGGCCAGCTTCGCCATTTAAAATACTGGCTTGAGTTGATACATGAACGTCATAAGAAACATGCAACTCTTGACATTTACGAATTACTAAAAGATCACTCGCAATAATGGCATCAATGCCTATTTCATCTAGCTTTAGTAATTGTTGTTCTACTAATTTTCGTTCTTTTTCATGAAAAATAATATTTACCGTAACATAAATCTTTTTCTTTAGGTGATGAGCAAATATAGTTGCTTCTTTTAATTCTTCCCAAGAAAAATTATTGGCATTTGCCCGAAGCCCTAATTGTTTTAATGAACAATAAACTGCATCTGCTCCATATAAATAAGCAATTTTTAATTTTTCTAAATCTCCGGCTGGAGCTAGTAATTCAATGTTTGACATATCCTTGCTCCTCTTTTATTTGATAATAGGTTTCTTGATTTAAAAATCCTTCATGCGTGCTGGCATCCACTTCTTTTCCCTCTAAAATATTTACGATTTCATTTATTTTTAGGCCAAGTGGATTGATAAAATAAAACAAAATATTGTTATGTTTAATATTCCGATAATCAATAAATTTTTCATGATAGAAAACCGTTCCATACTCATTTTCCACAGCTTCAAAAAATTCATGCGAAATTGGTTCCTGTAAAGAAATGGCTTTTTGGTGCTCTAAAGAAAACTCTTCTTGAAAATTAGTTAGTAATTTTCTTCTCGAATACATAACATCGACTTTCATAAAATAAGGAACGATTAATGGTTTTTTGGCTTGATCTAAAATAGGTATCATTTCCTCTTTTGTGATATCGGTACTTAAGAGCAGGCTATCAACTTCATCTAAATAGTAATGAATAGATTCGATGTTGGTGGTATTATGATTTTGCATATAAAATAACTGCACATCTATATTTATTTTGCGAATGATTTGCAATACACCAAAATCTGTAAAGCAAATTCCTTTTATATTTTTGGGTAGTTTTTTTAAATCTTGCTCTAATAATGCTAAAGAAGCCGTATCAAAAATACGATTTAAATAAAGATACGCATTTGGGGTAGTAATATTCCCTATCTCATACGTATTTAAAAAGCCCACAGAATAATTGGTTATAGGAAAAAGAAAGTTAACATTTTTAACTTTCAATTTTTTTATTTCATCCGTAGTCACCACAAGTAAAAAATTATTTATTTTCATTTTTTCTCTTACTGAAGCTAATACCATCTCCAACATCAATGAATTCGGTATCAAATTCTTCATTTTCTTTTAAGAAATCGATATACATCTCAATTTTTTCAACAATTCCTCGTAAATTCTTACTTTCAATTTTCTCTTTCTTCCCTACATATCCATGAAATTTTAAGTTATCCGTTACGATAACTCCTCCAGGAGCTAAAAAATATTGAAATTTTTCAAAAAACTTTTTATATTGTCCTTTCGCTGCATCGATAAATATTAAATCATAAGAAACCCCTGTTAAATTTACATCTAAAGCATCTTGAAATACAACATTTATCTCTTTATCTAATCCACAACGTTTAATATTTTTTAATGCTTCCATATAGCGAATTTCATCCCGTTCGATTGTGGTTACTTTTACATCACGACTCGCACTGGCCATTAAGATAGCGGAATATCCAATCGCACTGCCAATTTCTAAGATATTCTTAACATTATTGGCTTTAATATATTTCATAATATAAGCAATTGATTCTTTTTCAATAATAGGAACATTTTTCTCTTTCGCATACTGTTCCATTTCTAAAAGCAATTCTTTCATTTTATCATCCTACTTCTTTTTGAATATTTAAAAATTCTTCATAAGTATTTGCAAAAAATACCTCATGCGTGTTTATATTGGCATAAAAATAAACATAATTGGTATCACTTGGATTTAGGACGGCATTAATACTTTCTAAGGACGCATTACAAATCGGTCCAATAGGTAATTTTCCATTCATACTTGGGTTACTTTCACTGGTATTATAAGGACTATTCTTTCTTAAATCATCCATAGTTAAATCTACCCCTAGTGGTTTTTGAACAGCATAATACGTCGTAACATCCATTCCTAAGCCTTTGCCCATTTCTAGTCTTTTATAAATTACTTGTGCAACCTTGCTCCGATCCACTTGATTTACTGCTTCTAACTCTGCAATAGATGCCATAGTTAAAGTTTCGTGGATAGAATATTTTGAATTCCAATCAATACTTTCAAATTTTTGTTTTGTATTCTCTAACATACGCGTAATAATTTCTTCTACGGTGACATCTTCTAAAAATTCATAGGTATCTGGAAACAAATATCCCTCAAGTGCATAATAAATATTATCATTTAATACGTCAGTTGTCAAAAAATCATATTTTTTGACATAACTTTCCATTAATTTTCGATCTGTAAAAACACTCTTTACTTCCTCTTTTGATATGTTTAAAGATTCCGCAATCGTATTTATATAGTCATTTATATTTTTCCCTTCTACAAAAGTAATTTTAATTGTATTTAGTTGAATATCCCCGCGATTAATTTTATTTATAATCTCTGAAACAGACATATTTCTAGTAAAAGTATAGGTTCCTGCTTGTAAGGTTAAATCTTGATGCATCAATAAATAAAGTAAAGTGGATACTTTGCTATGAATTAATCTTGCACTGTATAAATCATCTACAATTTGTTTTTTATTCGCTCCCGCTCGAACTTCAAAAGTAATACTACTTTGATCCTCATAGCCATTAAGACTCCAAAAATAATATCCCACTGAACCAAAAATTACGAATAAAAAGAAAAAAACACAGACTAGGATAAGAATAAGTTTTTTATTTTTTTGCATCTGTTAATTCCTCCAATTTCGCTAATAGGGCTTCGATTGTGTTCCATTCTTCTTCGGTTTCAATTGGTAATAACTCTTTACTTTGACCCGTTTTATCATAGACATTGGCATATACTTTGACTAGGCCATTTTCTTTTTGATGATCGGTATAAATAATATAACTTTTTTTCGTTTGATCGGAGTCAAATTTGTAAATAATTTCATATTCTTTTTCTTTTCCTTTATTATCTTTGGCAAAAAAGATTTTATTATTCGTATCCACAACTTTCCCTACTTTCTTTTAAATATGTATCCAATATAATCGCTGCTGCATAAGCATCAATGACTTGTTTTCTTTTTTTTCTTTTCATATCCGTTTGAATTAAGATATTTTCCGCCTCCATAGTTGATAATCTTTCATCCACTAATATAATTGGCAAATGAAAATAGTTTTCTAACGCCTCTTTAAATTCATTGGTTCTTTGGACTGCAAACCCTAAACTATTATTCATATTTTTAGGATACCCAAGGATAAATGTATCGACTTTTTTTTCTTTGACAACGGCATCGATTTGATCTAATAAATCTTCATAATTTTGATAACGAAGAGTTTTATAAGGACTCGCAATGGTATTTGTTTTATCACTAATCGCCAACCCTAAAGTTTTTGTTCCTAAATCCAATCCTAAATATCTCATTTTAAATAATTCTCCAATAAAAAAGCTACGATCAGTTCTCGATCAATCTCCATCATTTTGCTTCTAGCATTCTTATGATTGGAAATGTAACTAGGTTTCCCGGTAACTAAATAGCCAACAATTTGATTCAAAGGATCATACCCTTTTTCTAAAAGAGCTTTATAAACTTCTTTAATGGTATATTCAATTTGGGCTTGTTTAAATAAAGCTACATCAAAAAGACAGGTTTTATCCATTTTGCATCACCTTCTTATACTAAGAACATTTTAACAAAATATATAAATAAATACAATTAGAATATTTATCATGAGTTTTTTCTACTTTTATTTTACTGGGCAAGAAAAAAACAACTTTAAAGCGATTTTTTAGCAAAAATATGATATGAAATCATATACGATACTCCATAAAACAAAATATTTAAAAGAAGACAAATGATTGGAGATATTTTAAATAAAGAAAGTAAATCAAGTTCTTGATAGATCTCTGGAAATAACAACAACAGAATGCCTCCAAAAATTCCTACGACAAAAATAAATACGGCTGGAATAATTACCGATTGCATTCTTCCCTTTTCTACTCCCCATTTATAAATACATGGTATATTCGAACACATAAGAAAAGACACACTTGTAAAAGAAAGACAACATATTCTTAAAGAATCAGCAAAACGATTTACTGTTCCTCTTACCCATAAAGTTATTATAAAACTTACTAAAATACCAATAGCAATAGAAAGAAAAGAATTTAGAAAAACAAATAAATATTTTGAAAAAACAATTTCTTTGCGTGTAATGGGTAGAGATAATAAATATTTATCAGAATCTGCATTTTCATCATAAGAAAAAGTAGAAATACTATTCATACCAAAAAAGATAAGGAATAAAATTGATCCTGCTAGAAAGCAATCCATTTGAAAAGAAGCCATTGTAATTAAAAATAGAAACATTACAATACTAAAAATAATATTTCCTTTAAAATTTTTAAACACATATACATCTTTTTGTAATAAGCCTTTTATTGTATACATTCTTATTCTCCTTTCACAAGTAAAAGCATCATTTCTTCTAAAGAAGGTTTTCGTATTTCGAACTTGGGATATTTCTTTTGAAATTCTTGTTTCGAAGTAACTAAAATGAAGTATATATTTTTATATTTTAAACATTTTTTATACTCTTCTTTTTTGATTGTATTAAAATGTTCGGGAAGTACTTCAATGATTCCATATTCATCCTCTAACTGTTTTTTGGGAATATCTAAAAGAATCCTTCCTTGATCAATAAATATCACTTCATCAACTAGATGCTCCAAATCACTAGTAATATGAGTCGTCATTAAAATAGAATTTTCTTTATTACTAACAAAATCTGCAAAAAGATCAACAATCTCATAACGAAAAATTGGATCTAAACCATTTGTTGGTTCATCAAGGATTAATAGTTTTGGTTCATGAGCGATTGCACATAATACTTTTATTTTCATTTTCATCCCATTTGAAAATTCTTTTAACGGTTTATTACATGGTATTTTAAATTTTTTAATCATATCATAGTATAGTTTTTCATTCCAATGTTGATAAAAATGTTTCATCAATTTATTTATATCATTTACATTTAAAATTGGAGAAAAGAAACTATCATCTAAAACGACTCCAATATTCTCTCGATCCTCTTTGGTTAACTCCGTACTCTTTTTACCAAATATTTTTATATTTCCTTTATCATAAGAGATAAGATTTAATAAAGCTTTAATTGTCGTTGTTTTCCCACTTCCATTTTGACCCAACAGACCAATAATCTTCCCCTGCGGTAATTTTATATTTATATGATTTAAATGAAAATCTTGATACTTTTTTTCTAAATCTGTAATTTCTAAATTATATTCCAACTTTATCACCTATGAAAAGTATATCATGATGAAAAAAGATTTTATAAAAATTTTAAAATTTATCAAAAAAAGAATAGTCAAAAAACCTATTTTGCAATATAATTATATTGTGATGCAGATATAGTTTAATGGCAGAATACAAGCTTCCCAAGCTTAGGGTACGAGTTCGATTCTCGCTATCTGCTCCATTGAGGTTTAAACTCGCACACCTTATTAGGAAGTGTGAGTTTTTCTTTTATAAAACAAGTTCATAGTATTTGATATTATGGGCTTTTTTCATTGTTTAAAGGAGTTGATGAATAGTTATGAAAACGACCATAGAATCTTTAGAATTCCCTAGCGATATTAAAAAAAGACTAAAAATGAAAGTTAGTACAACTAATCTTAATATTAAATTTTTATCGGGTCATATTATTAAATTTAATCAAACTAATATAAGTATAAGAGAACCACATAGAATTATTGTTAGCAATTCTAAAAATACTCTTATTGCATTACTTTATGATGATATAGAAAAAATTTACTTGCCAACTGAAAATGCTATTATATCATTTACAAAATATGTTTCTATATTAAATACATTGAATAAAATGTATCAAGCTTAGATTTAACTTTATTTAAAAAATTTATTGACAAGATTTATATTTAACGGAGATTCAGTTATCTTTTTTTCTCTAATTGCATTTTTCATATTTTCGTTATATAATCTAACTGTTTTGTGTTGAGCATAAGGAGAGATAATCTCATTTGCCAAATCATCTGAGATTTTTTTTGCATATTTATTGTTTATATTTTTATGAATAAAAGCTTCTTCACCATCTACATAATATTTATTAATAAGCCTTCGGACTTGTCTATCACTTATTTCCAACTTTAAAGCAGCTTGTTTTTGGGTAAATTCTTTATTAATTACTTTTTTTATAGTCTCAGCATATAAATCTTTATTTATTAATTTTCCCATTTTAAAAATACATCCTCCTTTCTGAGAATGTATTATAGGACATTTTGTTTTGTAATTAAAAAAATTGTTGTTTAAATATATTTGCTTTTTTATTAGGACATTTTGTTTTAAAAGTCACAGGTTTGTCAATTTTTGACTATCCATTCACCTTTTTTAGTAGCACCAGTTCTTTCAATTAGTCCTTTTTCTATAAGTATTTTTATATTTCTTTGAACAGTTCTAATATTAATACCTAATAGTTTTGACAACACCTCTTGTGTAATTGTCGGTGAATCTGACATTAAATTAATAATGGATTTTTGAGTTTCAGTTAATTCAGCAATTTCATTTGCTTCTTCTTCAAATTTATCTGTTAATTTAACTTTAAATTCATTTCTTACATCTTCAATTACATCTATCATAATTTTACCTCCTGATTTTTGTAATCTAATTATACCATGTCGTAAGAAATGTCGCAAGAAAATGCCATAAGAAAGTTATTAAAATTTCTTGTAATTTCCTAATATTTTCAAAGTGAGAATTTTTAACGATATGATTATTTGTCGTAAAAAATGTCGTAAGAAAATGTTATAAAAAATTATTTAAAATCTCGAATATTTAGACATTATTGCAATATCATGTATTAAACTTTCAAAAGACTCTTATGTCCAAAATCTTGGATGCATGTATCCATGAATGTCTACTTAAATACTCTTTGAAAAATATCATTTATATGTTATTATTGACATCACAAAAAAAGAAGCAATAATAATAATAATTTACTTCCTATCTTGGAAAGTTCCATTTACACAGATTTCCTTACACACTCCGATTTTCTTTTAGCTACAGGTTTATAGTTTAGTTTCACTCTTTTAATACTCATAAATCTTCTCCTTCTATCTAAAGTAACTTTCATCTATTAATGGAACAATATCTATTGCTGGTTCTTCATATGGATGTACTTCCCTTAATTTTGCAATTACTTTTTTTACTTGATCAATAGCACAAACAAACTCTAATTTTTCTTCTTCGACAAATTCTAGTTTATTGTTTTCACCAATGTATGGATTCGCATTATCATTAGGCATAAAAGTTCCTATTGATTTTGTTATAGAAGTACAATAAGTATACTCTCCAATTACTCCTGCACCAGCTTCACATACAACTTTTCTAACTTCTTCTACATTTTCTGGTGGTATAGTTACAAAAATTTTAACCTTATTCATGTTTATATTCATTATGAATTTTCCTCCAATCTTTTCTCTATATCTTCAATACTTGGCAATGTATTTTCTAAAAACTCAGGTATTTCGGATAATATTTTATATTCGCTTACGCCAATAGGTTTATTAATATCTTTCAAAGCAAGTTCTGCTGTTACTTTCTTTTTATCTTTGCAAAGTAATATTCCAAATGTTGGATTATCAGTTTCATCTTTTATATATTTATCAACAGCACCTAAATAAAAATTCATTATTATCAAATTCACTAGCAAACTTTTGCATATATCTTAAATTTCTTGCTGACATACCTTTAAACTCTATTTTTAAATCTTTTGCTAACGTATCAATAAAAGAAGACCCCATTTATTATTTTTAATTAACTTTAAGCCAATATTATAATACATTAGAATTAAATCTTTATTTACATTTTCAACTATTTTATTCCGAGTTGTTATTAGAGTTCTTTTAATATCATTTTATATTTCAAAATATCTATCATTACTATCTAACATACTAATCTCCTTCATAAATCTTTTGTTGATATAATTATATTATAAATATCAATAAATTCCTATATGGCTACTTGAATTTTTATGGATAAAACATACATAATTTATTTAATTAAAATACCTAAGAAAAATAAAGAAACTAAAAAAGGATGATATGGAGCATTACTGCTTTTTATCATCTTTATTTTTATTAAATGGTTTTAATAATCGTTTTAAAAAATTTTTCTTAAATTAAACCATTTCATATAAACTTTTATAATTCATTTCAAATATAAAATTCTATTTTTAATACCTTACAATAATACAACATCTCTTTTTATCTTTGTAATAGTAAAAAAAGAGCTGGTTGCTCTATTTTAATCAATTAAAAATCTAGGGCGAACGCCAAACGAATTAGACGCACCGTAGGGAACAGAAATACCGTGGCCAGAAGCATAAGAAAAGTCAGCCGAATACGCTATATCTTTTAACCAATAGCCAAATCTGGAAGTACCATAACTATTAATGAATTCAGGCTTTATTTGAAAAATTGCATACTGACGATTATCGATTCCTATATCATGCGGACTTGAAGACCATACGGTTGTTCCGTACACATTTACCTCACTCATTAGATCTAATTGTCTTTCATACCACCCAGCCTTATCACTAGCACCTTTTTTAACATTATATTTGTTTGGTAAGTTATCATCCACTGAATTACTTAAATTATTTTTATATTTTAATATATGTTCTCCAAATACTGATTGGATATACTTGTTTAATACATTTGTCAATGTTTCCTGTACCATTTGACTTCCATAATATCCCCCTGTCGTATCATTTGTTTCATTCATTTTGGCATTTTCCAATGGTGTTGCAGGAATAATTGTGGCATGATGTTGGATTAATTGGGTATCTCCAGAATATAAATAATTATCTAGATCTGCTATTAACCATGTTACTTTATTATTACCTTCATTGGTTGTTATATAATCTCCAACGTATATATCATCAAATTTGCCACTTGATATCATATCATACAGTTTTCCATTAGTATAGTAATCAGTTATATCTTTTCCCCGATATGTATTTCTTCGGTATGCTACTCCTGCATCAATGTATTTATTATATTCTTCTTCTGTTAAGTTTGATGTAAATAATAATTTACATCTGCTTCCTTCTTCTACATTTTCTAATTTTACATTCCAGGCATTATAATCCCACTCACCTGTTGTTTTACTATCCCCACAATCTATATTAACTTTATAATAATTACCTTTATCATTTTTAGGCTCTGTTGGAATATTGTCTTCTTTATTATTGTCTACTAAAACAGCAAATTTTACATCATATCCAAAATCAGGGATCGTTCCTTTTATTACATTATAGCTTTTGTTCTCCTGGTAACTAGCATAACTTCTATAAATTATACCCCCCCCCCAGGATCACACTTGCTATTCCTAGAGTTAGGAGGGTATTTCTTACTTTTTTGTTTTCTTTATATCTTTCTATTTTCATTTCTTCTTCCTCCTATTTTATATCTTTATTATAGTCTAGGTTTTAGTTATTTTCAAGTACTCTTAATCCATAGTTACTCGATATGGATTATCTTTTGTTCCTGTTCCTTTTAAATAGTCTACATCTGCCTTCAAATAAAATGAGGGGTAAACAGCTTGCTGATTACTAGCAACTACACTATCACCACTTATTCCTTCAGATACAGAAGTACAAGCTAATATTTCTTGTCTATAAGGTGTAATTGCCCAATAGAAGTCCTTGATCAGCCAATTATTTTTAGCGCAAGTTCTATAGCCAGTTAAATTAGACCATTGAGCTATAAAAATAGGGGCCGCCAAACATTGATCTCTCGATATATTGCTATCTCCATTAGTAGCATATCCAACATCACTTGGATAAACTAAGCCTACATTTGTTATTGTATATATTGTATTTGGCGAAGAATAACCACCTGTATTACCTCTTTCATATTTATAAAACTCAGAAACTAATGTATTGCCTCCTTTTATTTCAGCTCCTAAATACCATTTAACAGGATCAATATATTTTTTATAAGTACTTATTTCATTCCAATATGTTCCATTTAATAAATCTGTATTTAATGTACTTTTTGTCCAATCATTACTTTTATTTTGTGAGCTTCCACTCCAATACTTTTTACCATAGCTAATATCTTTAACAAGTTTTACCCTATTTTCATATGGTCCACCTTCACTTGACTGTGTCGGTATTACTCCAATTATTTGATATAATTGTTCATCTGTACATTGGCCATTTTCTTCCAAACAAACATAATTATTAGGATTTGCTCCTACATATCGATAATCAATCGTAGCATTTGTTCCTGTTTGGTCGGTTGCTTCGTGTTCTTCTTTTACAATGCTGTCATCATACGCTGATTTTGCTATTAAATAATTAGATAATGTTACAGTAAAATCTATATTACATTTTATTTTGTTTACATGCTTTTTATTTCCTATTATTTTTAAGCTCCAATTTTCTTTATCCCATTCGGCTTGTACCTCATCATCACAAGTTACTTTATTTACTTCGTAGCCATCCTCTTTTACAGGAAAGGCTTCTTTACTTCGTTCTTGATTAATTGTATAAGCAAGTGTGATATCACTCGTTGAAAATTCCGGGATGGTTCCCTTTATTACATTATAGCTTTTGTTCTCCTGGTAACTAGCATAACTTCTATAAATTATACCCCCCCCCCAGGA
>CANQDC010000012.1 GCA_947591455.1 uncultured Bacilli bacterium | reverse complement strand
TTAAAATTTGACAAAAAAATAACCATTTTATAATGGTTTGAACAATTTTTATATTTTAAAACTGATAAATTCCCGTGCTGCCCAAAATATGAAAAATATAGCAATAAAGCAAGATAAAGTAAATGGAATACCTCTACTAACTTCTAATTTATTAGGCAAAATTTCTAAAAATATTAAAAATTTTTTAAAATTTCAGTTTTTAAAAATTGCATAAGAAAACCCTTAGAAAAAATCTAGGGGTTTGTCTACACTCTGAGAATTATGATTACAAATAATTCTTTTTTTATAGATATTTTATCCCCAATTTGCTTTTTTTATTCAAATATGCTATACTTTATGCAATAAAGGGGTTTTGAGAAATGAAAGTAAATAAAGATATAAATAGATTAATAGTAGGAAATATAGTAGAAATTTTATTTGCAGGAGCTTTTATCATATTTTCTATTCCTTTACATGCAAAATTACAATCGATTGCTATGATGGAAAAAAGTACACATCAAATACAAATAAAATTAGCAGAATATGAAAATAATAATAAGATTCAAAAGATAAGTTATTCAAATTAAAAAAATACAATTCTTTCATCTTGTAAAATAAATATATTTTTGTTATGATTATGGTATGGTGATAATATGAACTATAAGAAGATTTTTAAAAGAGAAACAAAGGTCATTGCTTATGTAGTAATATGCTTAACATTAGTCGTATTAGGAACAAGTTATGCCTTATTCTTACAAGTAAACAACAATACCAATAATCAAGTAGTTAAGGCTGGAACTCTGCAAATAACATTTTCTGAAGGAACTACTACTGGTGTAACAGAAGATGATGATAGTTGTTTATCTCCAAAATCGGATAGTGAAGGCTCTACAGAAGGTTGTAATTTTAAATTTAGTCTAACGAATACAGGAACTCTACCTATGCAGTATAATCTTTTGATATATGATAATAAGACAGATGGACAACAACCCATTGATAAATCTTTGATAAAATTTGCTTTAAATAAGAAAAATAGTGAAGAGGGTGCTTATTCGAAAGTAGTAGAAAATGCCAAAAATTTATCTGAACTAAGCAATTATACCGCTACGGAAGGGGATGTTCAAACTTCATCGGGGCAAGCGAATTCTAATGTGGAAAAAAAGATTTTGAATACAGATATAATTAAACCTGGTGAATATATAGAGTTTTCGCTATATATTTGGATTGATGAAGATACTGCTACTGAGGATTTGATTGGTAAGCCAGTTGATTTGCAATTAGATGTTTCTGGAGTCGTATTTGAAAACGCTCAAACACTTGCAAGTATTAGTGACCTTGAAGGAAAATATGTAAAATATATGCCTTTTCAAACTGAGTTTGCTATAGGTCAAGAAGATACGGGTAGTGATGGAGTTCAAACCATAAATCCAAGTGAATTAAATTCATGGCAAATTTTGAATAAAAATGATGATAATTCTATAGATATTATATCAGAATCTGTGTCTTCTATCGAAGTAAAATTTAAAGGTAAAGTAGGCTATCAACATTTAGTGGGGGCTTTAAAAAAATTAGCAGAAGCTTATGAAGATAAAGCATACACGACTAAATCAAGAATGCCAGGATATAATGATCAAACTGCAATCATTTCTACAGATTTAGATTCTGCTAATTGTAGTGGGACAACAGGGGTTCAAGGATGGCAAGAATCTCAAGAATCTTCTGGATGCGGAGATATGGGATATCAAACGGATGAAGGTAGAATGAATACTGTGTTTAGTAATAACTTAACTGCTAGTTCTAAAGGTACAGCTAAAAAATATTGGTATTCAAGCCGTTGGTATGGTGGATCTTCTTCACAATTTTCAGGGAGATATATTAATGAAAGTGGGCAACATCAACAAGGAGCTTTATATGAAAATTCACAGGATAAAGAATTTAGTGCTGGGCTTCGACCAATTGTAACCTTAAAGCCCGGAGTTACAATTGCTTCAGGAACAGGTTCAAAGGAAGATCCATATGTTTTATCTGAGTTTATAGAAGAAAGTGATTAGTTTTATACTAATTCTTTTTTTTACTTAAAATATGAGATAATTATAAGATTTAAGAAAATAAAAATATCAAGCCATTTATAAATTACTTGATATTTTTTCTTTTAATTCTAATTCATATAAAGTTTGGTATTTTTTATTTCTTGCTAGTAATTTCTATAAAAAGAATAGCTAAGGTAATAAAAATTAATTGCTGACATAAAAAACTTGTTAATGCAACAATTCTTCTAGCTGTTAATAAAGGGCTTAATACACTTACTGAACAATAAAGAAAACAACCTATAAATATGAAAATGAAATATTTTTTATCTTTTTTAGCGAATCAATAAGTTTTTTTTCTTTTTTCATATGCTAAAGACTCTTTAACTTTTTTTTATTATACAGAAAAAGTATTTATTTGAAAAGTTTTAAGTATTATTTCCCCAAAAATGTTATGATACATATTTGTAAAATTTCTATTTTTTGTTAACTTAAGCTATAAAAAATATGTCAATTAATGTTATACTATTATTAATAGTAAGGAAGACACGTAAATATGTGCAGTTTAGGATTCATGCAACATATATGTAAAGGAAATAAAAAGGAGTTTTATTTATGAACAATTCTAATAATATGTTTGATAATAATGGAAGTACACCACAACAACCAAATAATACTATTTCGAATGGAGGGACTACACCACCATCAATTTCAACTGAACCTGTTAATAATCAAAATGTTGCTCCAATGCAACAAGTAAATCCGGTCTATACTCAACCAAGTCTTATTTCTAACGAAAATACCACACCAACACCAATTCCAACTGAACCTGTTAATACCCAAAATGTTGCTCCAATGCAACAAGTAAATCCGGTCTATACTCAACCAAGTCCTATTTCTAACGAAAATACAGCACCAACACCAATTCCAACAGAACCTGTTAGTCCCCAAAATGTTACACCAATACAACAAGTAAATCCTATGTATACTCAACCAAATAATCTTAATGGTATGAATTCTTTAGAGACTAATCCTACATCTGTTAATCAACAAATAATTCCACAACAAAATCAAAATTTGAGCAATGATGATGAGTTGTTAAAAGCATTTATTGGTAATAACTATGAAAAGATTACAACTCGACCATTTAATTTTGCAGGATTCTTCTTTGGAACGTTTTATATGTTTTATAGGAAAATGTTCTTATATAGTATTCTATTATTTATAGTAACTACGATAATATTAAGCTTTTGTATAAAAAATGTTCTTATTGCGTTTATTATATCTATTCTATTTAGAATAGTAGTGGGATTATTAATTAATAAAGTTTACTTGTTTTATGCAAAGAAAAAAATTAATATAATAAAAGTAGAAAATCCACAAAAAAGTATTGAAGAATTAAAAAATATTTGTTCTTCTAAAGGTGGTACAAGTGTTGGCAAAATATTTATAGGTTTTCTGGCGGAAATGGGAATCGGTTTCGTTATACTCATAATTGTATCGATTATTGGATTGGGTAGTTTTGTTGGGAATTTATTTAAATTTGATCATCCGGGTATAACAAGTAATGGCAATACTAGTAGTGATGGTAATACGAATTCTTCTACAGATAAAAATGGAACTTTAGTAGAAAATATAATGGTTAATGGATATTCTTGTTTTGGATCATCTTGTACGATTTCTATAGAGGATTCCGAGGGAACGATAACAGATTATACGTTAAATTCTAGTGATGAACTATTTCAAACTCTTGGTGATTATCAAGATTATATTCTAGTTAATATCTATTACACATCTAATGGAAATAAAAAAACGATAACGAACTATGAAATATATTTAAAATCAAACAATGAGGATATAAGTTCAATTAAAACAGAAAGTGAATTGAGAGATAAAATTGGCCTATATTCTGTAGGTACTCATACAGATACATTTACTTTAAAAGAAATAGGAACCTCAGGTTTTGGCTATGAAGATAATGTTGCATACACTTACACCGATTATGTATTTGTCGATAGTAAAAATGTAGAATATGAAATGAAATATATCAATTCAAATGGAACTTTAAATTTAACGGAAGGCAATAAATATACGGTTACTTTTGAAGTTGTTGAAGGGACATTTGATTATGAGTTTACTATTCAATCAGTAAGCTAATGATTTGAATATGATTTAAAAATAATAGCAAGGAAACATGGGAGATGTTTCTTTTTTTCTTTACTTTATGCTATATTTGGATATAATCATTTATCGAAAGGAAATACATTATGAAAAATATGAATGAAGATACTATAACGATCAATGATTATGGCCTTTTTTTAGATTTTTTCCCTACCATTTTTCTTATTGCTGAATTCCTGACAATTAAATATTTATGTAAGAGAGAAAATGAAAAATATTTTAATGAAAAAATAGATGAATGTGAAGAAACGATTCATTTCGATAATATAAAAGAAAAACTAGATGAAGAATATATTCGTAATTTAGATTTTGGTCCGATTATTTTACAGTATTGTCATATACTACTAAATACTTTAGATCATGAAAATTTACAAACTTTTTATCACAATATTAATACTTTAAAAATTTTATCAAATAGAAATAAGTTAACAGATTTCTTAAAAAGTAGGATAATTTTAAGTGCATATAATCCAGATAATTCGATTCAATTAGTAAAAAAATACAAATATGTATTACCTCATGAACTTACTCATATGTCTTCTACTATTGTTAAAGAGAATGGGTGTATATTAAGCGGTTTTCATCAAATTAAGGGTTTAAAAGGTTATGGATATGGCATCAATGAGGGGTATACCGAATATTTTACGGAAAAATATTTTTTGGATAGTTTTCCTGACCTTTACCGAACTTATCCATTAGAAATGGAAATTGTTAAAAAATTAATTTGTGTGATTGGAGAAAAAGAGATGGAAAATTTCTATTTTCATTCCAATCTAATTGGACTTATTCAAAGTATTTCTAAATATTCTTCATTAGAAGAAGCAAAATCTTTTATAGCAGCAGTTGATTTTATAGATATCTATATTTATAAAGCTTATAAATCCAAAGAAATAAAAAATAGGTTGGAAATAAAATTGCAACAAATGAATTCTATTTTATTAAAGTGTTTTTTAAATAAACAAAAAGAAGAGTATCTTCATGGTAAAAGTGTTCAAGAATTAGAATTAGAAGCCCAAAAATTTAATAGTTATTTAGATTATGATATTGATATGGGAAGTATCTTTGGTACGGATACTTTTCATATTGGTGTTTCTAAAGAGGTAGAAGACGCATTAAAAAGGAAAATATTTTAATATAAAATTTTAAAAAATGTTAAGAATAATCGTAGGGAAACATGTAGTCGTTTCCTTGTTTTGTTTATAAAATAATGATAAAATATATTAATTCAATAAGGAGGGAAGACATGTTCAAATTAGTTTCAAAATATGAACCTAGTGGAGACCAACCAGAAGCGATTAAAAAGTTAGTGGCAGGTATTCAAAATGGGGAAAGAGAACAAGTTTTATTAGGGGCAACGGGTACCGGAAAAACGTTTACCATTGCTAATGTTATCAAAGAAGTGAATAAACCAACTTTAGTTTTAGCTCATAATAAAACTTTAGCTGGCCAACTCTATAGTGAATTAAAAGAGTTATTTCCAGAGAATCATGTAGAATACTTCGTTAGTTATTATGATTATTATCAACCAGAAGCCTATGTTCCTTCCAGTGATACGTATATTGAAAAAGATTCCTCCATTAATGATGAAATCGATGAATTAAGGCATGCGGCGACTTCTTCTTTGATTAATTATAGGGATACAATTGTAGTGTCTAGTGTGTCTTGTATTTATGGAATTGGGGAAAAAGAAGAGTATATTAATAAAATGTTGATACTAAATGTAGGGGATTTTATAAAACGGAGTACTATGATTAACAAATTAATTGATATGACCTATGAACGAAGTGATTTAGATTTTCATAGGGGAACGTTTCGCGTAAGAGGAGATAATATTGATATTGTTCCAGTTAATGAACATGCTAATGGAATTCGAATCGAATTATTTGGGGATGAAGTTGAAAAGATTTATAGTTTTGATCCAGTGACTGGCGCTATCATTCAAAATAAAAAAACGATTACCATTTCTCCAGCGAGTCATTTCGTGACTAGTGATGAAAAAATGCAAGAAGCAATAAGAAGAATTGAAGAAGAATTAAAAGAACGACTAGAACAGTTAAAAAGTCAAAATAAATTATTGGAAGAACAACGGCTTCGGGAAAGAACCCTTTATGATATAGAAATGTTAAAAGAAACTGGTTTTTGTAATGGCGTTGAAAATTATTCTAGACATTTAGCTTTACGGGGTGAAGGAGAAACTCCTACTTGTTTAATTGATTTCTTTCCTAAGGATTTTTTACTAGTCGTCGATGAATCTCACGTGACGTTACCACAAGTAAGGGGAATGTATAATGGAGATAGAATGCGTAAGCAAACGTTAGTAGACTATGGATTCCGTTTGCCAAGTGCTTTGGATAATCGTCCCTTAAAATTTGATGAATTTGAAAAGAAAATTAATCAAGCCATTTATGTTTCAGCGACTCCTGGAGAATATGAACTGGATAAAACCAATGGAGTGTTTGTAGAACAAATTATTCGTCCAACTGGATTATTAGATCCAACGATTGAAGTGAAACCAACTTTGGGACAAATTGATGATATTATGAATGAAATTAATATTCGAAAAGCCCAAAATGAAAGAGTGTTAATTACTACGTTAACTATTCGGATGAGTGAAGAACTGACGAATTATTTAAAAGAAATGAATATTAAAGTTGCTTACTTACATAGTGAAATCAAAACTTTAGAACGTCTAAAAATTATTCAAGAATTAAGAGAAGGTATTTATGATGTTGTTGTCGGAATTAATTTATTAAGAGAAGGGTTAGATATTCCGGAGGTCAGTTTAATTTGTATTTTAGATGCCGATAAACAAGGCTTTTTACGGAGTAGTAGAAGTTTAATACAAACGATTGGTCGATGTGCTAGAAATAAAAATGGTCATGTTATTATGTATGCGGATACTATGAGTGAAGCCATGGAGTTAGCGATTTTGGAAACGCAAAGAAGAAGAGAAATTCAAATGAAATATAATGAAGAACATGGAATTATTCCGAAAACGATTGAAAAGGAAATTAAAGAAGTAATTAGTAATGAAATCAAACCTGATAAAGAGGAAACGAAAATGAGTAAGAAGGAAAAAGAACAGTTGATCATGCGTATTGAAAAGGAAATGACTGCTGCGGCTAGGGAATTGGATTTTGAACGAGCTATGGAACTTAGAAATGCTTTATTCGAATTAAAAAGTGAATAAATTTTCTTTGTATTTTATTAAATTTATGCTATACTACAAGCGTTAAATGGGGAAGTGAAAGAATGGAAACAATTTATGTTTTTGGGCATCAAAAGCCAGATACAGATAGTGTTTGTTCAAGTATTAGTTTATCTTATTTAAAAAATCAAATGGGATTAAAAACAGTTCCAAAAGTACTTGGACATGTAAATCAAGAAGCGAAATATGCTTTAGAATATTTTAAAATAAAAGAGCCAGAGTTTTTAAATGATGTACGAATTCAAATTAAGAATATGCATTATAATGAAAAAGTATTGGTCGATGAAAAGAATTCTATTTATGATGCTTATACGCTGATGCAAAATGAAGGAGTAACTGGAGTTGCTGTTGTGGATAAGAATAAAAAGCTAAAGGGGCTGGCTACTTTAAAAGAAATTGCGAAAACAGTGATCAGTGGAGATAAGGAACATTTAAATACAAGTTTATATAATATTAATAAAGCTCTAAATGGAACGGTGTTACTGGAATTTGATGAAGAAATTAAAGGGAAATTGCTGGTTGGAAATTATCAAAGTGATACTTTTACGAAAGAAATCAATTTAACCAGTGATGATATTTTAATTGTTGGGAATCGTTTTAAAATATTAGATTATGCGATTGATAGTAAGATTCAATTATTAATTTTAGTAGGGAATTATGATTTAGATGAAGAGCTACTTGTAAAAGCCAAAAAAAATAAAATTAATGTTATTAAAACTCCTTTAGATACTTATCATACGGTCAATAATATTGCTTTAGCTAATTATATTAGTACAGTTGTTGAAAATAAAAGTAGTATTTCGGTATTAGATACTGATTATCGAAATCATTTATTAGATATTATTGAAAATTATAAACATACGAATTATGCTGTTGTGGATAAGAATAATACGTGTCTTGGTGTAATTAGTATGAATGATATTAATAATTATCAAAAATTAAAAGTGATGTTGGTTGATCATAATGGTTTTAGTCAAAGTGTTGAGGGAATTGAAGAAGCTATTATTGAAGAAGTTGTTGACCATCATAATTTACTAAATATTGGTACTCCTGATCCAATTAATTTTAGAAGTATGCCAGTGGGTTGTACTTGTACGATTATTTATCACATGTTTATTGAAAGTCATATTGATATACCACAAGATATTGCCGGAATTATGTTATCTGCTATTTTATCTGATACTTTGTTATTGCGTTCCGTAACAACAACGAATATGGATCGTAAAGCGGTGGAAGAGTTGGCTAAAATTGCTCATGTAAATCCACTTGAATATGGTCATAATATGATTAAAGCTGGTTTTTCGATTAAGGGGAAAACAGCCGAAGAATTATTAGAACAAGATATAAAAACATTTAGAGTGGGCGAAAAAATGGTTGGTATTAGTCAAATATTTACCATGGACTATGAGGATATTGTTAAAGAAATTGACCATTATATTGATCGAATTGATGAGTTAGCCAGTGGAAAATTTGATATGGTAATTACTTTAATTACAGATATTGAAAAGAATGGTTCTTATATTTTGTTTGATCGTAAGTCTTTAGATCTTGTAAAAGATATATTTAATAATGAAGCATTTGAAGAAGGAACGTATATTCAAGATTTATTATCTCGTAAAAAACAAGTTGTACCATATGTTATAGAGGCATTGGAAAAGAGAGCATAGCTTTCTTTTTTTATGTTATACTATAATTAGGTGAATATCATGAAAGCATTGATTACAGGAGCTAGCAGTGGCATTGGTAGAGATATGGCTTATTATTTGGCAAGTTTAGGAGTTGATTTAATTTTAGTAGCCCGTCGAAAGGATCGCTTGGAAGAAATAAAACAAAATGTACGTGTGTCTGTAAGAATCATTTCTCTTGATTTATTAATAGAAGAGAATGTTTTTAAATTATATGAAAAAGTTAAGAAAGAATCTATCGATATTTTAATTAATAATGCCGGTTTTGGATTGTTTGGGATGTTTGCGAAAACGGATTTAAATAGAGAATTAGAAATGATCAATCTAAATATTAAAACGTATCATATTTTAACGAAGTTATTTTTGCAGGATTTTATCAAAAAAGATCAAGGCTATATTCTAAATGTGTGTTCCAGTGCCGGTTTTTTAGCTGGACCTAGATTAAGTACTTATTATGCTACTAAAAATTATATTACGAAACTTACTTTAGCCATTTATGAAGAATTAAAACATATGCATAGCCATGTTCATATTAGTGCTTTGTGTCCAGGTCCTGTAAGTACAGAGTTTAATCAAGTGGCGCATGGGGTATTTAATATTAAACAAATGAGTAGTCAAGATGTTGCTCGGTATGGAATCGATAAAATGTTTCAAAATAAATTAATTATTGTTCCTGGATGGAGTGTGAAACTAGGATTGTTTTTCAATCGTTTTGTGCCCTGGAAATTCTCTTTACGGGTCAGTTATTATATTCAGAAAAGAAAATATCCTTACGATGAATGAGTTCAGACTGTTCAATTTTAAATATGTGTGATATAGTATAAAATATGGGAGTTATACTATGGAAAAATATGAATTAAGTAAAATTTTTATTGATGTTTTTCAAAATTTATCTATTACAAATAGAAAAAAGGTTCCTAAAATTATTGTTCAAAATTACGATGAACTTGAATTAACATTACAACAATATTTGGTAACTATATTGGGCGAAGGTATAGTAGATAATTATCAAAATCATTTTCCAGAAATTCGTAAATATTTTGAAAATATATTAGATAATGTTGATTATAATTCGGAATTTAATTTGATTGATTGGATTATGCAATATGCTAAAATATTTAAAAACACCTTAGAAAGTCATCGTTATACTTTACTTTTTATACAAGCAATGCAAAGATTATATAGTCCGAATTATGATGGGAAAGTCGATTTTTTAAATGACGCTCAAAATGAATTGGTCAGTGAAATGTATTCTTCGCATGGCAAAATATCTTTAGCTGATATTTTTATTAGTAATTTTAGTAAATGTTTTATTATAGGACGTATTTCTAGAAAAAGTGAAGTGGGCCTTCCATCGGTTTATATTAATAATATAGATCATTTTGAAAAAATTTTGCAAAATTATGTTTTAGCGATTCAAGAAAGTGATACTTACTACAATTTATTTCATAACAAGAATTTACAAGATATTTCTGAAAATACAAAGATTCGTGCTTTGTTTGAATCGACTATGTTTAATGCTTCTAGTAAAGATGCAAGTTTTATCGAAAATTTTATTATCAAATATACTTCTTTTGTGACGGATAAAACCTTATATCCTTTTAGAACGTTAGGATATTTAAGTGGTGGGGAATCTACCGTATTACAAGATGAAGTCTTTTTGATGTTAAAACGTTCAGAATTAGAGTATGAAACCCCTTTTTGTTTTTGCTTTATGTTAAAAAATCAAGTGGTGGAACTTCCTAATATCCGGTTGGGAATTAATACGGAAAATAATCATAAAAAAGCGTATATAATTGCTACCCAATCTTCTCAAAGTAGTTATATTAATCGAAATAATTTATCGGTTGTGGAAAGTAAGATTAAAAAAATTATTCCTACTAGTTCTGCTTTTCGTTTTTATAATCCTTCTCATTTAGTGGCGATTTTAATGTGTTTTGGTATCTTAAAAGGTATGGATATTTATGATGTGGAAGTAGTGGATTATTTACCTTTTCGTTATAAGAAAACTTCTATCGATTATCAAATGAATGAGGAAGAAGCTACTAATTATCAAAGACGTTTAACGGATAAAGCAATGATTACCTATATGAAATTGAGTCAAATTGTAGAAGGAGTCAACATCATTACTTATCCTGAGATGGACATGGGGTTACGATTAGATATTTCTTCTGATTTGATCTGTGCGAATCCAGAATTACAAAAACTTTATGATATGTGTTATCAATATTCTAAAAATCTAAATTATGATCAGGAAAATAAAAATAGTTTATAATAGTGAATTTAATTCACTTTTTCTTTTTTTAGAGAAGTGTGATACAATGGTGATAATAGAAACTAGGAGTGTTTATGAAAAAGATAAGTTTTGTCGTTCCTTGTTATAATTCACAGGATTATATGGAACGTTGTATAGATTCTTTGTTAGTTGGAGGAGAAGATGTCGAAATTCTCATTGTAAATGATGGTTCTACGGATAATACGAAAAAAATTGCCAATCGTTATCAAAAAAAATATCCTACCATTGTCAAAGCTATTCATAAAGAAAATGGGGGCCATGGAAGTGGGGTCAATGTTGGTTTAGAACATGCTTGTGGGAAATATTTTAAAGTCGTTGATAGTGATGATTGGTTGGAAAAGGAAGCTTTATTGCAATTATTAAAAAAGATTAAACAAAATAAAAAAGAAGTTGATTTAATTATATGCAATTATGTGTATAATCATTTATATGAAAATAAAAAAAGAGTTGTAAGATATAATAATGTTTTTCAAAAAAATGTTATTTGTACTTGGGAGGATATGAAACATTTTAATAAAAGCCAATATTTGATTATGCACTCCTTACTTTATAAAACAGCTATTTTAAAAAGAAGTAAAATTCAATTGCCTTTGCATACATTCTATGTGGATAATATTGTAGCTTATCAACCTTTACCTTTTGTGAAATCTATTTGTTATTATGATTTGGATTTATATCAATATTTTATTGGGAGAAGTGACCAATCGGTAAATGAAAAAGTAATGGTACAAAGAGTAGATCAACAGCTTAAGGTTACGAATATTATTCTTCATTGTACGAATTTAGAAAAGGTGAAAGAATCTTCTTATCGATTATACGAGTATATGGTTAGAATGGTTTCCATGATGATTACTATTTCGTCTGTTTATTTAGTGATGAAAGGAGATCAAGATTCTTATCAAAAACGGAAAAAAATGTGGGATGAGGTAAAACAAGTGGATAAGTCTTTGTATAAAAAATTACGTTTTAGTAAACTTGCTGGAATTACGTATATGATACCTGGTAAAGTAGGAGGATTTATCACTTTAAAAGGCTATAAGTTAGCTCAAAAAATATATCGATTTAATTAGGAGGTAAACATGCAAGAAGATGAAAATATCAAATTAGCTTTTTTCTTGAATTTAGGATTTGCAATTTTTGAGTTTATTGGAGGAATATTTACTAATAGTGTTTCTATTTTTTCAGATGCGATTCATGATTTAGGAGATTCTTTATCAATCGGATTATCTTATCTTTTAGAAAAAATTTCTTATAAAAAAAATGATACCAAGTATACTTTTGGTTATAAGCGTTATTCCGTTTTTGGAGCGTTTATTACTTCCATGGTTTTAATCATAAGCTCTACAGTTGTTCTTATTTTTGCTTTGATTCGATTATTTCATCCAAGTGAAGTCCATGTAACCGGAATGTTTTTTCTGGCTATCTTTGGTATTCTTATTAATGGCTATGCTATGCTTAAAACGAGTTCAAATATTAATTTGAATGAAAAAAGTGTGAATCTCCATATGTTTGAAGATGTTTTAGGATGGATTGCGGTTTTAATTGGTACGTTTTTAATCAAAATTACTGGATCTACTCTTATTGATCCTTTGCTGTCTATTGGAATTTCGTTAATTATTGGTTATAAAACGATAAAAAATTTAATTGATATTTTAAATATATTATTGGAGAAGGTTCCTGATTCAATTGATTTGGATTTTATTAAAAGTCAGGTACTTTCTTTAGATAAGGTAAAGGATGTTCATCATATTCATGTTTGGACGATTGATGGAAATGATTCTTTTTTAACGATGCATGTGTTGTTAGATAAGAGTGTAACTAAGAAAAATTATGATGGAACGAAAGAGAGTATAAAAGGGGTTTTGGAAAAAAATGGTATTCATCATTCGACGATTGAGTTAGAGTATGAAAAATGTAATGATACTGAATGTGAATAATGTTCAAATACGGATTATTCTGCATAGAATGTTAAGGGAATGAAAAGTCCAAAGTGGTGCTTATAGTAAACACTAGGAAAAATTTAGAAAGTGTGCTATAATAACTGAGTTGAGGTGTTTAAATTGACAAAATCGAAAGCAGAATTTTCTATGATTATAAAAGACATCGAAAAAAATGAGCACTTTCAAGAATTAGATCATGAAATTCATCACGGAATTTCTCGTTATGGTCATTCTTACCGAGTTGCTTATGGCGTTTATTTAGTAACTAAGAATTTAAAATTTAAAGGCTATCAAGAGGCAACTCGAGCAGCCTTATTACATGATTTTTATTTTAATTATCAATTAGAAGACAAAAATGAGCGAGAAAAATTTATTGAACATCCTAGTATCGCTGTATTAAATGCTAGTAAATATTATGATTTATCAGAAATGCAAAAAAATATGATTGAATCTCATATGTTTCCTACTTGTAAAGTAGCTCCAAAATATAAAGAAAGTATTTGTTTAACTTTAGTAGATAAAATTGTTGCTTTATATGAAATGCAACGATATAAATTAGGTATGAAATTAGGGGTTTATTTATTATTTATTTTAAATATGATCACTTTACAAAAATAGCGATAAGATCGTAAAATTTAATGAAGACAAAAGTTATGAATCCGAAAGGTTAGTAACTTTTTATTTTGATGATCATTCATTTAACAAAAAGACCGAGTTCAATAAAATAATTGAATAAATAATTATTTTTGTGATACACTTTTTATAAGTAATAAATAGAAAAGAGGAATTGTATGGAAAAAGCGAAAGTATATTTTACCAAAAATTTGACACCTGAAGCCGTGGTGGAAATTTATAAACATTTGGGTATTGAACTTCCTGGTAAAGTGGCTGTTAAAGTGCATTCTGGAGAGGAAGGAAATCAAAATTATTTAAGACCCGAATTTTTAAAACCAATGGTTGATTATGTAAAAGGAACTATTGTTGAGTGTAATACGGCTTATGATGGGGCAAGAGATACGACTGAAAAACATGAAAAGTTAATGGCTGATCATGGGTGGAGTAAAATTTTTGATGTAGATATTATGGATAGTGAGAAAGATGATGAAATTCTTTCTATTCCGAATGGTAAGGTAATCAAAAAGAATTATGTAGGAAGCCATATTCATAATTATGATTCTATGTTAGTATTATCTCATTTTAAAGGACATCCTATGGGTGGTTATGGAGGAGCTTTAAAGCAATTATCTATTGGTGTGGCATCCGGCAAGGGGAAACGTTATATTCATTGTTGTGGTAAAGAGAATGCTAGTTATGAAGAAATGTTTCAAGTGGATCAACTTAAGTTTTTAGAATCTATGGCTGATGCTGCCTCTTCTGTAACAAAACTTTTTGAAGGTAAAATTGCTTATATCAATATTATGTGTAATATGTCTGTCGATTGTGATTGTTGTGCAACTGCTGAGGATCCATGTATGAAAGATATTGGTATACTTGCTAGCTTAGATCCAGTAGCCATTGACCAAGCTTGTATTGATTTAGTGAAAAATAGTAATGATCCAGGTCGCGATCATTTACTTGAACGCATTCATTCTAGAAATGGTATGCATACTATTGAAGCGGCTTATGATTTAGGGATTGGAAATAGGGATTACGAACTAATTTCCATTGATTAATCAAATATACATTTTAATACAGTTGTGTTAAAATGTTTTTATCTGTTCCTGTAGTTTATTTGGATAAAACGGAGCCCTCCTAAGGCTTAGCGGACAGTTCGAATCTGTCCAGGAACACCAAATTTAGCAAAAGAAGTTGCATAAAATTAAAGTATATAATATGCGATTTTAGTGAAATAGATACAAGCATATTTTCTTTTTTTTACATAGATTATAGTGAAAGGAGAAAAATATGCCAAGTCAAGATTATAAAAAAGCTTATAATTATGTGAAACAGGCGAATCCTACTTTTGCCCATCAATGTTGTTGTGGCTTACGGCAAATTGCTGGTCCCACTGGCCCAACGGGTCCTCAAGGCATACCCGGTCCTGCGAATATTGAAGTGGCAACAACTGTAACAGCGGATCCTGGGGAAGAAGCGCAAGTTATCAACATGGGTACCGAAGAAAAAGCAGTTTTGGAATTTATTATTCCTATGGGTCCTACGGGTCCAACCGGAGCGGCTGGACCTATAGGAGAGTCTGATAGTATTTTAATTGGTAATGTAAATACGATTGATGCCAATGAACAAGCGAGTATCAATGATATTAAAGAAGGAAATACCCACATTTTAGAATTTTCTATTCCTCGAGGGCTTACTGGAGAACAAGGACCAATGGGTCCAACAGGTCCGGCGGGGACAAGTGTTACAATTCTTGGCTATTATGATAATGTTCGTGATTTAACTGCTGCTCATCCTGATGGAAAACCAGGAGATGGATATTTAGTAGGGGATAATCTTTATGTTTGGAGTGAAAATGATCAAACGTGGAATGATGTTGGGGTAATTAGAGGACCTCAGGGATTGCAAGGTTTTCCAGGACCAATAGGCCCTCAAGGACCACAAGGAATTCCGGGTATTCAAGGAGTTCCAGGAGAAATCGGACCCACGGGTCCTACGGGACCTACTGGACCAGAAATAATTCCTTCTAGTTACTTGGTTACTTTTAATGAAGCTTATCCAATTGATGGCTATCAAGTGGCCAGTGGAGCTAGAGTACCGATTTTTAGACAAGAAATAAATATAAATGATATATGTACTTTAGATGATAATACGATTCAATTTAATAAAATTGGTCATTACCTTGTTACTATGATTGTACATGGTTATAAAAAAACACAGTCAGGAGTATTTGATAAATATAAAGATATTATTTCTGTAGGATTTCGGGAAGTAAATACAGATCTCATATATATTGGAGATAGTAAATGGATTTATGATGATGAGCCTGAAACATTAATAGCCACTGGGATTTTATCTATAAATAATACAGAAAAGAAATATGAATTGGTGAATATTAGCGAAAACACCTTATATCTTATTACTCCTTTTATTAATAATTTAAAAACCAATTCTTATTTTGCTAATTCAACTGTTACACTTTTAATAGAATATTTGGGACATTGAAACACTTTTTGTGTTTCTTTTTTTTAAAAAAACTTGCTATTTTTAGGCATTAGGCATATTATATTGTATGGTGGCTAACAAATGGCAAGATTATTATATCAAATAAGAAGTTTAGAAAAATTAATCGGACGTATCTTTTTTTGTCAAGAATTAAATAAAAATGAAATTTTACCTACACCCACGCAAATGCAAATTATAGAATATATTTTAAAACATCCAAATGAAAATATATATCAAAGGGATTTAGAAAATATTTTAAATTTAAGACGAGCTACGGTTTGTGGGGTTTTACAAACAATGGAAAAAAATCATTTTATTGAAAGAATTATTGATACCAAAGATTCTCGAGTTAAAAAAATTATTCTCAATGAACGAGCAATTCATATTTTTTATGCACATGAGAAAAAAATGTTAGAAATTGAAGAGATCATTAAGAAAGATTTGTCTGATCATGAAATTGAAATGTTTTTGGAAATTATTCAAAAAATGCAAAAAAATTTACAATTAGTCACAAAAGAAGGAGGAAATGGAAATGTTAAAAATGATTAAAACTTTTAATAAAAAAGAATGGATTTTAGTTTTTTTTAGTTTTGTTCTGATTTTGGGTCAAGTTTGGTTAGATTTAAAAATGCCAGATTATATGTCTACAATTACGCAATTAGTTCAAACGGAAGGTAGTCAGATGAGTGAAATTTTAAAAAATGGTGCTTTCATGCTTTTGTGTGCCTTCGGTAGTTTGTTATCGGCAATTATAGTGGGATATTTGATTTCGCATTTATCTTCTACTTTTTCAATGCATTTACGAGCTAAATTATTTAAAAAAGTAGAAAGTTTATCGATTCATGAAATAAAACAATTTTCTACAAATAGTTTAATTACACGAACAACGAATGATATTACCCAAATTGAAATGTTAATAGGAATGGGTTTACAAATGTTAATTAAAGCTCCAGTAACAGCTATCTGGGCGATTACTAAAATTTTAAATAAAAGTTGGCAATGGAGTATGGTAACCGCAATCGCCGTTTTAGTTTTGCTTAGTGTTATCGCCGTCTTAATGGTGATTGTACTGCCTAGATTTAAAATTGTTCAAAAATTGATTGACCAAATTAATGGTGTTATGAGAGAAAATTTAACCGGTATTCGAGTAGTTCGAGCATTTAATGCGGAAAAGTATCAAGAAGAAAAATTTGCTCAAGTAAATGATACATTGACTCATCAACAATTATTTAATCAAAAAGCTTTTTCGATTCTTTCTCCAGTCATGTATTTGGTAATGAATTCTCTTACTTTAGTTATCTATTTTATTGGAGCTTATTTAATAAAAGATGCTTTAATGGCTGATAAGATTGGATTATTTGGAGATATGGTTGTCTTTTCTTCTTATTCTATGCAAGTAATTATGTCTTTTTTAATGCTTGCTATGATTTTTATGATGCTTCCTCGTGCCAGTGTTTCTGCTAGTCGTATCAATGAAGTTTTAGATACAAAAATTAGTGTAAAAGATGGAACAAACGAAGGAAATACCGAAGAAAAAGGGACGGTTGAATTTAAAAATGTTTCTTTCAAATATCCTGATGCGGAAGAGTATTTGTTACAAAATATTTCGTTTAAAGCAAAACAAGGAGAAACAATTGCTTTTATCGGGTCAACGGGTAGTGGGAAATCAACTTTAATTAATTTAGTTCCTAGATTTTATGATGCTACGGATGGCGAGGTACTCGTTGATGGAATCAATGTAAAAGAATATAAATTAGAAGCATTATATAATAAACTTGGTTATATTCCACAAAAAGCTGTTATTTTTGATGGTAGTGTGAATTTTAATGTTGCTTATGGAGACAACGGAAAAGATAAGAGTGAAGAGCAAATAAAAAAAGCGATTGAAGTGGCTCAAGCCAGTGATTTCGTATTAAAAATGGATAATCAGTATGAGACGCATCTGGCAAGTGGTGGTACGAACGTAAGTGGTGGTCAAAAGCAAAGACTTTCTATTGCGCGAGCTATTGCTAGAAATCCAGAAATTTATATTTTTGATGATTCCTTTTCGGCTTTGGATTATAAAACAGATTCTATTCTTCGTAAGGAATTAAAAAAATATACTAAAAATGCTACGAATTTAATTGTTGCCCAACGTATTGGAACAATTATGAATGCGGATCAAATTATTGTTTTAGATCAAGGAAAATGTGTAGGAATGGGTACGCATAAAGAATTGCTTAAAAATTGTGAAATTTATAAACAAATTGCATTATCCCAATTATCAAAGGAGGAATTGGAAAATGGCGGAAAATAGAGGACCTAGAAGACATGGACCAGGGCCATCATTTGAAAAAGCGAAAGATTTTAAAGGCTCTATGGCTCGACTAATTAAAGAATTAAAATCCTTTCATGTTTTGATTTTTATTGCTTTATTTTTGGCTGTTGCAGGAGCGATATTATCTATTTTTACTCCAAATATTTTATCGGATTTAACTGATGAAATTTCAAAAGGATTAGTCATTCAATCTAGTAATTTAGAAAAATTATCAAAAGAAGTTTCTAACTCTTTAGATGAAGAATCTTTGCAAAAGATGATGAATGAAATCATTGCATTTGATTTATCAGAAAAAAATATTGGTCTTATTTTAGCAAATGAGGATATTTCGGCGGCTGATAAAGAAAGTTTTCAAAGTTTTTTAAAGGCTATGCAAGAGAAAACTTTTAAAGAGAATGCTCTTACAAAGATGGCTGAACTGCCAGAAAGTATTTTAAATTTGTTAGTGAATGATAGTGAATATAATCAAATTTTAATTTCTAAGGATGATAAGATTCTATTTCTTAAAAGTTTAAATAAAACGAGTCATGTGAATATACCTAGTTCAATTGCTTCTCTTTTATTTACAGAAATGAAATTAGATGGTGTTGTTATTTCACCAGATGATCAAGCTATATTTATTCAAAAGATGGGAACGTTAGGGAAGGATGCCAATGTAAATGCTGTTTATCAAAAGTTGGATGAAATGCCTCAATCTATTAAAGAAGTTGTTCAACCATTTATGGATTTAGCTAAAATTAAAAGTATTGCTACTATTTTAGTTATTATGTTGATATTAAGTGCATTTTTCACATACATAGAATCCATTTCGATGACGACAGTATCCAATAATTTTGCTAGAAAATTACGTGGGTTAATTTCGAAAAAAATTAATCAATTGCCTTTATCTTATTTTGATCGACATCAAACTGGAGATATTTTATCAAGAGTAACCAATGATGTAGATACAATTGCTCAATCTATGAATCAATCCCTTGCTACGTTAGTAAGTGCCATAACTTTATTTATTGGAACCATTATTATGATGTTTGTGACAAATGTTCTTATGGCCATTACGGCTATTGTTTCTAGTTTACTTGGTTTTGTTTTCATGTTTAGTGTATTAGGAAAATCTCAAAAATATTTTATTGCACGTCAAAAGGAATTAGGAGCTTTAAATGGGCATATTGAAGAAATATATTCAGGATTGAATGTTGTAAAAGCCTATAATGGTAAAGAACAATCCGATAAAAAATTTGATACATTGAATGAGAAAATGTATAATGCCAATTGGAAAAGTCAATTTCTATCTGGTATGATGATGCCAATGATGGGATTTATTGGAAATTTAGGGTATGTGGCTGTTTGTATCGTGGGGGCCTTACTTACTATGAACAACAAAATTAGTTTTGGAGTTATCATTGCTTTTATTTCTTATGTTCGTTTGTTTACTTCTCCTTTATCTCAAATTGCTCAAGCATTAACTTCTTTACAATCAACAGCTGCTGCTAGTGAAAGAGTCTATGAATTATTAGATGAAAAAGAGATGAGTAGTCAAAAACATATAAAAATGGTTTTATCTAATGAACAAGCTAAAGGAAACATTGAATTTAAGGATGTTACATTTAAATATGATGGGAATGAATTGCCAACGATTAAACATTTTAGTGCTAAAGCCAAAAGTGGCCAAAAAATTGCAATTGTTGGTCCCACTGGAGCTGGAAAAACTACAATGGTAAATTTGCTTATGAAATTTTATGATATTGACTCTGGGGATATTTTGATTGATGGAATATCGACTAAAAATTTAACTAGGGAAAATATTCATAGCTTATTTACAATGGTTTTGCAAGATACATGGTTATTTCAAGGAACGATAAAAGAAAATATTGTGTATAATCGAAAAAATATTCGTGATGATCAAGTAAAAGAAGTATGTAAGATTGTGGGCTTGGATCATTTTATTAAAACTTTACCAAATGGGTATGATTCTTTTGTATCTGATAATGATTCTGTATCTTCAGGGCAAAGACAGTTATTAACAATTGCTCGTGGTATGCTTGAAGATGCCCCATTCTTAATTTTGGATGAAGCAACCAGTAATGTTGATACAAGAACAGAGGAATTAGTGCAAAAAGCCATGGATAAGTTAACAGAAGGTCGAACCTCTTTCATCATTGCCCATCGGTTATCAACAATTAAAAATGCAGATTTAATATTGGTTATGAAAGATGGTAATATTATTGAAACAGGAAACCATGAGCAACTTATGAAACAAAATGGTTTTTATGCTGACTTATATAATTCACAATTTGAACTTTAAAAACAGAGTATTCTGTTTTTTTAGTTTAATAAAAAATAGATTTTTGATATAATATTCTTAAGATAAAAGAGTAGGAGAATCGATATGCGAAATAGGGGCTTTACTTTAGTAGAATTATTGGCAAGTATAGTTATACTATCTGTTATTATTTTGATTTCCAGTGTGGGATATCAAAATATACAAAACAGAATCAATGAACAAGAATATGAAAATAAAGTAACCTATATTGAAAGCCAAGCCGCTTTATATGCTAGTGACAGTGGATACTTAACTACGAATGTTCAAGAATTAGTCAAGAATGGTTATGTTCAACCGGATAATGAAGCAGGAGATGTCATTAATCCGAAAAATCAAGAAAAGTTAAATGACCATATTGTAACGATTACCAAAGAGGGAGAAACTTATTATGGTCATTTTCTTTCTGAAGAAGAAAGTGATCCTAATAAGTTAGATAAAACAAATATTAATTTAGAGATCGTGGCGACAAAACTGAGTGGTGGAGTTGTAAACAATAATGATTGGTCAGGAGAAGATGTTGTTTTAACTCCTAAGATAAAAGGAAGTAAAAG
>CANQDC010000011.1 GCA_947591455.1 uncultured Bacilli bacterium | reverse complement strand
GGGGTATAATTTATAGAAGTTATGCTAGTTATCAGGAGAACAAAAGCTATAATGTAATAAAGGGGACAATTCCTGATTTTGGATATGATGTAAAAGTAGCTATTACAGTAGATAATGATAAGGAAGATAAAGTACCAGAAAGAAAAGCAAGTAATAATAATTACTATCGAGTAAGTGTAACATGTAATAATGAAACAGAAGGTGAATGGGATTATAACGCCTGGAATCTAAAGATAGATAATATAACGAGTGATAGTAAATGTAATATAGCCTTTGCAAGTAATTTAAGTAAAGAAGAATATCAAAATTATATTGAAGCAGGAGTCGCCACAAGAAGAAATACCTACCGAGGAAAAGACTTAACAAATTTTTTTGAAACACAAACAGATGAGTTTTACAAGCAAATCAGTGATGGAACATTTGATGATATCTATATTGGTGATTATATAAAAGATGAGAGTGGTCATATTTGGTTAATAGCGGATCTAGATAATTATTTATATACCGGAAATCAAACTTATGGTCTAAAAAAACATCATGCTACAATTATTTCGGCTTTGGGATTAATAACAGCACCAATGAATGAAAGTGGTACAACAGAAGGTGGCTATTATGGAAGTGATATGGTTCAAAAAACATTACCTGATGTATTAAAGGAATATATAGAACCAGTTTTTAGAAATCATATAATAGAATATAGAAGTGCGTTAAGTACTGAAGTGGATACAGAATCATCAAACAGGGTTATTAGTGCCAAAGGAGCCAGTAGTAATTGGTCATGGTTTGACAGAGAATTGGATTTAATGAGTGAAATGAATGTGTATGGAGGAATAGTAACTTCATCAAGTTTATTTGACACAGGAATAGATAATCGTCAGTATGCCTTATTTCACCTAAAACCTGAATTTATTAATGGGTATGGAGGTAATAGATTTAATTATTGGTTAAAAGATGTAGCAAGTTTGACGTCCTTTGTTCATAGTGGTGGAGGTGGCGAGTCCAGTATTAACGCCGCGTCTGCATCAAGTGGTGTTCGTCCAAGGTTTTTGATTGGATAACCCAAAAAAGGATTGAATGATTACTTTAAAATAGGTTTATTTTGGGTTTCAAAATTGTAGTTGTTGGTATTTTGAAGAAGATCATAAAGAATAGATGCTTTTATTTCATATTGATAAAATATTGAATTTTTATTGACAGAAAGAGGAAAATTAATTTCCTTTTTTCTTTTTTGCAGATATTTTCTTCCTGTTTCATTAAAACCTAAAATATGAATATAATCTAATGTAGCTGTAGATAAATCTTCTTTGGTAATTCCTAATAAAATATGTAAAAACATTCGATTTATTTTATTATAAGTATATCTTTTTGTTTTTATTTTCTGAATAAATTCTTCTAATGAACTTGCTTTTTGTACCTCTTTATACAATCGATTTTCTATACCTTCATCTACAGTGAGAAATTGTTCTAAATGAGGAGTGGTTAAAATTTTAAATTTTAATAAATGAAAAAAAAGATCGTAATTAGGACGTTTCATAAGCTGTAGAGAATTTTTAGGTAAATAAGGAGAAATATCTTCTTGTAAGAAAAATTTATGGCGAATATTCGAAGCACTGACTATTTTTTCATTACTCGTGATATCATGATACGCATTTGTTCGTAAAATGGAAATTGGTTGGATAGAATAGTGATTTTTTTGGATAGCTTTTATATAAGAAATGGCTAATAAGTCATTGGGAGTATTAAAATTAAAAGAACTATTTAATGATTTTGCTAAAGCAGTTGGATAATTGAATCCTTTTTTTAAAAATTTTTTGACTGTTTCATGATATTCTTTTTTTTCTTCTATCTTCGCAATTTGTATTAATCCTTCTATATTATTAGATTCACTGCCGAAAACTACTTTATTTACTTTTAAACTATTTAAAATAGATAAAGCACCTTGAGCAAAATTATCGGCCGATTGACTACCATATAAAATAGGTAATTCAACTACTAAATCAATTTGGTTTTCTAAAGCAATTTTCGTTTTTTCTTCTTTCGTTAAAAGACTTATATCTCCTCGTTGTAAAAAATAGCCATTTAAAACTAATATCAAGATTGAATTTGGATATAAGTCTTTTATTTTTTGAATATGATAAATATGCCCATTATGAAAGGGATTATATTCACAAATTAAACCAATTCTTTCCATATTTGCCCTCCTAAATTGTCTATTGTAACTCTTTTTCATTTATTATATAATAAAAAAAGGTGAGAAAGTGAAAATAAATTTAAATAAAATTCCTACAGAAGGGTTGTTTATTGATGAAGACATTCATTTAGACCCTATTTTATATGAGAATGCCAATATTTTAGATATTTGTAGTTTACATGCTACCGGAAATATTAATTATGATTATGAAAATAATTTAGTCTTTGATTTAGAAATAAAAGGGGAATTTTTGCTAGAAGATTCTTTAACTTTAGAGCCAATAAAATATCCTTTTCAATGTAAAATAGATGAAAAAGTAGAAAATATTGAATCTTCTTGCAGAAATTTCTTTGAAAAAAGTAAAAATATACTTGATATTAGTGAGATTTTATGGGAAAATATTGTACTGGAAGTTCCCATTAGTGCCACAAATAGTGATCATAAATCAATAACGTTGCATGGAGAAGGTTGGGAATTAAAAAACGAAAATGAAAAAAAAATTGATCCAAGATTAGCCAAATTAACAGAGCTTTTGGATGAAGGGAAGGAGTGAGATTATGTTACAACTTGACATTCAAAGATTTGCAGTTCCATTTAGAAGAACAAGTAAAACCAAAAAAAGAATGCGTCGTACTCACTTAAAAAAAGAGGTAGGGGCTATAGAAAAATGCTCTAAATGTGGTGCAGCTATTAGACCTCATCGTGCTTGTACAAAGTGTGGAAATTACAAAAATAAAGAAGTAATTAAAATAGATGAAGAAAAATAAGAACAATAGATATTTTAGCTATTGTTTTTTTATAGCAAATTTAGCCATAAAAAAAACCTAGTAAATAGGTTTCATTTTTTTTGTGGTGTCCTCGGAGTGATTCGAACACTCGACCGTACGCTTAGAAGGCGTATGCTCTATCCAGCTGAGCTACGAGGACAAATAATCAGCTAAGACATACTGATTATATAATATTATTATGAATTATTCAAGCGAATTTATAACTAAATTCACATTTTTATTTTCATTTTGAACAGTAAACTCTACGCTTTTTATATCATAGGTATCACGCAAAGATAAGAAAATCGTATATTGGACCTCTTCTAGAATGTTGGAATTTTCTAAATCATCTAATAAATATTTATTAAAACTTAATTTGATTTCATTTTCTTTGATTTGATAATCAGTGATCTCGGTATTGGCATTTAAATAGCTAATTAATTTACTTTCATAAAGAGGAGAAGACTTTAATTTTTCGATAATAATTTCTACCTTTTCTTGATTTGTATTCGAAACATAAGTAATAGGAACATAATAAAACACATCTTTTGCTTTACTTCCATAATAGATCGTTGTTTTTTTAGTATCTTTAATGGAATCAATTTCATATATTTTATTTACTCCAAAATCTTTATTCAAAATAGTTGGTAATTTTTCTTTACTAAAAGGTAACTCGGTGAATTGTACTCCATCAACAAAAATCAAAATATTTTGTACTTCTTCTAATTCTGTTAAAGAATATACAACAGATTCAATTAATTTTCGTTCATGTTCAATGGTAGTGTTTAAAAATTCTTTAGAAAAATCAATTTTAAGCAATCCGTCTTCTAAAGTTAAATTATTAATTTTCGTATTTTCTGGTATGATAGCCGAAAAAGGAGTAGGAATGTATTCACTTTCTTGACTCTTCAATGTTAATATAGCTAATATTTCACGAATTTTATCTAAAGGATCCTGTGATTTTAACATAATATCGACACGTGATACAAAATTTTCTTCATCGATTAAATAAATGGCTTCTTTTTGCACATCTTGATACGTTAAGGTTTGTTTTAATTCATTGGTTTGTATTTTCGTTGGAAATAAATAAGTAATTAAAAAAATGAGTAAAGCAATCGTTGAAATTGTTATTCTTCGTATAATCCCGTTTTTAAACATGAATTTTCACCTAATAAACTATATGATATTGTATTGTTTATATTCTTTAAAATAAAAAAATCTCATCTTTTTGTAAAGATGAGTAAATTATTTTAAATATTAATTTCTCCTAATTTAATTAATTCAACCACAGCTTGGGCACGTCCTTTAACTCCTAATTTTTGCATTGCATTTGAAATATGATTTCTTACTGTTTTTTCACTGATTCCTAAAAATTCTGCTATATCTTTTGTTGATTTATTTAAAATTAATAATTCAAATATTTCTTGTTCTCTGGTAGTCAAAATCCCTTTTTTCATCATGTACCTCACTTTCTTATAAATACTTTATAACTAATGTATTTTATGAAGTATTTTTATTTAAGTGAGAGAAAGCGCCTAGAAGAATGTATTATCCTTGAAATTTTACCGTAATATACATTTTTTGATCGTATTCTTCTTGGATAGTACGAATTATATTATTGGCAATGGTACTATTATGTTCTTTGCTAGCAACAGTTACATTAATTTGATCATTTTTGATTTTAACAAATGAATCTAATTGATAAGCTTCTTTTATTTTTTGTTCTAATTTTTCTTCTTTTCCTTTATTTGAATTTAATGTTTGAAGTGAATTATAAGCATCATTTTTTTCTTGAAGACTAGCTGTATCATCTAATAAAATTGTTTGAAGACTTTCCATTTCAGCCATCATTTCCTCTTCATCTTTCACTCGTAAAGAAACCAAAACACTACTTTCAGTTGTTTCCACTACTTCAGAATTTTTTTCACTTGCTTCAGTTGCGTTCGTTGCAATAGAGAGTAAATCATCATCCTTAATAGTGACATAATAAATACTTAAAACTAAAATTAAACTAAAAAGTGTTACAAACCACAAACCTTGTTTATTTATCATTTTCATCCCTCCAGCGTTTACTGTATTATACGTGCCTTAATTTTTTTTATGCTAATTTACAAGTTTTTTTTTAAATGTTATAATGTTATGTAAGGTGTGATTATATGATAGAAAATTTGGCTTATTGCTTTTTAATATTTTTCATCTATAGTTCTGTTGGTTACGTTTGTGAAATTTTCTGTAGTAGCATTTATCAAAGAAAAATAGTGAATCGTGGCTTTCTTTGTGGGCCATATTGTCCAATATATGGGGTAGGGAGTTTATTTATTTTATATACTTTATTACGATTTAAAGATGATCCAGTAGTCGTTTTTATTTTAGGAGCTTTAATTACCTCAGCATTAGAGTATTTTACGAGTTTTATTTTAGAAAAAATATTTCATAATAAATGGTGGGATTATTCTACTCATCATTGTAATATTAATGGTCGTATTTGTTTACAAAATACTATTTTATTTGGTTTAGGATCTTTGCTTATTATTTATTTAGTCCAACCAATTATTGTCAAAATTTTAAACCAAGTATCTCCAATGACCAGAATTATAGTAGCCATAATTTTCTTTATTATTTTTCTAATAGATTGTATTTACTCGTTTATTGTTGCTTATAATTTAAGAAATCGAATTATTATATGTGAAGAATTAAAGCAACAAAAAATTGCTAAAATACCAGGTATGCTAGAACAATTAATACGGGAAAGAGTAAGTAATTTTAAGTTATATCCTAAACGACTATTAGAGGCATTTCCTAATTTGAAAAAGGCCAATTATAAAGAATTTAAATTAATGAGAAAGGTTCGAGAAAAAAATAAAAAAGTCAAAAAAGGCAAGAAACATAAATAAATTTTTTTCATAAGAATTTTATAAGTAAACTTTAACAATGAATTTTTGTTAAAGTTTTTTAAAGGAAAAAACAATTTTGCTTTGTATATATAAAGTAGGAGGCAAAAAATGAAGCAAAGTGAAATTGTGAAACAACATGATTTAAAAGATTGTGGAGTATGTGCACTACTATCTATTATAAAACACTATGATGGATACGTTTCTTTAGAACGTTTACGGATTGATACGCATACGTCATTGGAGGGGACAACTGCCTATCATCTAGTGGAAGCGGCTAAAAGTTATGGATTTGATTCATATGGAGTAAAAGTAAATAGTATAGCGGAACTAAAAAATTACATCTTGCCAGCTATAGCACATGTAGAAATAAAACATTTGAAACATTTTGTTGTAATTTATAAGGTAGGTAAAAAGAAAATTGAGATAATGGATCCTGCTAAAGGAAAAGTCAAAATATCCTTCGAAGAATTTAATAAAATATGGACTAAACACATTATGCTATTTTACCCTAAATATTCGTTACCAAAATTTAAAACAATCAATTTCTTTAAATCCCTTTTTGTCGAGATGATTAAGACAGAAAAAAAATACATAGTATTAATCATTCTTTTTACTTTTTGTTTTACCTTTTTTACAATATTTTCTAGTTTTTATTTTAAAGTTGGTTTGCAATTATTATCAGAAAATATAGAAAAAAATTTATTTATATTTGTATTTTTCCTATTCTTATTTGCAAATATTTTGAAAATTATTATCTATTTTCTGAAAAATCATTATAAGGCTGTATTAAATAAACATATAGATGGGTATATTTATTCTAGCTTTATACATCGCTTATTTTTGCTTCCTAACTATTTCATTAAAAATAGAACAACAGGGGAAATTATGGTACGTTTGACAGAACTGAGTAATTTTAAATTATTTTTTTCTTCCATTATAACTTCTACTTGTATAGATTCTATTTTGGCCATAGGAATTGGAATTATTTTATATCAGATAAATACGAAGCTATTTTGGGTACTTTGTCTTTTTAGCTTACTGTATTTAGGATATGGGATAATATCCGGGAAATTACTTTATAAAAGTGCTTTAAAAACAAACGAATTGGAAGTTGATTTTCAATCACAAACCGTAGAAAATTTAGATACTCTTATACCACTTAAAAATTTAAATGTTTTAAAAGAAGCAACTAAAAAATTAGAACTAAAATTATTTCGATTTTTAAGTCAGTATTTTAAATTGAATCATTTGATTGTCCATACTTCAACATTTTCTTTCCTTATCGACGAAATTTTGCATTTTTTAATTATCGCTATTGGTTTGTGGGAAATTCAAAAGAATCATCTTTCTTTAATTAACTTGATTACATTTGAAATGCTTCTTGGTTATTTTTTGGAGCCATTTAAAAATATTATTTCATTATTACCCGATTATAATTGTATGAAAGTAAATTTAGAAAAAACAAATGAATTTTATACTTTAGAATTAGAAGATAATCAAATCGGTTTTTCTGAGTTTCAAACAGGGAATATTGAAGTGAAAAATTTTTCTTTTTCCTACAATAAATTTAGACCACTTTTAGAGAATGTGAATGTAATGATTAAAGAAAATTCATTCGTTTTATTTAAAGGAAAAAGTGGAAGTGGCAAATCAACCTTATGTCAAATTTTGAGTCGTCTTGTTGAGACAAAAAACAGTAATATTACCATTGGTGGAATAAATATTCATGATTATAGTCTCAGTACGATTTGCCAAAACATTACGTATGTAGGTCAGAAAGAAAATTTAATCCAAGAAACAATTCGTCAAAATATTTTATTTTATCGCGAAATTGAGGAAAGTGAGTTTCAAAAAATTTCTAAAATTTGTCATATTGAAGAAATTGTCTATAAAAAACCATTTCGTTATGAGACCTTTTTATTAAAAGATTCACTAAACTTATCTGGTGGTGAAAAGCAAAGAATTATTTTGGCTAGAGCTTTGTTAAATTCATCAAAAATATTGATTTTAGATGAAGCATTAAGTGAAGTAAATGAAGATTTAGAGATAGATATAATTAAAAATTTACATTTGTATTTTGCTGATAAAACAATTATATATGTTAGTCATAAAAATCTTGATCCTTACTTTGATCAAGTCGTAAACTTTGAGGCTTTTCGTGAAAGATGAATTAAAATATAATTTAGTAACATATACAAAAGAGCATAATAAAAAAATATCTTTAGTAACTTTGATAGCTGGTCTCGGAATTATGACCATAATTATTCTCCTTTTTCTATTTGAAGTTCCTGATGTTTCTTTATTCCAAGCTTCAACAATATGTGAAAATAATAACTGTATCTTAGAATTTTATCAATCAGAAAATACAACTAAAAATATTTCTTTTATAAAAATAAATAAAAAGAAATATGAGATTCAAAATATTACTTATTCCAAACCAGAACTTGATGCTAATGGTGTCATTTATCAAAAAGTATCTTTAGAATTGAAAAAATACCAAGCCAAAGAAAATGAAATAGTTGAATTAAAAATATATAAAGACAAAGTAAAATTAATAAAGAAAATAATGAAAATTATTCTAGAAAGGTAGTAACTATGAAATTAAGTGAACAACAATTAATGAGTATTGAAGGAGGCATTAAGTATACCGTTCTTGCCATCATTGGAGCCATTGGTGTATTTATTGCAGGAGTGGTAGATGGCATTCTTCGCCCATTAAAATGTAATTAAAGAAAAAGAAAGGAGTGTAAAAATGAAATTAAAAGATGAACAATTAATCACGCTAAATGGAGGTACTCTTTCAGCCGCTTTCCTAAATGCAGCAGCTAGAGCTATAAACACAATTTTAGAAGTTGGTAGAACAGTTGGTAGTGCAATTCGTAGATTGTATTCAAGAAATTATTGCTAATCTTGTTATTGCTTCTAAAATTTATTTAGTATATAATTGATATAAAATAAAGGAGGAATATGATGAAAAAAAATGGTTTTATTGCTATTTCTTTAATCTATTCCTTTTTTTTAGTGTTTTTAATGACTCTTCTAACCGTTGTAGCAAATTATATGCATAATCGCATTTTATTAAATGATGTAAAAAAATCGATTCAACAAAATTTAAATAATAAATTTGAATTTAATTCTCCTTTTTTAAAGTTTTCCCCGTATGCGAAGAACACACAAATTAATTATGCCAATGATACTTGGATTGTACTAAAAGATAATGGTGATAGCTCCGTATTGATGCTTGCTAGAGCTTTAACAAATGAAGAATTAAGAGCAAATCTGGATTCTAAATATATAAGTGCAATTTCAGAAGATACTATGCTTATGTGTTATGATCGGTATGATCCAAGAGTTTGTTCCTATGAAGGCCCTAAAATAGAACAGTATAATTTATATTATTGGGATAATTCATTAGTAAGATTAGTTGTGGATTCTTGGTTTTATAACAATGCGGTATTACAAAAAGCTTCTGCTAATGATGCTTTAGTAAATATGACATTTAGGACCCACAGTGTAGAGTCATCTACTTATATTCGGATTCCAGCAAGTAATGAATATACTGCATATAACAACAGATATTGGAATTACACGTACTTTACAGATGAAAATGGCAAAAGCATTCTGACTGTTAATGGAAGGAATGCTTATGCCAGCCAAGCGAAACTGGAAGTACATCCGGTAATTGAAGTCAAAAAAAAGTCTAGATAACTTTTTGAATGATTTTATAGAAAAAGTATCCGATTAAAATAAATAAAATATAGAAAAAAACAGTATTTAAATGATTAGGAAAGGGAGGAAGGATAAGAAATATACTTCCTAAAATCATGCCTAGAATAATATTAAAAAAAATAGCCGGAAATTTCTTAATCACGTATAGGGAAAATTTACTACCCAGAAAAAAACCAATACCATCTCCTATAAAATAAAAAAGAAGTGGCAGTAGAAAATAAATCGTCTGAAAACTCAAATGAGCTAAAAAAGATTTATATAAAAAATAAGGTCCTAGAAGCATCATGATCATGGATCCTGAAATTCCTGGGAGGATAGTAAAAAAACCATCAATGGCTCCGCAAAAAGCAAAATAAAGTAAAAAAGAAAGAGTGATTTCTGGATAATCGAAAATAACTTTTTCAGAATGGATAGAAAAACAACTTAGGATAAAAATGGAGAATAAGCCGATCATAAACCATGGCCATTTTAGTTTTTTAACATCTTGACGTATAAATTTTGGTAAATGAAATAATAAAAAACTACTAAAAATAATCATAGTTCCATTAGGAAAAAAATAAAAACAAAATTCAATAATACGAGCAAAAGTGATGGTTCCTAAAAGAATTCCTAGGATCAGAAATAATAAAGTAAGTATATTTTCTTTTTCCCGATAATGACTAATAGCGTTTGTAATCATATCATATTTATTTGTAATTACCAATATGGTTCCACCACTTATACCAGGGATTAAACTGGCAATTCCGATTAGAAAACCTGTAAAGAAAATCATAAATTTCACCATTCTATCTTATGTGGAATTGCGAATTAAAAGAACTTATGTTAATATAAAACTATAGAGGAGGAGTAACATGAATATAGGACTTATCATTATAATTATTCTTGTCATTATTATTTTAGGAGTAGTGGTCATTTATAATAAACTCATTACTTTAAGAAATAGAGTAAAAGATCAATGGGCTCAAATCGATGTTCAATTAAAAAGAAGATTTGATTTAATTCCTAATTTAGTCGAAACAGTAAAAGGATATGCAAAGCACGAAAGTGAAACACTTGAAAATGTCATAAAAGCAAGAAATACTTTTTTAAGTGCCAATACCAAAGAAGCAGAAATACAAGCGGATGGAGAGCTTACAAAAGCCATAAGTAAATTGTTTGCACTTACAGAAAGCTATCCTGATTTGAAAGCCAATACAAATTTTGTAGATTTACAAAATGAACTACAAGAAACCGAAAACAAAATAGCGAGTGCGCGTCAATTTTATAATGATACTGTGATGGTCTATAATACAAAGTTGGAAGTAGTTCCAAGTAATTTTATTGCTTCTATTTTCCATTTTAAAAAGGAAGCCTTTTTCGAAGCAAATGAAACGGAAAGAGAAAATGTAAAAGTAAAATTTTAAGTTATTAAGCTTAAAATTTTATTTTATATACAGGAGTGTGACTTTTTTTGAAAAAAATAAAATCTTTAATCTTACTTTTATTTTTATTTTTTCCAATTATGGTAAAAGCAGATAAGATAGATTATGATATTACCAATTATTATATCCAAGCCGATTTACAAACAAATGGCGATATGAAAGTGACTGAAGTAATTGTTTTAGATGGCTATTTTAATGGGTATATTAGAGAAATTCTTTATCGAAATGAAGATGCTATAAATGATAAGGATATTTATAATGCGCAAGGCTTTGAATTATTAAATATTGAAGCTATGAAGGTAAATCAAATTGATTTTGACATAATTAAAAATCAAAATTTTGAAACTTTAATAAGTGGGCAAGCTTCTCAAGGAGGGTATCGAGAAAGTAACTATTTAAATGGAAATGAGTATCAAATGTTTTATAAAGGAAACTACGAAAAAGTGGCATTCCGTATAACTTATCTTTTGAAAAATGTGGTAATTGCCCATGAGGATGTAGCAGAACTTTATTGGATGTTTATTGGTAAAAATTATCCGGATGCTATCCATGATTTACAAATCAAAGTAAATTTACCCAATATTGATACTACCACAAATTTTAGAGCTTGGGCCCATGGTGATTTATCAGGAGAAATTCAATTACATGATCAACAATATATTTTGGCTACGGTGGCTTATTTAGAACCATATAATAGTGTTGAAATTCGTTCCACGTTCGATTTATCTTTAGTTTCAAATGATTTGATAAAAAAAACTCATAAATCAGCTTTTAAGGAAATAATAGAAGAAGAAACAGAATATGCAAATATAGCCAATCAAGAAAGAAAAAAAATGAAAGTAAAATATTATAGCTTATCAATTGCAACAATTTTTTGGTATATCGCTTTTCTTATTTCTGGGATCTATATTTATATAAAATATGATAAAGAATATAAATCTACTTTTAATTTAAAATATAATCGAGAATTTATTGATGACTATAGTGTAGAAGTGGTAGATTACTTATTTCATAAAAATATTACCCCTAACGCTTTAAGTGCATCAATTATGAATTTAATTTATAAAAAAAATATTCGCATAGAAGAAATAACAACAAATAAAAAGAAAAAAGACTATATTTTTTATTTAAATAATTCAGATAACGTGACGCCTTGTGAAGAATATTTATTAAAGTTTTTATTTAAAATTGTAGGTAATGAGTCTTCTTTTACAACAATAGATTTACAAAATTATGCTAAAAATAAAACAACCTGTGAATCTTTTTTAGAAAATTATACCAGATGGAAAAATAAAGTATTAGCAGTGAGTCAAAAAGAAAATTTTTTTGAAGATCAAGCCAAAGCTCGAATCATAGGATTCTTATTCTTTTTAACAAGCATATTTTTAAATATTTTAAGAGCTATTTTTTTAGTTGAGAATAATTGGATTATTGTGACATTAGTTTTGGGTTTTTTATTTTTCATTTATACATTATCTTTTAATAAAAGAACAAAGAAAGGAAACTTACACTATGCAAAATGGAAAGCGTTTAAAAATTTTTTAAATGATTTTGGCACGTTCGATAATAAAGAATTACCAGAAATTATGTTATGGGAAAGATATATGGTTTATGCAACAATTTTTGGCCTTGCTGATAAAGTATCTAAAGTAATGAATATTAAAATCAAGGAAATGCAAGATGTAGGAATATTAACACCAGATTATATTCCAACATATACAGATTGGTATATTTTTCATTCCATTCATAATAATTTTACTCATGCTATTTCTGAAAATAATAGAGCCATCACTGCTTTAAGAGCAAATTCATCTACATCAAGTGGAAGTGGGTTTGGAGGAGGATTCTCTAGTGGTGGAGGCTTCGGCGGCGGCGGAGGCGGAGGCCATGGATTTTAATTCTTCCTAAGGAAGAATTTTTTACAAGATAAAAACTTTATGATAGAATTTATATAAGGGTGGTTCAGCATGCAAATTGAGTTATGTAATGAATTAGTTGATGTTGTAATCGTGAGAAAAAATAATAAAAATATATATCTACGTTTTCATGAGGATCTAAAATTATATGCTACGGCCAATCGTTATGTGAGTATAAAAGAAATCCAAAATCTGATTATAAATAATCAAAAAAAATTAGAAAAAATGTATTTGACTGCCAAAAAGCAAAAAGAACAAAATTTACAATTTCAATATTTAGGAAAATCTTATATCGTAATTTATGATGATATGTGTCAAAAAATAGAATTTCAAAATGATTTTATTATTACAAAAAATTTAAAAATGTTAGAGAAATTTTATCATCAAGAATGTCTTCGAATTTTTACATTAGAAGTGGAGCGTATTCAAACGTATTTTGAAAATATTCCTAAATTTTCCATAAGAATTAGAAATATGAAAACTCGATGGGGTGTATGTAATCGTGGAAATAATACAGTTACTTTAAATTCTGAATTGTTAAAGAAAGATTTAGATTTATTAGATTATGTGATTATTCATGAATTATGTCATTTTTATGAAGCAAATCATAGTGCTAGATTTTGGAAACAGGTAGAGAGGTATTATCCTAATTATAAAGAGGCTAGAAAGAGATTGAGAGGGTAAAGATGTATATAGAATCAATTCATAATCCCCACGTTAAAGAATGGGTAAAATTAAAAGAAAAAAAATATCGTGATGAACAAAATTTATTTTTAGTGGAAGGAGAACACTTAATTTTAGAAGCTAAGAAAAAGAATTGTATTAAAGAAATAATCTCTTCAGACCAAAATTTAGAAGCTGACTTTTATGTACCGGAAATGATTATGAAAAAAATCAGTAGTCAAGTAACTCCCGTAGCAAGAATAGCGGTTTGTTATAAATTGGAAGAAAAAGAATTAAAAAAGAAAGTATTGGTATTAGATGGAATTCAAGATCCTGGGAATTTAGGGACCATGATTCGTAGTGCAGTAGCCTTTTGTTTTGATTCCATTATTATAAGCATGGATACAGTAGATGTTTATAATGAAAAAGTAATCCGTTCTTCCCAAGGTATGATCTTTCATATCAATATTTTAAGAAGAAATTTATTAGACTTTATGCAAGAAAATAAAGAAAAATATTCTATTTTAATCACAGATGTCCGCATAGGAGAGAATATTCGTGATATCAAAAACAAAGAGCCATTCATGCTGGTTATTGGAAATGAAGGAAATGGAGTAACCAAAGAAATTCAAGATTTTCATACTCATTTTGTGAAACTAAAAATGAATCGTGCCTGTGAGTCTTTAAATGCTGCCGTAGCAGCTAGTATACTGATGTATGAATTAAGTGAGGATATTTATGAATAAAGAATATGTTTATATTGGAAAAATAGTGAATACTCATGGGATTAAAGGAGAACTTCGTTTATTAAGTGATTTTGAAAAAAAAGAAAAAGTATTTAAAGAAAATATGAATATATATATTGGAGAAGAAAAACAACAAGAATGTATTCGTAATTATCGTCATCATAAAAATTTTGATATGATTACCTTAAAAAATTATTCAAATATAAATGAGGTCTTAAAATATAAAAATAAAAAAGTATTTGTGAAAAGAGAAAGCCTACATTTACAAGCTAATGAATACCTTTATGAAGATTTAATAGGACTTGATGTCTATGAAAAGCAAGATTTAATAGGCAAAATAAAAGAAATTGTGTATAATAATGCCAATATTCTTTTATATATAGAAGCAGAAAGGGACTTTTATATTCCTTTGCAAGACTTTTTTATTAAACATGTAGATTTAACAGCGAAAAGAATAGAAGTATCGAATGTTAAAGGATTGATGTTATGAAAATCGATATTTTAACTTTATTCCCCAATATGTTTGAAGGATTTTTAAATGAATCAATTATTAAAAGAGCCATTCAAAAAGGATTAGTGGAAATAAATATTATTAATTTTAGAGAATTTTCTAAACGAAATAATAAACAAGTAGATGATACGCCTTATGGTGGGGGAAGTGGGATGGTTTTAATGGCCCAACCAATTGTCGATGCAATTGAAAGTAGAAAAAAAACCGATTCCAAAATTATCCTATTGTCTCCCCAAGGTACTCCTTATACGCAACAAAAAGCACTGGAATTAAAAAAAGAAAAACATTTGATTCTTGTTTGTGGCCATTATGAAGGATTTGATGAAAGAGTAAGAAATTTTGTTTCAGAAGAGATTAGTATCGGAGATTATATCCTAACGGGAGGAGAATTACCCGCTATGGTCATTAGTGATAGTATCATTCGTTTAATTGATGGAGTAATCAAAAAAGAATCCTATGAGGAAGAATCTTTTTCGAATCATCTGTTAGATTATCCTACCTTTACAAAGCCAGAAAACTTTCGAGGTCTACAGGTTCCCGAAATTTTATTGAGTGGGAATCACCAAAAAATAGCCGAATGGCGAAAACAAGAGCAAATAAAAAACACTATGGAAAAAAGAAAAGATTTATTGAAATAAGGTGAAGAAATGACCGCATATATTTTAAAAAAAAGAAATAGAAATAAAAAAATTGTAAGTGACGTTGTTGGAGAGTATGGCTACATTTTTAAACCAAATATAAAAAATACTAAATTAATTTCTGTCAATCGTTTATTTTTATTAAATGAAACAATGATCAATCAATTACTATTAAAACAATATAATAAATCTTTTCGTCGTTTAGCAACGATCACATATAGTGTTTTAAATGATGAAGACTCAACCAGTACCGATGCTATCATTGCTCTAGATGAAGTCGCTCGTCAAAAAGAAAGATTAATAAAAAAAGATAAAGAATATTTAATTAAAGAAGAAGAACAAAAATTATTAAAACGATTTAAGATGTTAGAAAAAGAATTAAAATCAAAATTAGTCTTACTAAAAGAGGAAGAGGAAAAAAGCTATACTCGATAATTATAAAACATTTGAAAGAAATTATTTGCAAAATAAACATATATTTGTTATAATGAATCTGCTTTTTAAGCATGTAATCCGCTGAAAAATACTTTTATGATTACAGAAGATAGATTTAATAGAAAGGAAGTAAACAAATGAGTAACTTAGTAGACAAAATTAATAAAAAGCACATAAATCCTAATATTCCTGAATTTCGTGTTGGAGATACAGTTCGGGTTGATGTTTGGGTAAAAGAAGGAAAAAAAGAAAGAATTCAAGCTTTTGAAGGAATTGTAATTGCCAAAAAAGGTTCTTCAGTTTCTGAAACGTTTTCTGTACGTAAAAAAAGTGGTGGTGTAGGAGTTGTCAGAGTATTTCCAGTAAACGCACCTACGATTGACAAAATTACCGTAATTAAAAAAGGGTTAGTACGTCGTGCCAAATTAAACTTTATTAAAGGAATGCGTAAAGAATATAAAGTTAAAGAAAGAAATAGTGCTGTAAAAGAAACAAAATAGTTTCTTTTTTTTATATATAGATAGTATAATAAGAGTTAGAAAGGATTAATAACATGAAAGAAAAAATAATAAAGAACTTGAAAGAATTATTACCCTATATTTTAATTTTACTTTTTATCGCTATTTTTAGAACTTTTGTAGCGACTCCCATTAAAGTAAATGGCAGTTCTATGTATGATACTTTAAACGGAAAAGAATTTATGATTTTAAATAAATTAGGAAAAATAGATCGCTATGATATTGTTGTTGTAGATACAAAAGAAGAAGAATTAATTAAACGTGTCTATGGAATGCCTGGGGAAAAAATTGAAATAGAAAATAATAATATTTACATAAATGGTAAAAAAATAGAAGATGCCTATGCCTACGGAAATACAAGTAGTTTAAAAGCGGTTACATTAAAAGAGGATGAATATTTTGTCCTTGGAGATAATCGTGCCGTCTCTTTAGATAGCCGAATGATTGGACCGGTAAACAAGAAACAAATAAAAGGAACGACAAATTTTATCGTATATCCTTTTAATCGTTTTGGAAAATTAGAAAAATAAGCAAGATATGTTGACTATTTCAACATATCTTTTTATAATTAAAAAAAGGATAGGAAAAATAAGATGGAATATGTTGAAAAAATTGGTAGAAAATTAAAAGAATTAAGAAAACAAAAAGGGTTATCACAAGAAGAAGTAGCGATTCAACTTGGTTTAGGAAGAGATGCTATTCTGCGCATAGAAAAAGGAACTAGAAAGGTAACAGTAGAAGAATTAGAAAAAATGGCTCAAATTTATCATACAACGATCGACGCTTTACTAAAATGTCATGGAGAAGAGAAAAAACAGACGATAAAAGGGATCATTTTAGCAGGTGGATCAGGAACAAGATTGTATCCAATAACGGAAGGACAAAGTAAACAATTAGTACCTGTTTATGATAAACCTATGATTTTTTATCCCTTATCCGTTTTAATGGAAGCGGGAATTCAAGATATATTAATTATTACGACTCCTGAAGATCAAAGCAATTTTAAAAGATTATTAAAAGATGGTTCTAATTTTGGCATTCATTTAAATTATGCCATTCAACCTTCCCCAGATGGTTTAGCACAAGCTTTTATTATTGGAGAAAATTTTATTAAGGATGAACCTTGTGCCATGGTTTTAGGAGATAATTTGTTCTATGGCAATGGTTTACAAAAAGAACTAAAAAAAGCCGTAGAAAATGCTCATAATGGGGTAGCAACCATTTTCGGTTATCAAGTAAAAGATCCCGAAAGATTTGGAATTATGGAAATAGGAGATAATAATACAATTCTAAGTGTGGAAGAAAAACCACTTTCGCCAAAATCGGATTATGCCATCACAGGGTTGTATTTTTATCCAAAAGGTGTCTCTAATATGGCTAAACAAATTAAACCATCTAAAAGAGGTGAATTAGAAATTACCACTTTAAATGATATGTATTTACAAAAAGGACAATTAAAAGCCTGTTTATTAGGAGAAGGATATACTTGGTTTGATACGGGTACCTTTGATTCACTCCTAGATGCAGCGAATATGATCAGAACATTAGAACGTAATAAAGATCGGTTAATTTGTTCACCAGAATTAATTGCTTATAACGCCGGATGGATTCTACAAGAAGAATTAGAAAAACGAGCAGATATTATGAAAAAAAATTCATATGGAATGTCTTTAAAAAAAGTTTTAGAAAGAAGTAGGAAATCATGTTAAAAATTGCAACTGAATTAAAAGATTGTTATATTTTAGAACCAGATAAATATGGAGATGAGCGAGGGTATTTTTCTCCTTACTTTATTCAAAAAAATTTAGACGAATTAGGTTTTAAAAAAGTAGTTCAAGCGAATCGAAGTAAAAGTGCCAAAGGAGTTTTAAGAGGATTACATTTTCAAAAAAATCCCAAAAACCAAGCGAAAATAGTTGAAGTAATTAAAGGAAGCGCTATTGATGTAGCTGTTGATTTAAGAGTAGACTCTCCAACCTATAGAAAATATACAACCGTCAAACTAACGGATAAAAATAATAGACAATTATTTGTTCCAAGAGGGTTTGCTCATGGTTTTGTTAGTTTAGAGGATGATACCATTTTTCAATATTTAGTTGATAATGAGTATGCTCCTCGATTAGAAGCCGGAATTTTATGGAATGATTCTAACCTAGGAATCAATTGGGAGCAAATTTTCAGCGAAAATGGAATTAAAAAACCATTGCTTTCCGAAAAAGATCAATTTCATCCAAGTATAAAAGAAAATAAAGTAATTTTTAAAAGAGAGCAAGAAAAATTTTTGATTACAGGGTATCATGGACAATTGGGATACGATCTAAAAAGAGAATTAATAAAAAGCGGAATAAAAGAAGAAAATATACTAACCCCAGATAAAGAACATATGGATATCACAAATAGAGAAATGGTTATGAAAACTATAGAAACTTTTAAACCAGATGTCATCTTTCATTGCGCTGCATGGACGGCGGTGGATCAAGCAGAAGAAAAGAAAGATATGGTCTATGAAATTAATGTGGCAGGGACAAAAAATGTAACGGATGCATCAATACTGGTTGGAGCGAAGATTATTTATTTGTCAACGGATTATGTATTTGATGGCACAAAAAAAGAGGCTTACGTTCCAGAAGATAAAGTAAATCCTAAAAGTGTTTATGGCCAAACGAAATACTTAGGCGAAGAAGAAGTGCGTAAAAATAAAAAACATTTTATTGTTAGAATTTCTTGGGTATTTGGAATCAATGGCCAAAACTTTATTAAAACAATGCTGAGATTATCTATAAATCATCAAGAAGTAAACGTTGTCGATGATCAAGTAGGTTCTCCTACCTATACAGTAGATTTATCTCATTTATTAATAAATTTAGCTCAAACGGATTCATATGGCCTCTACCATGCTACCAATGAAGGATTTTGTTCGTGGGCTCAATTGGCTGAATATATTTTTGAAATTAATAATAAAAATGTCAAAGTTAATAAAGTATCGACAGAAGAATACTTAAAACTTACAGGAATGAAGCAAGCCAACCGTCCTAAAAATTCTGTACTTGATAAAAGGAAAATAGAAGAAATTGGATTAGAAAGATTACCACATTGGCAAGATGCTACCCAAAGATATTGTGAAGAATTAAAAGAAGAAAACGTAATATTAAAACGAAAGAAAAAGATATGAAATTTTTAATCATATTTTAAAGAAAAGAAAGGAAAATGGATATGAATACATTATTAATTAAAATAAAAGGAATGCATTGTGAAAATTGCGAAAAAAGAATTCAAAATGCTTTAACATTAATAGATGGTGTAGTTAGTGTATCTGCTAATCATCAAACTGGCGAAGTACATATAAAAATAAATAGTGAAAAAATAGATAAAGAATTTATTTATAAAAAATTAGAAGATATGGGATTTGAAGTAATTAATAAATAAAAATTGGTGGAGAGTAAGTATGAAATATAGTATGCATTTAAATAATGAACCATTTAATCATATAAAGGATGGAACTAAGACGATAGAATTGAGATTAAATGATGAAAAAAGACAATTATTGAAAGAAAAAGATTTGCTTGAATTTACGAATAGAACTACATTAGAAACCTTATTGGTTGAAATAGTAAAATTGCATAAATATTCAAATTTTGATGAATTATATAAACATTTTGACAAAGAATCATTAGGATATGATAAAGATGATATTGCAAGCCCCAAAGATCTGGAAATATATTATTCAAAAGAAGAACAAGAAAAATATGGAGTTGTTGGAATAGAAATAAGAATAATTGATACAAGGAAGTAAATGTTAATTTTGAATAATAAAATTACAATATTTTTGTACAACTGAAAATTAAATTTTTTAAAGATGGAAAATTTTATAACACGAATTTGTTAGATACTTTCTTTTATTGCCTCGTTTTTAATAAATTAGTATAATAATCTTAAAGAAAGAAGGATTTTAATTATGCATTTATATCAATATAAATTAAAACATAGTTTAGATAAACTTGACAAGCGAGCAGATGAAGTAATTTATAAAGCCTACTTATATGAATTATCAGAAGAAGCTATGTTGAACAATCTTATAAAATCAAAAGGTGCATCCCCCTTATTAATAACGAATGGAAGTTATACAGATAATTCAGAATTAATTAATGAATATTCATTTGATGAGCAATATTCCAAAGTAGAAAGTTGTAGGTGGAACAATTCAAATTTATATATTTCTTATCAAAAACCTTTTAGTAATTTAAGTGCAATAGAAATTTATAGTAAAATTAATTTACCTATCATGATATATAGAAAAATAGAGTATAAAAAAGGAGATGTTTTGGTAATTGGGTATGGCGATCAACCATTTATGTCATGTTTAATGCTTAATGAATATCAAGTACCTCCTTTAGTTTTTATGATAGAGGCAGATCCAATCAATATTGGAGTTACAATAAAATATAGACAACCAGAGTATATGATAAAAAAGTATTCTACAATTGACCTAATAAAATCTTTACAATCACAAGAAGCAACTTATAAAGAAATAAAAAAATATTTTGAATTTAGTGGCAGTGGTATAAATATAGAACAACTTCAGCAAAAGAAACAAAATCAAATAGAACAAGCTATTCAAAATTATGAAGCATATTTACAAAAAAATAATGAAGAATTACTACTTCAATCATTAGAAAAAGAACAAGATAGAAATAACATAAATGCTTTAGTAAAAACATTAAGAAAAACAAATAAATAAAAAATTGAAAATATTTGATAATAAAAGAAAAGTGATAGAAATGGAAATGGGACTTTCTTTGATGAAGAATATTATGAATCATTACTTGCTGAAATAAGATTATCTGATTAACAAAGATAATTATGGAGAGAAAATATGGATGAGAATAGATTAAAACATAGTTTAACTGTTGCTAGAAAAATGGTTGAAATAGGGAAACAATATCATTTAAATTCTAATGAGTTAGAAGATTTGTTTGTATTAGGCTTAAATCATGATATTGGTTATGAATATGGAAATAATTCTGATCATGAACATATAGGTGGAGAAATATTAAAAAGAAGTGAATATAAATACTGGAAAGAAGTTTATTATCACGGAAATATAAATACAGAATATTCATCATTATATTTAAAAATATTAAATCAAGCAGATATGCAAATTGATAAATATGGGAATGACGTTGGTTATATCAAAAGATTAGAAGATATTAAAAACAGATATGGTGAGAATTCAATAACTTATAAAAATGCAGAAATATTAGTATCAAAGTTAAGGATTGAAGATTCGTGATGGAAGAATATTTAGAATTTGAAAAAAATATCAGGCAGGTAAAATAATGGCGCTAGTTATAAAGGAGATAAAACAATTGTAACTCTTGCTGATACAGAAATTAATTCATATTTAATTGAAAAAGTAAAAGAAAAAATTAGAAAATATTTGATAATAAAAGAAAAGTGATAAAAATGGAAAATAGAAAAAATCAAACAAATATTAATTGATTGATTACGATTTATTTAACCCCTTAGTGAAACCCTTATAAATAGAAGGTTTTTGTGAAAAACAATCTTACACATTTTTATTAAAAAATGGCTAAAATTACTAAAAATTGATAAAAATACTTTAAATTTCGTTAAATTTATGTGATGAATTATGTGATGAATTGAAAAGGTGATTACGACATTTAACCCTTAATAAAAACCAGAAAGTAGGTGTTAATTTTGAATAATAAATTAGAAACAATTTTAAATCTTTTTGATGGTAAAGAAATAAGAAGTATTTGGGATGGTGAAAAAGAAGAATATTACTTTAGTGTTGTTGACGTTATAAATGCATTAACTGATAGTAGTGATGCTAGAAAATATTGGTCTGTATTAAAGTTAAGATTGAAAAAAGAAGGATCTGAGTTGACTACAAAATGTAGTCAACTGAAATTAAAATCAAAAGATGGAAAATTTTATAACACTGATGTATTAGATACTAAGGGAATTTTAAGATTAATTGAATCCGTCCCATCAAATAAAGCAGAACCATTTAAACTATGGCTTGCAAATTTAGGAAGTGAAAGAATTGATGAAGTATTTGATCCTGAAATTGCAGTTAATAGAGCGGTAGAATATTATCGTAAAAAAGGATATAATGATGAATGGATAAAGTCAAGGTTAAATGGTATTGTGGATCGATTTAAACTTACTGATATATGGAAAGAAGGAGGAATTACTAAACCATTAGAATACGCTCTTTTAACTAACGAAATATATAAAGGTTGGTCTAATATGACTGCTTCTGAATATAAAAAAATAAAAGGTCTTAGAAAAGAATCTTTAAGAGATAATATGACTGACATTGAAATCGCTTTAACAAATATTGGTGAAATAGCAACCAGGGATATTGCAAGAGAAGAACATCCAAAAGGATTAAAAGAAAATTTAAATATTGCCAAACGTGGTGGAGGAGTTGCAAAAGGTGCTAAAGATTTATATGAAAAAGAAACTAAAAAATCAGCTATATCTCAAAGTAATAGCTTAAATTATGAATATATAGATGAAAAATTAATAGAAGAAAAAAAGGAAAAAATTTCAAATGAAGGATAAATATAATTTAAAAGAATTAGAGGAAAAACTTAAGTATTGTAAAAATATGAAATTAAAGTGAATGGCAAATTAGTAAGGATTAGTTTTTCTGATACTGATAAAACTGCAGAAGATTGTTTAACTAGAGTTTTAATGAATTTATATAGATGATTGATTAATGAAAGTAATATAATGGACAATTATTAAAATTATATAAATATTATTTGTTTAATTAAGGAGGAAAATTATATGGAAAAGAAAATAATAGTTATTACAGGTGGTAGTGATGGACTAGGCAAATCATTAGCAGAACATTTGTCAAAAGAAAATAATGTTATCATTTTAGCTACAAATGAAGAAAAATTAAAA
>CANQDC010000010.1 GCA_947591455.1 uncultured Bacilli bacterium | reverse complement strand
CCTTATTTGTTATATTCATTTCACTTCACTGACATTTTCTTATAATTTTTTACTGACATTTTCATAAAAATTTGACACTATTTTTTGCACTTTTATTCAAAATATTATATGATAGCATTGAAAAAATTTTGGAGATGTAAAATATGGATAATATAGCCGATCTTTTAATAAATTGGTATCAAAAAAATAAACGAGATTTACCTTGGCGGAAAACCAATAATTCTTATTATATTTGGATTAGTGAAATTATGCTTCAACAAACAAGAGTAGAAACTGTAAAAGAATACTACAAAAAATTTATTAATCGTTTACCAACCTTAAAAGATTTAGCTAATATAAATGAAGATGAATTGCTAAAACTCTGGGAAGGATTAGGATATTACTCTCGCGTAAAGAACATGCAAAAAACAGCCATTATATTAACAAATCAAGAAAAAGAGCAACTTCCTGATACAGAAAAAGAATTACTTTCTTTACCTGGTATTGGTAAATACACAGCTGGAGCCATCTTATCCATCGCCTATAATAAACCATGCGTCGCCATCGACGGAAATGTTTATCGAATATTAGGAAGATACTATGGAATAGAAGATTCAATATCTAAAAATAGTACTTATCAAAAATATGAAGCTATCATAAAATCAATTTTACCCTTAAATAAATATTCAGATTTTACCCAAAGTTTCATGGATCTTGGAAGTGCCATTTGTACTCCGAATAGTCCCAAATGTGTTATATGTCCTTTAAATCAACAGTGTTTTGCCAAAAGAGAAAATAGACAAAAAGAATTTCCTGTCAAGGAGAAAAAGAAAGAGAAAAAAATTGAAGAACGAAATGTATATATTTTAAGATACAAAGACAAAATAGCAATTCAAAAAAGAAATAATCAAGGCTTATTAGCATCCCTATATGAATTTCCTAATGAGGAAAATACATGTATAGAAACAGATATAGAAAATAAACTAATTGAAAAACAAATCAATTATTATTCAGTAAAAAATATTGGTAAAAGTAAACACATTTTCTCTCACGTAATCTGGTATATGCAAGGATATGCTATATTTCTCAAAAAGCCGTTAAAAAACTATTGCTGGGTAACTAAAGAAGAAATCATCAATAAATATACTTTACCTTCCGCCTTTTCATATTTTACAAACCTCCTATTACAAAATAAAATTTAGTGTAGAATATATAAATAAATTTTGTTATAATATAAGCGTTGCTGGAATAGCTCAGTTGGTAGAGCAACGCCCTCGTAACGCGTAGGTCGCAAGTTCGAATCTTGTTTCCAGCACCAGAAAGATATGAAAACTCGGACTTTTATAGTTCGAGTTTTAAAATGATTAAATTTATGCTATATATTTATAGTTAAAATTGATATATTTGTAAATTAAAAAAACACACTTGCATATTGCAAAAAACAATATTCATATAGAATATAAAAAGGAATACAAAGAATTTATAAAATATTATGATATTTTTCTAACTACTTCAATATCTAATTGTAATAATAAATCGTATACTTGATTTACATATTGCTCAATTTTTAATTTAATATCATCATCTAATTTTTCTAATACTGATGAAATAGCCAATTCATAATTTCTTTTATATTTTTCATTTAATTCATGCCAATTAATATCTTTAAAATAAATCAATAGCTCATTAGATAATGGCAACTTTTTTTGCCATAATAAAACAGCAATTATCGGATATCCTGGATACCCTTGCCAAAAGGTAGCATTATCATTGGAGCTATATTTCTTTTCCAACCACTCTACTTTATAACTTTTCTTATGATCTGACGAATATATCATGGCACGATACCCCTGTACTTCTATTCGCTCAGAAGCAAGAACGGTAAGAGCTTCATAAACTTTCACGATAGGCGGTTTTTTCATAGCACTCACTCCCTTATATTAACTTAGCATTAAATCCTACAATTTGTCAAAAAATACGATGCGATTTTGATATCATTTTCTGGGTGCATTTTATGAAACAAGTAACGAAAGCAATCATCTTTATTTTTCTATTTTTTCTTTGTATTTTACATACTTTATATATTTTTGAAAGAAATGAAACAGAAAAACAACAAAAAAAAATTCAAAAGATAGAATATCAACTTACACTAGGTATGGTTGGAGATGCTCTATATCACTCTGGAACATATCAAGACGGATTACAAAAAGATGGAACTTATTCATTTGATACGCAATTAGAAGATATAAAACCAATTATTCAAACATATGATTTATCATATTATAATCAAGAATCTATCCTGGGAGGTACATCTTTAGGATTATCCAACTATCCTAGATTCAACAGTCCTCAAGAAGTAGGAGATGCTTTTATCAATGCTGGTTTTAATTTAGTAAGTCTTGCCAACAACCATACATTAGATAAAGGGGAACAAGGAATTTTAAATTCTCTAAACTATTGGAAAGATAAACCAGTGATTACAGCTGGAAGTTATCCTTCTTTTCAAAAAAGAAATGACATCCCTATTTATGAAAAAAATGGTATTACGTATGCTTTTTTATCCTACACTTATGGAACAAATGGCCTAGATATTCCTCAAAACAAAGAATATTTAGTCAATATTTTTGAATATGAAAAAGCAAAACAAGATATTTTAAGCGTTCGATCTAAAGTAGACATCCTTTTAGTAGCCATGCACTGGGGAAATGAATATACCCATACTCCCACTGATATTCAAAAACAAGAAGCTCAATTTCTAGCTAATTTAGGAGTAGATATTATTATTGGTTCCCATCCCCATGTTATTCAACCTATAGAACATATTGGAAAAACAGTTGTTTTATATTCTTTAGGAAACTTCATTAGTGGTCAAGATGGAGAAGCAAAAAGAATTGGTCTACTCGCCTCGTTAGATATTCACAAAACGATCGAAAATAATAATTCAATCATTACTATTGATAACATTAAAGGTGACTTAGTCTACACATATCATGATGCAAAATATCGTAATTTTAAAGTCATTCCCTTTGTTCATTTAAATGATACTCTTTTAAAAGATTACAAAACCATTCAAAAAAAATATGAAACGATTATTAATGAAAACGATCCTACCATTCAAGTCGGTACTTTATCTCCAGAAAACTTTTTAGCAAATTAACCTCCGTATATTTTTTGCCTTTAAAACCATACTATAAAATAGAATGAGGAGGAAGAAATGAAAGAAGAAAACATTAATGCTTTAGACGAAATTCATAAGGGAGCTTGTATGGGCATGGATGCTCTACATTTTATTTTAGAAAAAGTAGAAGATCAAAAATTAAAAGATATTTTAGAAAAACAATATGATGATTACCGTGATATTAAAAAGATTATTGAAGAAGTATATCCTAAATATGACGATGATGAGCCACATAAAACAAGTGCTATGAATAAAATGATGACATGGTATGGAATTGAAATGAAAACTTTTATGGATAGTAGCAACTCAAAAATTGCTGAGTTATTATTACAAGGAGTTAACATGGGGATTATTGAAGGAAAAAAAATAATTAATAATAAAGAAATAGATCCAAAAGTAGCAGGTATTGTTAAAAAATATGTAGCTATGCAAGAACGTCATGTTGAGATTCTAAAAGAATATTTATAAGACTGGTTCCCTAAAATCAGTTTTTTCGTTTGCATACTTTTTTAGTTAATTTATACAATAATAGTAGAAAGGATGTAACTATGAGTAAAATTATTCGATCTTTGTTTTATTTATTTTTTCCCCTATTATTAGGAGGAATCGTTGCTTTTTTTATTCGGAACAGTATTGATTATACCAATCTAATCCAGCCCCCTCTGGCCCCTCCTAAAATTGCATTCCCCATCGCTTGGACTATCCTCTACTTACTAATGGGCATCTCGTACTTTTTATATAGGAAAAAAAATGATGTCAACACGATAGAAATATTTGTCTACTATTTACAATTATTTGTAAACGCATTGTGGTCATTGATCTTTTTCGTTTGGAAATTCCGCTTTTTTTCTATTATATGGATTCTATTTTTAGACATCTTAGTACTTATTTTAATTTCCTTATTTAATAGAAAAAATAAAGCCTCTGCGTATTTACTAATCCCTTATCTACTATGGATTTTATTTGCCACTTACTTAACAATTGGCATTTACATTCTAAACTAAAAGTCCTTCAGCTTTTAGTTTTTTTAACAAAAAAATCATTCCCTAAAACTTATTTAGAAATGATTTTCTTTTTTATTTTTATAAATACCCATAAATAGATACTTGATATGAAGAATCCTGCTAAAACATCACTTACGTAATGAACATTTAAATAAATTCGACTATAACCAACGAAAAGGATCAAAATAGAGAGCAAAACGGTTCCCAATATTTTCCATTTTTTTTGGCATTCTAAATTCCATAACATATAAATTAAGTATCCATAAAATGTAAAAGATGCCATCGCATGACCACTTGGAAAACTACTTGTATTTTCTTCTACTAAGTGGATAAGTGCTGGTCTTGGTCGATCCACTATCCATTTTATAAGTAAATTGATAGCAGTAGATAAGAGAATAGCTACGTATAAACTATAAATCTCTTTTTTCTTTTTACAGAATATAAAAAGTACTAAACAAATCAGTAAAATGCAAGGTACAGAGCCAAAAAAGGTAATACATTTACAAATTTTTGTAGCCATATTGTTGTGAATAACTATATAGTTATAAACATTATCTATTAAAGCAATATGATCCGTTACAAAAAATAGGCCAAGAATAAGTAATAAAATACAAGGAAATAAAACAATTAAATTTTTCTTCATGCCAATTTATATTCTTTATCTAAGAAAAATATTTCATACCATTTAATAAAACAATAAATAGCCCATACTTTTTTATACGTATCTTTTTTATGATTTTTATGTTGATCTAGTAATTTTAATACATACTCTTGATTAAAGAATTCTCCTACAAAATCTTGACAAATCGTATTTTTTACTTCGTTATATAAATCATCTTCACGAATCCATTCTCTTAAAGGAACAGGAAAACCTAATTTTTTCTTTTTATAAGATTCATTGGGAATATCTTTTTTTGCGGCTTCACGTAAAGCAACTTTCGTATTCTCTTTAGTAACTTTATACTCCTCTGGTAAAGAAGAAGCAATTTTAAATACCTCTTTATCAATAAATGGTACTCTTCCTTCAATCGAATTAGCCATTGTCATCCGATCTGCTTTTTGTAAAATATCTTTCACTAACCAAAAATGTATATCAACGGCTTGCATTTTGATCAAATTATCATGATCTTGATATTTAGAAAACACTTCTTTTGTAATATCTTTATTGCTGATTGTATTTTTAAAACTTAAAACTTTTTTACATTCTTTCTCGCTAAAGATTGGATTCATTCCTACATAATTATCTTCTAATTTGATTCCCCGTCGAACAATAAAATTCCGTCCCCGCACTTCTGGAAGCAAACTAAAAAACATAGAAGCAAGATGACGAATAGGATAAGGAATTTTATTATAAAATTTCATATCGACTTCTTCACGATACGTATTATATCCAGCAAAGAATTCATCAGCTCCTTCTCCTGATAAAACAACTTTAACATCTTTACTAGCAATATTAGCCACAAAATATAAAGCGATGGCTGCTGGATCACTAAATGGTTCATCCATATGATAAATAATCGTAGGGATTATATCCATATATTCCTGTTTGGTTATTTTCTTACTAATATTTTTAATTCCTAATTTATCAGTTAAATCTTTAGCATAGTCAATTTCACTATATCTGGGAATATCATATCCAACCGTATACGTTTTATCTGGTTTAGCCAGACTAACTAAATAAGAGGAATCAATACCACTTGATAAGAAAGAACCAACTTCTACATCACTAAGTAAATGATGCTCTACTGAATCTTTCATTGTTTGACGAATGGTTTCTACCGTTTTTTGATAATCCATTCTTTTTTCTTTAAATTCAATTTGATAATATCTTTCAATTGTTATTTTATTCTTTTTTAAAGTTAAACTACATCCTGGTTCTAAACGATATACTCCCTTAAAGAAAGTTTCGGTCGTTGGCGTAAAACTAAAAGATAAGTAAGGTCCAATTAACTCTTTATTTAAAACTTTTTCAAATTTTGGATGTTCTAAAAAAGATTTTATTTCTGAAGCAAAAAGAAAGGTATCTTCCTTTTGATAATAATAGAAAGGTTTAATCCCAAAATTATCCCGGGCACAAAATAAAGTTTCTGTCCTTTTATCCCAAATGGCAAAAGCAAACATGCCTCGCAACTTTTTAGGTAAAGACTTCCCCCATTCCTCATACCCATGTAATAAAACTTCGGTATCACTATCTGTAGCAAAGGTATGTTTTTTCTTTTTTAACTCTGCTCTTAATTCTATATAATTATAAATTTCCCCATTAAAAACCACGATTAATTGTTCATCTTCATTAAACATGGGTTGTTTTCCTGAATCAAGATCAATAATAGATAACCTACGATGCCCTAAAGCTACATGAGAATCCACATAATATCCTTCATCATCAGGACCTCGATGAGCAATTCGATCCGCCATTTTCTTGATTATTTGTTTTTTATTTTTCTCTTTACTAACAAATCCCGTAATTCCACACATATAAAATTACTCCTATCCATTTAATAATTTACGATATAAATCATTTTCCATAATCGACTTACTGATTGTAAAACTATTTAACACTCGATTATTCATTTGTTCTATATAATTATTATCTACCAAATTTCCATTTTTAGCAACAAAACCTTGCTCCGCATCAAAAGTTCCCTGATTAGTAATCCAACTACGATTCGAAAAAATAGCTAAACCTTCAGCATTACTAAAAATATCATCCCCCAAAAGCAATCTAGAATCATATTCAATCCCAAATAAATTTAATAAGGTTGGTAAGACATCCAATTGACTAGCCACTTTATCAATCGTAGTATTCACATTTTTATTATTCCAAATAATTAAATTACTATGATTCACTTCTATAGTTTCATCACGCTCATAGGTAGAAATTTCATTAATTTCATCCACAGATAAAGTATAAGGATAATGATCACCTGTTAAAACAAGAACTGTATCATCTAAAAGATTGTTCATTTTTAAGTGATTAATTAATGCTTTTAAACTAGCTTCCAATTCTAATTGGCTAGCTAAATAAGATTTCACTTCCTCACTATATGGTAAATGTTCAACAAGTTCTTTGTTCTTTAAAGCAATACTATTTCCACCATTAAAATTATAAGGGGCATGCCCACTGACCGTTATATAATAAGTAACAAATGGGGATTGTTTCTCATACTCCTGAAAAGTGGCATCAATTAAATCAACATCACTAGGAAGCCATTTACAATTTATCTTCTTTTCCAAACCATTACCACAAGCCGTAAAATTGGTAAACCCTAATAATGGCATCGTATGATTACGACCATAATATTTATAAGACCAATTATGAAAACTAAATGTATTGTAATCCATCGCCTGAAAAACATTTCCAAGAGAATAAGGCAAGTAAATATCATTATTGCGCCATACTTTCAAAATCTCTTGCGTAGGGATTAAACTAGTCATTGCTTGAAACTCTCCTCCTGTAGTACTCAAAAACACTGGAGAATAATAATTAGTAAAATTAAACCCTTCATGAATTAATTTATAAAGTGTTGGGGTTAATTCTTTAGAAACAGCAATTGAATTAAATCCTTCTGCTAAAATAAAAATTAAATTCTTACCCTTATAAATTCCTGTATACTCATTTTTATTAGTGGCTTCTTTATTAGCCAAATACGTATATGTATCTTTTAAATTAGTATCACTTGTATTCTCAATCAAAGAATCAAAATCAATATCTAATTGATTATATTCTACTTGTTCATTATTTTTATCACTCTCTTCATTATTCAAAACAATTTTTTCTGTAAACCCAAATAAATTCCGTTTTAAACTTAATCTTTGCGTTGACAATACTCCCAAAACATTACTAGAGGTTGTTAAAGAATCGATATTATAATATAAATTATAAGCAGAATACAAACTATTTTTATCTAAATGTAAAGCCAATAAAGAAACCATATGAAAAAAAAGAACTCCTACCAATACTAAACTTTGATTTTTCCAACTTCTTTTTTCATAATTAAAATAAGAATGTCCAATAAATAAATACCCGACCATTGGAATTAAAAATAGTAAAACATCTAAAAATTTCGTCATCACTAAATGAAACCCAATTTCAACAAAATCCATAGCTTGACTCGCTAACTCCAAAGTACTTATAGAAAAAGGAACAGAAAATAAAGAAAAATATAAATAATTAAAAATATAAAATACAGTTAAAGCAAAAATCATTATCCCATGAAATACTTTAGCATTTTTTGGTTGCCAAAAATGACCTATAAAATCCAAAAATAAAGAGGCGGTTATACTAAATAAAAGGACAAAGAAAAATTGCCAATTTAATAATTGATTAAACATGAATATTTTACTAATCAATTCAAAATAAATAAAAAGAAACAAATAGAGAATGAATGTTGAATACTTCTTTTGCATATATCCTCCTTTGCTAGTTATTATATCACATCATACGAGAGTAAGATTTACTTTTTCTTTTTCTTTATCTATTTTATCCACTTTACAAGTAACGATATCTCCTACATGGATGACTTCTAAAGGATTTTTAACAAATTCTTTACTGAGTTTAGAAATATGAATCAAACCATCATTATGTAACCCAATATCCACAAAAGCACCAAAAGAAACAACATTTCGTACGGTTCCTGTAAGTTCCATCCCAATTTTTAAATCATCAATCGTTAAAACATTACTTTTTAATAACACATCTTCTAAAGAATCCCGAGGGTCCAATCCTGGTGTTAATAACTCTTTACGTATATCTTCTAAAGTATACTCATCCGTATGTAATTGTTGTTTTAAATCCTCTAAAGAAGCTTGTTCTAATGTTGAATTAAATTCCTCGCTTCCCATATCTTGAATATCAAGATGTAATAATTGTAATAGTTGATTGGTAATCTCATAACTTTCAGGATGAATTTTTGTTTTATCCAGTGGATTTTCACCATCATTAATTCTTAAAAATCCAATACATTGTTCATATATTTTATCACTAATTCCCTTAATTGTTTTAATCTCTTCACGATTTTTAAAAATCTTTTTCTTTTTAAATTCACAAATATTTTGAATACATTTTTTATTTAATCCTGATATATATTTTAAAATACTTTGACTAGCCGTATTAATATTTACGCCGACTTCATTAACAATTTTAAAAACCGTAAAATCCAGAGCATCACTTAAAGACGCTTGATTTACATCATGTTGATATTCTCCAACGCCAATCGATTTCGGGTCAATTTTTACTAATTCAGACAGAGGATCTTGAATTCGCCGTCCTATAGAAATAGCACTTCTTTTTTCTACCGTCAAATCAGGAAATTCTTCGATGGCTAATTTACTTGCTGAATACACACTCGCTCCAGCTTCACTAACAATGTTATATTTTACATCAAGCCCTTGAATGGCTTCAGCCACAAAAAATTCACTTTCTCTTGAAGCTGTACCATTACCAATAGCAATAATATCCACATGATATTTGGTAATTAAATCTCTTAATATTTTAGTGGCCTCTACTTTTTTATTATGAGGTTCATGAGGATAAATAGTGGCAATTTCTAATACTTCCCCATAAGAGTTTAAAACGGCCAGCTTACATCCTGTCCGAAAGGCGGGATCAAATCCAATCACCGTTTTATTTTTAATAGGTTTTGTCATCAACAATTTTTCTAAATTATCTTTAAATGTCCCAATAGCTTGTTCTCCAGCATTTTCTGTAAGAATCCCCCGTATTTCTCTTTCAATACTTGGTAAAATTAAACGTTTTAGAGCATCAAGAATCGCCTCTTTTACAATTTCAACTACAAAAGAAGCTGGATTTTTAATATAAGTTGTCTGATACTTCTCAATAATTTTATCCTTATCAAATTCTAAACCAACTGATAAAATTCCTTCCTTTTCTCCCCTATTAATAGCAAGTATACGATAATGTTTACAATACTTAATTCGATCTTGAAATTCATAATACATATCATATAATTTCTTTTCATCCGTAGCATTTTTCTTCTTTTTAACCACAATACTTCCGGTATTAAAAATAAAATTACGTACCCACTTTCTTAAAAAAGCAGAATCACTGATCCATTCACTAATAATATAAGAAGCATTTTTTACAGCAACATCGGTAGGCATATCATAACCACTTGCTAAAGATTCGATACTTCCAGTCGTGGGAAAAGCCATAATTTTTTTAGCTAATGGTTCTAATCCTAATTGAATGGCTTCCGTCGCTTTTGTTTTCTTTTTCTCCTTATAAGGCCGATATATATCTTCAACATCAATTAATTTTTCACATTTTTTAATGCTTTCTTCCAATTCTTTTGTCAACAACCCTTTTTCATCTATAAGACGAATAACATCTTCTTTTCTTTTTTCTAGATTACATAAATACTTATATTGCTCCTCAATAAAGCCAATTTGTTCCTCATCTAATGCCCCCGTGGCTTCCTTACGATAACGAGCAATAAAAGGAATCGTACAATCTTCACTTAATAATTTCAAAACCGCTTGAACTTGGGATTCTTTTACTTGTAATTTTTCCGCTAATTCTTTTTCAATATTCATACTTTCCTCCATAAAAAATAAGATATAGCTTTCTATATCTTATTTCTTTTTGCTATACTTCTTCTATAAATAATTTCCCACTAATGGTTTTCCCCATGTCTGTACTTTGATCATCTTCTGTATTTTTATATTCAATTTCAATCGTATAATTTTTGGTTGCTCCAACATCCAAAGTAATTTCTTCACTTAAAGCTTGAGATGCTTGATTTCCAGATGGAAAAGGAGTCTCATTTTTTATATAACTTCCATCACTTTTATCTTTGATTTTGTATACTACATCACTTGTTTTAGTAAAACCATTGCTTAATTCTTTAATAGCAATTTTAAAATCAATGGCTACAGAACCAGTATTTGTAATAGTAATTTCTTTAGTTCCTGTATCTCCTGGAATCATATTTGTTAAATGTAAAGACGCACCATCCGTAAAAGTTGCACTAATATGCTCGGTAGTAACACTAACATTAGAGCCTTCCCCCTCTGTTTTAACGCTACTTGTATAATAAGCATAACTTGCAGTGGCTATTGCGATAATAAAAAGAATTGTCCCAACAATGGATGCTACTAAAATTGTTCGGTTTTCATTCATTTGTAATCACCTATCTTCTATTTATAATTATCTATTATTCTTAAATCTTTGTCAATTGTAATTTTAAAATTTTATATCGCTACCCTTTTCATTACTGTATAAGTCTTCAAATCTACTTTTCTTACCAATTTTCATTACCATAACCAAACCAAGTATGAATAAAAGAACAGATACAATTTGAGCAGCTTTGAATCCGATAAACATTAAAGAATCAGTACGCATAGATTCTATAAAGAACCGTCCAAAACTATACCACATGAAATAAATTCCTGTCAATTGACCAACTTTTAAGTATTTATAATGACGAATGATTAACAAAACGATCACTCCTAATAAACACCACAAAGATTCATAAAAAAAGGTTGGTTCATAATAAACACCGTTAATATACATTCCTTGAATAATAAATTCTGGAAAATGTTTATTTTGTAAAGCAAGTAAAGTCGTCGCTCCTCCATGGGCTTCACTATTAAAGAAATTGCCCCATCGACCAATTGCTTGTCCGAGCAATAAAGGAACAGCAGCCATATCCGTTATTTTCAATATTCTTGCATTATATTTACGAGCATAAATAATTAGAGTTAACGCTCCAAAAAGGATTCCACCATGGATAGCTAATCCACCTTCCCAAACTTTTAAGATACTAATAGGATCATTTAAATACATCTTATAATTAAACAGTACATAGTAAAGTCTTGCTCCAATAAAACCAAAAATAAGCATCCAAAAAGCTAAATTAAACAAAAAATCTTTAGGATAATCATACTTTTTTCCTTCTTTCGTAAATAGCCAAATTCCTAAAATTACTGCTACCAACAGAATAAAAGAATACCAACGAACCTCTATTCCCATGATTGTAAAAAATACTGGATTCATAGCGTCACTCTCCTAGTTTTATTATATCAAAGTTCCATTTACTCTTAAAGATATTTTTTTAAAAATTCTCCGGTATAAGATTGAGGGTTTTTCACTAATTTTTCTGGAGTACAAGCATCTACAACGGTGCCGCCACCATTTCCACCTTCTGGTCCTAAATCAATAATATAATCAGCAACTTTAATGACATCTAAATTATGTTCAATAACAATAACCGTATCTCCATTATCGACAATCCGATTTAAAATAACTAATAATTTCTTAATATCATCTGTATGTAATCCGGTAGTAGGTTCATCTAATATAAATAAACTTTTTCCTGTAGCCTTTTTTTGCAATTCTTTAGCCAGTTTCACTCTTCCTGCTTCCCCTCCAGATAATGTTGGAGCAGATTGCCCTAATTTAATATAAGATAAACCAACATCCATTAACACATCTAACTTTTGTTTGATTTTAGGAACATTTTCAAAAAAAGGTAATGCTTCACTAACTCGCATATCTAATACTTCCGCAATATTTTTTCCTTTAAATTTAACATCTAAAGTTTCTTTATTATATCTAGCTCCCCCACAAACATCACAAGGTACATATACATCTGGTAAGAAATGCATCTCTATTTTTTTAACACCATCGCCTTGGCAAGCTTCACAACGACCACCTTTAACATTAAACGAGAAACGTGACTTAGTATACCCTCTTGATTTACTTTCTTTCATCTCTGTAAATAAATCCCTTATATCATCAAATAAACCGATGTAAGTAGCAGGATTACTTCTGGGCGTACGACCAATCGCATCTTGCGTAATCATAACCACTTTATCTATATTTTCTAATCCTTTAATTTCCTTACAAGCTCCAGGAATATCTTTCGAATGATATAAATATTTGGCCACACTTTTATACAAAATTTCATTAATTAACGTTGACTTTCCACTTCCAGATACACCTGTTACACAAATAAATTTATTTAAAGGAAATTTTACAGTGATATTTTTTAAATTGTTTTCGTGTGCTTTGACGACTTCTAAATACAAGCCATTTCCTTTCCGTCTTTTTTTCGGAACTTCGATTTTTTCTTTACCACAAAGATATTTTCCCGTTAAACTATTGGGATTATTCATGACTTCTTTAGGGGTCCCACAGGCAACGACATGTCCCCCTTCACTTCCCGCTTTAGGACCAATATCCACTAAATAATCAGCAGCAAGCATAGTATCTGTATCATGTTCCACAACAATTAAAGTATTTCCTAAATCCCGCATTTCTTTTAAAGAATAAATTAATTTTTCATTATCCCGTTGATGAAGTCCAATACTCGGTTCATCCAAAACATATAAAACTCCCGAAAGTTTACTACCTATTTGGGTAGCCAGACGAATTCGTTGAGATTCTCCTCCAGAAAGAGTGGCTGCCGAACGATTTAAAGATAAATACCCTAACCCAACATTTTCTAAAAAAGTTAATCGATTTTCAATTTCTTTGACAATCAAATGACTGATTTCTTTCTCTTCATTAGATAATTTTAAATGAGTAATAAAATGATTCAAATCGGTAATACTCATAAGAGTTAGATCATAAATATTTTTCTTATTAATATATACAGATAAAATACTTTCATCTAATCTTGCTCCATGACACGTAGGACAAGTTTGTTCGACCATATAATGTTCCAACCATTCTCGAATCCAGGTACTAGATGTTTCCATATAACGACGTTCTAAATTATTGATAATTCCTTCATAATAATCTGTTTTCGTACTAGTATTTCCAGTTTTTGAAGTATAATGAAATTTTAGTTCTTCATCGGAACCATATAAAATAATCTCTAACTTCTCTCGTGGAATATCCTTAATCGGCACATTAATATCAATATCATAATGTTCACAAACAGTTAAAAGTTGGGCAAGATACATATTATAATCCATATTTAAAGCAACAATGGCCCCTTTTTTAATACTTCTATTTTTATCCGGAATCAATAATTCCTCACTCATAGTAAGTTTAGTTCCTAACCCTTTACATTCACTACAAGCTCCATATGGACTATTAAAAGAAAACATTCTTGGTTCCAATTCACCGATGGAATAATTACACTCTAAACAAGCGTAATTTTCACTCATCATGAATTCTTCGCCACCAATAATATGAATAATTACTTTTCCATCAGCGAGTTTAGTACTCGTTTCAATTGATTCAAAAATACGACTTCTCTCATCTTCATGTAAAACAACCCGATCAACGACTACATCGATGTTATCTTTTTTATTTTTTTCTAATTTGATTTCTTCTTCCAAGCCATAATTTGTTCCATTGACTCGAACTTTAGAATATCCTTTTGAACGCAAAGAATCAAATAAATCCTTATGCGTTCCTTTCTCCCCACGACAAACAGGAGCAAGTATTTCTAACTTTGTTCCAGCATCAAACTCCATAATTTTATTCGTCATTTCTTCGATACTTTGGCTTTTGATTGGTACATGATGATTTGGACAATAAGGCGTTCCAATTCGTGCAAATAAAAGACGTAAATAATCATAAATTTCGGTGATTGTTCCCACTGTACTTCGAGGATTTTTATTCGTAGTTTTTTGATCGATGGAAATACTAGGACTTAACCCTTCTATTGAATCTACATCCGGTTTATCACTATTCCCAATAAATTGTCGGGCATAAGCACTTAAACTTTCCACATATCTTCTTTGCCCTTCCGCATAAATTGTATCAAACGCTAAACTACTTTTACCACTTCCGGATACCCCAGTCATTACTATTAATTTATTTTTAGGAAGTTCAATATCAATATTTTTTAAATTATTTTCGCGAGCTCCCTTAACAATAATTTTGTCCATAAACATCATTCCTTTGCGTTACTTATTTTACCACAGAATTGATGATTTATTGCAACAAATAATACTTTCCTTCATAGAATCATCATGAAAAAAAAGACCCAAATTATTTCATTTTAAGTCTTTTTTATATAATCCATTTTAACGTAATTTCTTTTTTCGATCTTCCTGAACTTCATCAGTAGCTACTGCAATTGCCTTATCTAAGAAAGTATTTAGATTCTCTTTATAGACTTCCAAAACTTTTTTAGTTGTTTCAATAACCTCTAATGGTTCCATATTTAAAAACTCAGCTATTGCTTCTGTAGAAAAATATTTACCATCAATATATCCTAATTTTAATGAAATAATAACAGCCTCTTTCACCGACAAAGTACTCATCATTTGAGCAAATGATGGTGTTCTTAATAATTCCAATACTTGGATACAATCTTCTTTCGTCATTTCTTTTTTATTATCAGGAGTTGGGGTGATCGATTTTTCTTCTTCAATTGGTTCTAAAGAAATAGTAGGTGTTTGTTTTATTTCTGCTTGATGATTTTTCGTCTTTTTTTGTCTTACTTTAGCCATAGGATTAGCCAGTAATCTTTTCATTTTAGGAATTAAAGTATAATAAAATCTTTTATATTGTTCCTCGGTTAATTTTGAATCTTCTCCATAACGAAGGGTGACTAACAACCGATCTTCTTCATCTAATTTGGCTAACATGGCATCCACTTGTTCTTTTGTATAGTTACTAAAATACTCATAAATATTATTTGATCTTTTCATTTTTTCTTGTTTCCTTTCTTTCTTACTCAATTCATCTTTTAATACGAGATTAGGATTTCGGTGTTCCGCATACATTTTTCTAAATTCATCAATATTTTGCACTGATTTTTGCGGTAAATCCATATAAACTGCTAAATCTTTAATATATTTAGACTTTCTCATTTGCCTTATGACTTTGGTTTCTATTTGTCGAATTCTTTCCCGAGACAAATGATATTTTTTACCGATTTCTTCCAAAGTCATAGGAACCTGCCCATTAAATCCATATCTTAACATGATGATACCTATTTCTCGAGGAGTTAAATTACATTTATCGAAAAGACTTCTTACTTGAGATTGTAAAGTTTCCTCAATTACAGTGTCCTCTGGTGTTTTATCCAAAGAAGGGATAAAATTTTCCAATTCCGAATCCTTTTCTTCTCCAACAATCATATTTAGGCTCATGGTATCACTTTGTAATCTTTGTAATTCATTGACTTGAGATATGGACAAACCGATTTCATTCGCAATTTCATTAATCGTAGGACTTCTTCCTAGTCTATCTTCTAATTCTGTAACTGTTTTTTTATACAGGCCAATAATTTCATACATATATACAGGAATCCTTACATTTCGAACTTTCGTAGAAAGCGCTCGAAGGATCGCTTGTCTAATCCACCATGTGGCATAAGTTGAAAATTTATAACCTTTATTCACATCATATTTATCTACTGCCGTTAGCAACCCGACATTCCCTTCTTGGATAAGATCCAAAAAAGACAATCCCAAACCTCTATATTTTTTAGCGATACTAACAACTAATTTCAAGTTGCTTTCAATAAATACCTTTTTCGCTTCAGAATCCCCTTCGGCTATTTTTTTAGCGAGTTCTCTTTCTTGCGTAGCAGTTAACAAGGACCTTTTGCCAATATCACAAAGATATTGATGCACGGTGTCCATAGAGCCTACTTCTTCATCTCTATAATCTTCTAAATCAAAATCTACAGTTTCTTCTACTTCTATATTATTTAACATACAATAAATATCTATCGTTAATAATAAAAGAGTATTATGACTTATTTTTTCAGCATTCCCACTCACAATTTGATCTTGATATTGTTCAAAAACCAATTGGATCATTTTATGAAAAGTTTCATTCGTAGTAAGTAAAGAAACTACCACATCCGAATCAGGAAGATAATGATATGTACCTAAAAATTGACTCAACTTATCAAAATTTGCTAATGCTTTTTTGCTGCTTTTTATATTGATAAATTTTTGAGTAATATAATTATTTATAACTTTACAAGTCATTTGGGGATCAAGCAAGAATTCTTGTACTTTTTGCTTCATTTGCTTCTTTATTCTTTTCTGAATAAAAGTTGTATAACTTAAATCTTCTGTAAAAGTTTTTTTAGAAGCCGTAATTTCTTTTAAAACAATTTGCTGATAAGATTCTTCACTTAGTTCTATATATTTATACTCATTATAAATTTTTTCTAGGATCGGATCGAGTATATGATAAATTTCTTGTGGTTTGAATCGTTGAATGTCTTCCAAACGTAAATCCATAATAAATAGCCCCCTAAAAATCATTATTATATCTAGTATATCAAAAAGAAGTTCTTTTACCAAACATTTTTTTCATTTTAAAACATATACTTTTTTTTAGATGAGGAGGAAATATATGGACTACAATTATAAATTTGGCAACACGTTTTATGAATATGGAGAAAAAGTAGGGATTAAAAATACGAAATATCATATTTTGGCTCCTGAACAAAGTCAGGATAGACAACCAGGATTTGAATATGAAATGACCCCACTGCCTATTTTTGACAATCCCAATTATAAAGGAAGTGGTAAATTAAAAGACAAAGTGGCCATTATTACTGGTGGAGATAGTGGTCTCGGTCGAGCTGCAGCTATTGCCTATGTAAAAGAAGGTGCAAAAGTAGTAATTCCCTATTTAGATGAACATGTAGATGCCGAAAAAACTAAAGAGTATATTGAAACCCTTGGCGGAGAATGTTTACTCTTATCGGGAGATATAACAGACAAAAATTTTTGCAAACAAATCGTTGAAAAAACCATGGAAAAATTTGGCAAAATTAATATCTTAGTAAACAATGCGGGTGTTCAATATCAAAGTGATTCTTTAGAATGTATTAGTGATGAACAATTCGACCATACCATGAAAGTAAATATCTATGGCCTGTTTTATTTAACAAAAGCAGTATTACCCTACTTACACGCGAAAGATACGATTATAAATTTAACTTCAATCACTACCTTTTATGGAGACCCCCAATTAATTGATTATGTTACTACCAAAGGAGCCATCGTCGGTTTTACTAGAGCTTTAGCTAGAAACCTAGCATTAAAAAATATTCGGGTCAATGCCATTGCTCCTGGTTTTTTCTGGACCCCTTTACAACCGGCCTGCTGGGTGAAAGAAAAAATCCCCTCTTTAGGAGCCGATGCAGCCATGGCTCGAGGAGCGATGCCCTATGAACTAGCCCCCACATTTGTTTTTTTAGCAAGTGATGATTCAAGTTATATGACTGGTCAAGTCATACATAACAATGGCGGGCAAATTATGGGATAAAAAAATCCCTTTTTTTGTGTCTTCATTATAGCTACTTATTTTTTTCCATCATATAGTAAAGTAGAAATATTAACTGAAAGAAGGAGGAGAATGGAAAATATTTCTTTAGGACAAATCGCCGCGATCATCACATTTGCCAGTATCTTTATCGGAGCCATTACAGGATTTATAACTTTTTCTAAATCATTTATAAATAAAATACTAAATCCCCTTAATCAAAAAATTGATCGTTTAGAAAAAGTTTCTATGGATAGTAGAAATAATATTGAACTAGAATTAATTAAAATGATTTTAGTAAACTTTATTAATGATGTAGAATTAGGAGTAGATAAAACCCCTATTCAAAAAAAGAATGCTTATGAACTTTATGATCGATATATCGCTTTAGGGGGAAATAGTTACGTCCATGATCGTTGGGAAAAATTAATGCAAGAAGGGAAAATTTAATATGCAAATTTCATATGTACTCATCGTAGCCATCGTAACTTACCTATTAGGTTCTTTTACCAAATTAAAATGGAGTACTCTACCTCATAAATATATTCCTATTCAAAATGCAATTATTGCTGTAATCAGCACGTTTATTTGTTTTTTTAGTAAAATAGAACCCAATTTTATCCAAGCATTCATTCTATGCTTTACAGCCACAATGGGTGCCGGAGGAATACATGATTTACTGAGTACGTTAACCCAAGAAAATACCAAATTCGAAAACAACAGCCAATAAAAAAAAGTTGTTGTTTTCTTTTTTATCTAAAACGTAGTATAATCATACAAAGTTATGGAGGACAGTATGCAACTTGAAAAAATAAATAAAATAAATGATATTAAAAACTTAAACCTAAAAGAAAAAAATGAATTAGCAGAAGAAATCAGAGAATTTTTAATCGAAAAAGTTTCGCAAAACGGCGGACATTTAGCATCGAACTTAGGAGTTGTTGAATTAACCATCAGTTTATGTGATGTTTTCGATTTTACCAAAGACAAAATTATTTTCGATGTCGGTCATCAAAGTTATGTCTATAAAATCCTAACCGGACGAAAAGATAAGTTTGATACTTTAAGAAAATATAAAGGATTAAGAGGATTCCCTTACAAAAAAGAAAGCCCTTACGATTACTTTGAAACCGGACATAGTAGTACATCAATTAGTGCCGCCACAGGTATGGCCCGAGCAAGAGATCTAAAAAAAGAAAACTATCATATTATTTCTGTCATTGGAGATGGATCGATTTCCAGTGGAATGTCTCTAGAAGCCATCAATGATGTAGGATTTAAAAAAACAAAAATGATCATTATATTAAATGATAATGGCATGAGTATCTCATCCAATGTAGGAGGAATTTCTAGTTATTTAAGTCGCTTAAGTTTAAATGAAAAATATATTAAATTAAAAAATAAAATTAAATATAGCATGGATGATACAAAAGTTGGTCAATTTTCTTATAAAATACTCTCTAGATTTAAAGATGGTGTTCGTAATTTTTTAGTTCCTTCTAAATATTTCGAAGACATGGGATTAACCTATATCGGTCCCATTGATGGTCACAACATAAATGAACTCGAAAAAGTGTTAAAAAGAGCCAAGAAAATGGAAAATCCTGTTCTAATTCATGTCGTCACCAAAAAAGGAAAAGGCTATCGCTTTGCAGAAGAAACACCCGAAAAATATCATGGTGTCCCTGCATTTGATAAAACCATCGGATTGCAAGAAACGAAAAAAAACACCTATTCCAATGCTTTTGGACAAGCCCTTTGTAAATTAGCCAAAAAAGATTCCAAAATAGTAGCCATTACAGCAGCCATGCAAGAAGGAGTGGGCTTAGAAAATTTTGCCAAAAATTTCCCCGAACGTTATTTTGATGTTGGTATCTCTGAAGAACATGCCGTAACCCTTTCTGCAGGAATGTCCGTTTCGAACTTAAAACCTGTATTTGCTGTTTATTCAACCTTTCTGCAAAGAGGATTTGATCAAATCGTCCATGATGTTTGTATGCAGAATTCTCCTGTTGTTTTTGCTATTGATCGAGCTGGATTAGTTGGTTCTGATGGCGAAACCCACCAAGGAATTTTCGATCTATCCTACCTTTCCATTATTCCAAATATGACCATTGTATCCCCAAAATGTACAGAAGAACTAGAAACTCTTCTCAAATGGGCCGTTGAACAAAATTTTCCCATTGCCATTCGTTATCCCAGAGGAGGAGATTCTCTAAGCTTACCCCCTTTAAAAAAAGTCGAATTAGGAAAATGGGAAACCATTTGTAAAGGGAAAAAAATAGCCGTCATCGCCACCGGCAAAATGGTCCAAAAAGCATATCAAGTAAACAAGGAAAATAATTTAAATATAACCCTTATCAATGCCACATTCATAAAACCATTAGATGAAACTCTTCTAAAAACCATCGCTAAAAAATATGACCAAATCATAACCATCGAAGACAATTTAATTCATGGTGGTTTAGGAGAAAGAATTTTACTTTCCCTAAACGAAATGAATTTTCAAGGAAAAATAAAAATTTTAGGGTACCACGATAAATTTATAGAACAAGGAAATATCGAAGAACTCTATAAACAAGAACATTTAGACAACGTATCAATTAAAAATGAAATAGAAAAATTAATAAAATAAAAAGATTGTTTCGCTTTTAGAAACAATTTTTTTATTAATTATTCACATAAATATCTTGGATATCCTTTAACAAATTCAAAGCTTTTATAGGAGTAATCTTATTCAAATCCAAACTTTGAATAATCTTTTTTACCCTTTCCTCCTTCGTACGATCTTCCTGTTCATCAATAACTTTGATCTTCAAATGTTGATTACGAAAAACTTGTAGATAATTTTCTAAACGATTCTCTGGGAATCCACATTTATCAGCTTCCTTACAAAATTTTGTTTTCTTTAAAACAACATACCTATTAATGGTATCAGCATCTTCCCCAATAAAGATATAAAACTTCCCACTTCGAAATAAATACATACTTTTTCTATCTTTTTCTTTCAGTTTTTTATATTGTTCATATATATAGCTCATAATTAAATACCTCCAAAAAAAAGCAATACAAAAAAAATGTACTGCTAAATCTATATATTTTATTGAAATATTAAAAAGTTTTAATAAATAACTCATAATAAAGTTTGTCCATAGTACGGACAGAAGTATAGGTACAAAATCGTAAAGCATTTCCTCGCCAAGAACGATAAGCCAGTTTAATATCTTGATAAGACATCTTTTTCTCATCTAATAATTTCTTATATTTTTTAAGACGTCTTCTTTCTCTTGTAATCGATTTTGAACACATACGTTTAATAATCTTACCTGTATCAGTAATATAATATTTTATCTTTAAAAAAGTAAACCCGTGAGATAACTTAATGATTTGTGTTTTTTTATGATTAATAAATAAGCCCATTTCCAAAGATAATTCTTGAATCTCTTGTAATAATTTCTTTAAAAATTCTTTATCTTTATGAATTACATAAACATCATCCATATATCTGCCATAAAACTTACATTGTTTGATAATTTTACAATAATTATCAATCTTAGTTGGATAATAGATACCAAAAATTTGTGAAATCTGACTACCAATTCCGATCGACTTATTCATAAACTTTTTCCCTGTTAAACAAGACTTATCCACTTTTAAATACTCTAATGAATTATAAATTTTCTTTAAACATGTATTATATTCTTCATCATTTAAATAAGATACATCTATCTTAAAAGAAGAAACCAATTGTTCTATGAGCTGGATATCTTCCGATAAAGAAAATTTTTTCCTTACACTTTCTAATAATAAATCATGCCGAATATTATCAAAAAATTTACTATAATCAATTAATAAAATATAGCCATCATTACTTTTGTTTTGACGATAAAATCGTTGTAAATGACATTCTAATCGTTTCCTAGTAAAATCAATTCCTTTATTTTTTAAACTTGCTCCATTATCATAAATTAAATATTTTTGTAACTTAGGAATTAAAACATTATCGCATAAAGAACGTTGAACAACTCGATCTCGTATATGCAAAGATTTAATATATCTTGTTTTCCCTCGTTCATTTAAAATAAATTCATAAAAATCTTTTTGTTTATACTGTCCCGTTCTCAATTCTTGTTGTAAATAATACGTATTTTTTAATAAATTCACTTCATACCTTTGAACAGATTCTTTCCAAATACTTCCCTTTTTCGTTAAATTAAAAGCTTCAATCAATGCATTGGCATTACTTAATATTTCAATATTTGTTTCCATAGAACCTCGTTTATAGTCATTCCAGACGTATCTGATGACATCAAAGTTTTTTATTTACCTTAACGGAGGGATGAAATTTCCTTCCATATATTCCATATCGGCCCTTAGCCTACACATAGTATGGATATATCGAATCAGAGGGCGAACGCCATTCGAGTTGGACGCGTTGTTGTTATTGGAATTGCCGTTGTTGTTGACATTAGCGAAATCCGACGAACACGAACTCTTTATTTCAAATTTCACCCCATACTTTATTTTTTTAAGCGAGCAACAATTTTATTATCACTCTTTCTCCATCCTTTTAATAAGGCGATCTCTTTCTCAATCATTTCTACATATTTCATATACTTTTCTGCGTTTACTGGCATAATTGTTAATATATACTGCATTTCTTGTAACAAATCTTCACAATCCCCAATAGCAGAATTTTGATAATTTCTTCTCTCATAATATTCATTCATATTAACAGGATAAATAGAATTTGCTTTAACTATATTTTTGAAAAGACTGCGCAAAATATCCATAAAATAAATTCTTTCTTTATCCAATAACCACATTGGAAACTCATCAACAAAACAGCGATCTAAATCATATTTATCAAATATTTGTTGAACCACTTCCGCATCTTCTTTTTCAAAATCATGAACATCTGCCACAAAATGAATATTTCGATGAAACGTTTTTACACCAAAATCCCGCATTAATAATTTAGTTATATCCTTTCGGAGCAAAATAGCATTATGAAAAAACTCCAAAGAAGACATACTCCTCTTACTCTTTACAACACTCACATTTTACCTCACCTTTATTCTAATTTTCATACCTCTTTAATCAGCCCCATAAAGGGGCTTAGATTAAAGATTAATTGATTAGGAAGCGAGGGCGAACGCCATACGAGTAGGACGCGGAGTGGCCAGTGGAATTGCCGCCGTCGCTAACACCAGCGAAATCCGACGAACAGACTACATCCTTTAACCAATAGTTAAATCTAGTAGTTCCATAACTATTAATGAATTCAGGTTTTATTTGGAAGATGGCATACTGACGATTATCGATACCAGTGTCGTATCCTGATGAAGACCACACAGTTCCTCCATAAACATTCATCTCACTCATTAAATCTAATTCTCTTTCAGACCATGCCCACGCATTACTAGCTCCTTTTATATTATTATATTTATTTGGAGCTTCTGTATTTACTGATGTACTCAATAAATTCTTATATTTGATTATATGTTCCCCAAAAACTGGTTGGATATATGTACTTAATACATTTGGCAATGTTGTTGTTACCATTTGACTTCCATTATATCCACCTGTTGTATCATTTTCTTCATTCATTTTGGCATTTTCAAATGGTGTTGCAGGTATAATGGTTGCATGAT
>CANQDC010000009.1 GCA_947591455.1 uncultured Bacilli bacterium | reverse complement strand
CAATAAAGTTTATCTTTATTGGTTACTAATCATTAAAATTCGGATTTCTATTTCGGATTTCCTCTCCAAAATTCACCCAAAAAAATGATAAGTTATCGTAAATAAAACGATCTTTTTTACAAAAACTATATAAATCAAGAATAGAAACTTCAAAAATGCCCCGAAATATCTACTTTTTTGTGTAATGATAATATTGAAATTCTTGTAAAGATTGGGCAATTTCATCCAATTCTTCACAATCATTTTCTTGCTCAATAAGTAATAAAATTTCTGGAATCGAAGAACAACTACGATAAGGAATAGCATAAAAATCCAAAATTTCCATTTGCTCTCTTGTTAAATATAATTGATCATGAATTTTCACTAATTCATTATTATGTATTGTTTTACGAATAAATTTTTCAATATCTTTCATTTACATCACAGTTTCTAAAAATAGTTTATCACCAAAAAAATAGTTAAGAAACTTAACTATTGATCAAGCAAAAAGAAATTTTCCCATGGATCTTTTCTTTTTAAGCGTTTCATGGCTTCTTCCATGGTAATTTCATTAGGTTTTACTTTATCTAATTCACTCCATTTTATCGGCATAGATACGGCGGCTTTCTTTTTAATTCTAAGAGAATAAGGAGCAACACTCGTAGCCCCTTTAGTATTTCGTATCCAATCAATAAAAATTTTGCCCTTTCTTTTTTTCTTACGTACATTCGAAACATATCTATCCGGCCACTTTTCTTCCATAACATGAGCAATATTTTTAGCAATTTCCCGAAATTTTGGCCATGTTTTGATTTGATGAATTGGTACAACGACATGATACCCTTTTCCGCCACTCGTTTTTAAAAAACTAGTTAAATGTAACTCATCTAAAATACTTTTTAAATCCTTAACTCCTTGTCGTATTTTTCGAATATCCATGCCTTCATCAGGATCCAAATCAAAGACCAAAACATCTGGATGATTCAAATGAGATACATTACTTCCCCACACATGAAATTCATATCCATTCATTTGAACTTCTCCTAAAATACCTGAAGTATCTTTAATATAGTAATAATCTTCCTTATTTTCTTTATCACTTGGTAATTTTATCTTTCCTAAACCCGTTTTATTTTCTTCTAAATGTTTTTTAAAAAAACATTCTCCCTGTATGCCATCAGGGCAACGAATCGTACTTAAAATCCTATTTTCTACAAAAGGAAGCATTCTTTCACTCACTTTTTCATAATATTTATAAATATCTTGTTTCGTAATTTTAGGCTTTGAAAATATAACTTTATCAGGATTAGTCAATTTAATAGCATGCACTTTTTTATTAATCTTTTTTTCTTTCTTAGCCTTCCCCTCTTCTATTTCCTCAATCGTTCGACCTGTTTTAATACTAGTATTATATTCACGAATCTCTTTAAATCCTTTTATTTCATCTTTTTCTTTGATTAATAACCAATTATCCTCTTTAAAATACACTAATGTCCAATGTCCCTTTAGTCTTTTACCATATAAAATAAATTTGATCGAACCTTTTTTAAAACCGTGTGTCGTATCCTCAACAATTTCGTAATATCCTTCATCCCAAAGCATGACCGTTCCCCCACCATATTCTCCTTTAGGAATAATTCCTTCAAAAGTACGATAAGAGTAAGGATGATCTTCCACTTGAATAGCTAATCGTTTGTCTTTTGGGTTGTAAGAAGGTCCTTTTGGTACCGCCCAACTTTTTAAAACACCATCATATTCCAGGCGAAAATCATAATGATCCTTACGTGCTAAATGATGTTGCACCGCAAAATGTAATTTTTTCCTTTTTTTAGTTATTTCTTTGCCCAACGGTTCTTTAGTCTTTTTAAAATCTCTTTTTCGATTATACTCTTCTAACTTCTTCATATATATCCCTCCTTATTAGTTTGATAAGAAATAAAGAAGTTATACTTAATAATGGGATACTATTTGCTTAGGACTTTTGTTATCGATTTTATAAAAACGATCTCTATCTATATATACCGCAGGATATTTTTTAAAAAATTCTGGAACTAATTCTAGACGTTTGGTATCCGCATCTTTATAAGTATCTAAAATCATACAATTATCACCTCGTGTACCGTTAATTAAAGTATCGGTATTATAATATCCTAAACGTTCTAACTCTTTTCTTAAAAAAACTTGAATGTCTCGTTGAATATCTTCAGGATACTCTTTTATAGATTTGGTTAAATATTTTTGGACTTCCAAGCCTGCTAAAACGTGGCCCTCTTTATCTCTTACAAATTTCTCTTCTAAATTTTTGTGAATAATGTATAAATTAGGACAAATAATATCTTCATAAGACCATTTCATGCGACTTAACTTAAAAACAAAATCTCCAATACGATAGCAAACGGCAGTAGAACCAGAACTTAAATATTCAGAATCCAATCTTTTACTTAAAGATAAATACTTATCCACATAAGTTTGTAATTCTCTTCCTAAACCATTATAAAATAGATGCTCAATAAGCAAATCATAATATTCATAAGATGTAAAATGAGTTAAAAATTTTTTAAATGACAGGAAAAGTTCTTGGGATAATTTTTTAGAAAAACGTTCATAAATAATCAATTGATAATCATAAGAGGTTGTAAATAAACGATCAATATCTTTTAGAAATTCCGCTTCTAACGTTTTATCTTTCTCGGTTAATAATTGGTAAGCTAAATCATTTTGAGGATAATTTTTTAAAATATATTCTTTTAAACGCGTAAATGTATTTAAATCATTTTGGTGTAAAAAGCAAACGGCTAATAAAGATAGATCATCAAAACGCATAAGTTCTTTTGCAAAAGTCATTTGTTCAAATTCTTGATGGGTATAACTAGTAAGATATTTCATAATATCATCATAAATATAATTCAATTCCTCATAATGATGTTTAACTAAATAAATCATAAAAGTAGCTCGAATATGTAAGTCTTTATGGAATGCTAATCTATTTTTAAATTCTTGAGATTTTTTTAAATTTCCAAATACATAAGGCAAAAATAAGTGTAAAAATTCAGATTTAGTTTTAAGTATTTTATCAAAATGATTGAAAATATACTCTTCTCCCCAACTAGTTCTTCTTAAAATATTCATTAATTTTTCATTTGAAAAATAAATAGTATCATCGGTATATAACTTATTTAAAATCAAAAAAGTATCCTCTTTAAATTCTTCAATATCATAAATTACATCTAAACAAAAACGTGGATAAATTTCTTTGGCTTTATCCAAAAAGCCTTCAATAATTTTATTTCTTTTAGGACTTTGTCGGATCCACTTAATCAAATTTACTTTATCATATAAAGTTATTGAATCTAAAAAATCAATTTTACCTTGTTCCAAATAGTCTAAAGTATTAAAAGCCATTCAACCACTTCCATAAATTAGAAGTTATTATAGGAAAAATTTTCAAGAAAGTAAATATTTAATAAATCTTTCTACCCGATTCGCAATGGCGAAAAAATTCCTGCACATTGATATGATACTTAGGTTTAGAATACTCGTATAAACAAAGATTCTTTATTTCGTACGGATTATCTAATTCATATTTTATAAATTTATCTTTTACATCTTGTAATAATTCTTCTCTCGAATTATACTCATGAATTCCTTTAAATCTACCCCAAGCATGTTCAAACCAATAATATTTATTATTTTTTTCATAAGTTAAAAAAGTATGGGTAGGACATGTATCTTGATCATAATGAACCATAAAATACGTTTTTAAATTCCAATCGTTTCCTTTAAAGTAATATCTTTCCAGTTCAACTTGATCCCAGCAAACTCCAAGCTTATTTTTTATAACTTCATTTGGAGATTGTAGAAGATACTTGTTAGCAAAGAATTCATCTTTTTCTATATATTTATGATTATCCTTATCAACCCAGCCATATTCTATCTCACTCATTTTTTTCATGACTTCTTGTTCTGTATAATAATTCCATAAAGTAAGTTGTCCTTTGGCTTTTAAAGGTTTTATAACTTCTATATCTTCTAAAATCCAAGCATACCTACCAATACGATAATCGCCACAAATATATTCTTGATGATTATTTTTTTTCATATTTTCAACATACTCTTTAGTCATATACACACAATCAACTAAATTACATTTACAAATAATATGACCAAAATTCAAATTTGTATTGTTAATAAGGGCCATTAATTCTCTATCATGTAAACTTTCAGAAGAACATTTCGTCTGGCTGGCATGAATATATAATGGTCCTCGATAATTGGTTTTCCAACTTCGCGTCTCTATCTTTTTCTTTTGCTCTTGAATTAAAGTAGCAAATGGTTCTGTCAAACTTAAAACTTTCATGGAAAAATCACCTATTTATATTATAACAAATATTGACAAAAATTGGCAGCAAAAATAGCGAACAATTGTTTCAATTTTTAAATTTTTATAGTATACTATATCTTGGTGATCTTTATGAATTTAGAAGAAAAATTAAAGATTCTTGCAGATAGTGCCAAATATGATGCGTCCTGTTCTTCCAGTGGGAGTACAAGAAAAAGTAAAAATGGAATAGGTAACACGGCCTATGCAGGAATTTGTCATTCTTTCGCTTCCGATGGTCGATGCATTTCTCTTTTAAAAATATTACTAACGAATTGCTGCATTTTTGATTGCAAATATTGTTTAAATCGCAAAAGCAACACCATACAACGTGCGATTTTTACACCCGAAGAAATAGCAAAAATTACTATAAACTTTTATAAAAGAAATTATATTGAAGGATTATTTTTAAGCTCCGGAATCCTTAAAAATCCCGACTATACTATGAATTTGTTAATTAAAACCATTGAATTATTGCGTCATAAATATCGTTTTGGAGGATATATTCATGCCAAAGCCATCCCTGGTGCAAGTGAGACTTCTTTAAAAAAGTTAGGTTCTTTAGTAGATCGATTAAGTGCAAATATTGAACTTCCCACCGAATCTAGCCTAAAATTACTGGCACCGAACAAAGAAATTAGTAAAGTGGATAACATTATGCAATATATTAAAAAGAATCACCAGAAAAATTTTGTTCCAGCTGGTCAAAGTACCCAAATGATTATTGGAGCTACCAAAGAAACAGATAAAGATATCATTGGGAAAAGTGAATCTTTATATCATCACTATCAATTAAAACGCGTTTTTTATTCTGCCTACATTCCCGTGAACCAAGATAAATTATTACCAAGATTAAAAATACCTCCTTTAAAACGTGAAAATCGTCTTTATCAAGCTGACTGGTTACTACGTTATTATGGGTTTACAACCCAAGATCTTTTAGATGATAAAAATCCAAATTTTAATCTTTTACTCGATCCCAAAGCTGACTATGCAGTAAGACACATAAATGAATTTCCAAAAGAAATCAATACGTGTTCTTATAAAGATTTATTAAAAATTCCTGGAATTGGGATCAAATCCGCCAAAAGAATCGCTTCATCAAGAAAATTATTTACTCTGCAATTTAAAGATTTAAAAAACATGGGAGTCGTTTTAAAACGAGCCAAATATTTTATAACTTGTAATCATAAATATTTTATTAATCCCGAATACTTTGAAAAAAAATTTATTGAAAGTAATTTAATTTTAGAAGATAAAGAAAAGTTAACTCAAACAAAGAAACAACTAAGTTTTTTTGAATGAAACAAACAAATTCTATTTATCTATACCAAAATACTTTTTCTTCTTTACTTTCTTTAATTCAATTACTTATTGAAGCGAAAATAAAACCAATAAATATTAAAAATACGAACTACACTCCTTCATTATTTGATACAATCATTACCTTAGAAATAAATGAAAAAGATGGAATAAACTTTTGGATATCTAAAACAACAAAAGAAATTATAAAAACTACATATTATATTTTTTTATCTAATAATCCGGAAAAAGAATTAATCATTTATTATTTCTTACTAAATTCTTTAAAATATCAAAACAAAATATTTTATCTGCGCCGACTAAATTGTGTTACTAAAGCTTTAAAAATTAGTCATCAAGTAACGAATGAAGCTCATAAATTTAAAGGGTTTACAAGATTTAAAGAATTAAAAAATCATATTTTATATGCCGAAATTGCTCCTGAAAATGACATTTTAATTCTTTTAAGTCATCATTTTAAAAATAGATTAAAAAACGAATATTGGATAATCAAAGATACCAATCGTCAAATAATAAGTATTTATGATAAAAATAAATTTTATATTGTGGATAACAATATTCTAAAAATAGATCATTTAGCCACAACGATGGAAAATGAAAAAATAGAAAAACTATGGAAAAGTTTTTATAAAACAATCGGTATAAAAGAACGTCAAAATGACCGATGCAGAATGAATTTTATGCCCAAAAAATATTGGAAAAATATGTTAGAAATGAGTGAGGAAATTGAAAAAAATAATAAGTAATTTAGAATTACAAGAAAAAATGCAAGAAACAATTACCCTTCTTTGTGATACAGTCAAAACCACATTAGGACCAGTAGGAAATAATACAATTATTGATCATTCTACTTTTTCTCCTTTTATTACCAATGATGGCGTAACCATTGCCAAAAATATTGAAAGTGATGATCCTGTTATTAACACTATTTTAGAGATTGCCAAAGAAGCCGCCATTAAAACCGATGAAACCGTTGGAGATGGCACAACCACTACTCTTGTATTACTAGAATCTATTTTTTTAGAAGGTTTAGAAAAAATAAAAAAAGGAAAAAAAGCCATGCTATTAAAAAACGAATTAAATCGTTCTTTAGAAAAATTGATTACTTTAATTAAAGAAAAAAATAAAATTCCCAAAAAAGAAGACTTATTTAAAATTGCTTGTATTTCTAGTAATGACCCTGAAATAGGAAAAATTCTTACCAATACGTTTAGCAAAGTAAAAGATTCAAATGCAATAAAATTAATTGATAATACTTCTATAAAAACGGAAGTTACTTTCTATAAAGGATATCGTTTTGAAACTTTACTTGCCTCCCCTTACTTTCTAAAAAACAAAACAATAAAATGGCACGATAGCAAAGTGTTACTTACCAATAATGAATTAAATAATTTAGAAGAAATTGCTGAAATTTTAAATGAAACCATAGAAAAGAAAAACAAACTAATCATCATGGCTAGTGAGTATAGTGAAGATTTCATTCAAGCGATTTTAACTTTATATTTAAATAAAACCGCACAAATTATTTTATTAAAAAATCCTGAATATGGAGAAAACGCCTATACTTTTTTAGAAGATATGGCTATTCTTACTAACGCAAAATTAGATATTACCAGTTCTAATGAAAATAGAATTTTACTAGGAGACAGTCCTCTTATAGAGATTACAAAAGAATTGACCACCTTGCAATTCATACCTAACGAAAAAATAAAATTATATAGCAAAGCGTTAAGAAAAGAAAAGACAGAGCATGCCAAAAAAAGAGTAGCCATGTTTACTCATGGTTTGGCAGAAATAAAAATTGGAGGATTTACGGAAACGGAAATTAGAGAAAAACATATGCGATATCAAGATGCTTTATGTTCCTTAAATATTGCCAAAAAAGGAATATTACCGGGAAGTGGGATCACCTTACTAGAAACAAAAGAACAAATAAAAATTGAATCTGATGGCGATGAGATTCTTAAAAATGCTTTAGATAAACCTTTTAGTCAAATAATAAAAAATGCCGCTTTAAATGAACAAGAAATAATGAATAAAATCAAAAAAAATGATTTCAAAATAATATATAACGTGGCATTAAATAAATACGAAAAGAAAAAAGAAACTTCTGTTTTAGATCCAACTGAAGTCATCTTAAATAGCCTTATAAATGCCACTTCTATTGCCAGTATGCTTCTTACAACATCGAACTTAGTAATTAACGAATATCAAAATGAAATCAATAAACAAAATGAATATAATGAGTTGATTTAACTTTAACGAATTCTTTTCGGATCCTCTAACAAAGAAGCAATTGTAATTTCATTATGAATACCCAAACTATGAAAATACAATTTTATTTTCTCATCATCAATGAAAGTATATCCATCACACAACAATTGATTTAACAATTTTTGACCATTTTCGGAAGCACTCAATATGGTACTTGGCCAATCTTTTAAAGCAGAATGATTCAAAGATTGATGATCAAAAACAAATTGAGAAAAAGTCGCATCAACAAGTATATACTGCATACCATCTTCATAAAAATAACAAATAATAAATTCATGTTCATAAACATCATTGCCAAACAAATCCCTTGTGTTGATCACTTTATTTTGTATACCTGAGTCATTTAATAATGTACTAATATTAGAAGAAGCTAATTTACATAAACCACTATAATCCGTAGTGTAATTAGAAATTTCTTTTTTAACAGCCAGAACAATCTCTTTTATTTTTTCTTCCCGATTCCTTATTTGTCTAATATTCAAAATTTTATTATAAAACGTATCCAAATCTCCATTCATGTTATATACCTTCTTTTAAAGAAGATTATACCACAAATTTATAATGATTTTTTACTCTTAAAAACTGCTGATCTTTTTTGCTTAAGATCTTTTTTGAATTTATTGACCTTTATAAATAATTATGCTATATTTTCATTGGAAGTGGTAAATTATGGAAGAAAATAATCTAAAAAAAATTATATATAATTGTATTGATATCATTTTAAAACGCGAAAAAAAGGAATATGTAAAATTAAACGAAATTTATGAAGAGGTGGCCAATTATCTCGAAGTTGAGAACAAATCTTCTTTGCAAAGCCAAATAAGAGGTCGTTTGCAAGAAGGTTGTGAACAATATCAAGCCTATGTAGGAGAGCCATTATTTAAAACCGAAAAAATTCGTTCTGGAAATTGGACCATAATCCCCAAAGTAAAAAAATACATACGTTATAATCATAATCACTACTTAGTCAGTGACGATAACTGGCGAACACATAGCAAAATAGATCAAATTAGTAATGAATATATTATAGAGGAAAATGCCGATTATATTTATAAAGCCAAATTACAAGAAAAAATAGGAATCCATAAAAGCAACATTATTTACAATGAACTCTTGAGTATTAGAAAAATGACAAAGAGAAAGGACTTTGAAGATGTTGGTTTTGGTTTATCCTTTGAAATATTTGCTATCTCCGTTTTATATAATTTAGAATATGAAGACAGCTATTTAAACTATATCATTCAAACAGATACAAGCGAAGGAACCGATGGCGGAATAGATGCAATTTATTATGGAGATGCAGAAAATATTTATATTTATCAAATAAAATTAAATTTTATAGAGGATAATGCCTACGAAAAAATGAATGAAAGTTATTTACAATGTAAAAATAATAAAACTCCTAAAGATGGGCAAAGTTTATTTAAATTTTTCACCAAAAATAAAGCCCAATTTGAACGAAAAAAATTAAACTTTTGTAGTGTATCTAATAACTCTAAAAAAGAAACAAATACAACCCCAGATCAAATTTACGAACTTTTTTTCCAAAATAAACTTCTACCTACCGATAATAATAATTTGATTTTAACGATTCACAAACCTATAATTCAAAATGATGGTTTAAATCAATACAATGTCTCCACAGATACAAACAATAACTTTAATCTATATCTTAGTGCAGAAAAATTAATATCTTATCTTTTAGATTCTTTAAAAATTTCCAAAACAAACTACGATTGTCAAAAAATTGATATAACAAAATTTTTTACGGACAACGTTCGAGGAACGCTGAATATGAATCAAAAAATGATATTTACTATCGAAAATGAACCTGAAAACTTTGTGAAATATAATAATGGAATTAATATAACCGGAGAAGTAAAAGATTTAGGAGATCGTATTGAAATTAAAAATCCTGTTATTAATAATGGGCAACAAACCATAACTACTTTAATCCGTTATAATAAAAATTTAAATAAAATCACCTTGCCTATTAAAATTACTAATGAAAAAGATATGAAAATAAAAGGTAAAATTTCTAAATTTTCCAATGATCAAGTAAAAGTTAAACCAATAGACATGTTATCTTTGGATCCATATATAAGAAAAATTCAGTATGATTTGTACCAACATAAATTCCAAGAAAATAGTTATTTTCTAAAAATTTATTCTTCAGGTAAAAAAAGTTATGATAATATTATAGAAGAATTATATGAAGAAGAGAATATCATTAGTTTACTAGATTTTATCAAACTTTATTATTCTTGTGAAAATAAAGAAGATTTAGGAGCTTGGAAAAACTCTCCTAACTATCAAATAGAACAAACAAATATAAATGATTATTTTAATTTAAATAAATCTTTTAAAGTCTGTAAAGCGATCAGTGATTATTCTAAATTCATAAAACAAATTGACAATAGAAAAGAAAAAGATGATTATAAATCAGCAGATTTAGCTTTTAAATATTTGCTATGTCAAGAAAATTTGACCATAAAAGAAGCGTGTCATATTATCCAAAAGATAAATCAAAAATACTATTACAATGTAAAAGATGAAAAAAGTAAACTAATTGATATTTACAAAAGTACAAATATAATCAATAAAATCGAAATGGAATTAAATAAAATAAAACAAAACAATTAAAAATTATACAATAGTTAGTGAATATTTTATGACTAACTATTTATTTTGTTAAAATTTACGATCATTTTGATTTATCATTTCTATTAGTTTTTTTACGCTATAGTTGGGTTCTTTTTTATCCATTGTCACAATTGCAATCGTCCTTTTGGAAATGTTTGGAGTTATTTTTATTTCATATAAAGTTTTATTGTCTAATTCATCTTTTATAAATTCTTTAGTAGCATAGCCTATACCAAATCCGGATTTTACTAAATCAACAATTAAATGATAACTAACCACTTCTAATTTTGGTTTTAAATCAATATGATTCTCTTTTAAATACTGATTCAAGTGGGTTCTACTATTTGATGAAGAATTAGGAAAAATGAATGGATATGATTTTAAATCTTTTAGATGATTATACTTGTTTTTTATTAAATCATAATATTTTTTATTGCCTACAAATATATCCTGAACCTCTTTGATTGGAATAATTCTTAAATCCTTATTCTCTTTTGTTGGTGAAAATAACAGTAAAATATCCAAATTCCCATTTCTTAATTCTTTGATTAAATTACTTGAAATATTATTATTGATTTGAATATCTATATTTGGGTATTTTTCGTGGAATTGTTCTAAATAAGGCAGTAAGACACATCTACAAATCGTGGTGGAAACCCCTATTCTAACCGTTCCCCTATCTAAATTTTTTAAATTAGATAAAGCGTTTTCTCCATTACTAATATTTTCTATTCCTTTTTTAACATATTCAAATAATACCTTTCCTTCATCCGTTAATAGCATTCCATGTTTCGTTCTGGTAAATAAAATAACCCCTAATTGTTCTTCTAATTTTTTTATTTGAAATGTAATTGCGGGCTGAGAGATAAATAAACTAGTAGATGAAGCAGATATACTTCCCTCTTTAGCAACAACATAAAAGATACGATAAAGATCTAAGCTAATATTCATAAGTATCACTCCAACTTATAATTGATATAAATAATATATATTATATTTATATCACGCTTTTGGATATAATTCAAATAAGGAGTGAGAGTATGGCAAAGATACAGAATAAAGATATTGAAGATTTACATAAAATAAAGAATGATATTTTAGAAATAAAGAAAAAAATTGAAGAACTTGAAGAAATAAAAGAACTGAAAAAATTACAGCATGAGGCCACAATCCTTGAAAATAAAATAGTAAAATATTCTACTTATGATTCCGTACAGATTGCAAATATTCTGGCCACTCTGATGACTTTCTTTGAAGAAACAGAATATGGTATTACAAAAAATAATATACTCTTTTCAAATTATGATTACTGTATAAAACCAAAATCAAATAATATTGCCATGTTAGATATTTATCCCGAGTATCAAATAAAAAATAGAAAACAAGAAAAATTATTTTTAGATCCAAATGAAAATAAAGAAAGATGCTATTTACCACTATCTAGTTTGAACAAAAATTCTTCATCCCCCAATCATTTACCAAACAAAGATATAGAATATATTCAACAATTTATAGATTATTTATATGAAAGAAGAACAAACAAAGCTTTAGAAGAAATCCCAAAACAAGAATTAGAAGACATTTTGCAAGAATTTTTAACTATATCAGTAGAATTAAAACAACAAAGAAAAAAAGAAAGAGAACAAAAACAAAAGAAAAAAATGCAAGACCAAAAAAGAAAAGAATTTGAAAAATCTTGTCTTATCGACAGAAAATTAATTTTAAATTCCTTAGCCTATATTATTAATCATTATGAAGAACATATGAGTGCAAAACTAGTAAAAGAAGAAAAATGGTCAAGAAGTTCCCAATGGAGTGAATTGATTGGTTATCATAAATTAATAATTAATTGTAATGATAAAGAAATATGTTTTGAAACCAAAATTGATAGTCAAGGATGTTATCCTGACGAAGAATATTGTGGAGTTTTTATTGATATGAACAAACGCACGGATATTTGTTTTTTTGAATTAAAGAATACATTATCAATCATTTTAAAAAATAGTGATTATATATTAGAATTTATGAAACACATTGAAGAAATGTACTTAGAAAAGCAAAAAATAACCTATGAAGACATAAACCATTTACTTATAAACATAGCGAATGATAAAAAAGCAAAACAAAAAATATTAAAACTTTAATATACATTTTTATACATAATATTACAGCAATTTCTATAAACAATTTAAGAATATAAAAAAACTAACCCAAATTTGGATTAGTCATCTATCATATTTCATCTCGAAAAGTTCGAGTAAATTCACTATGGGGCGAAATATGAGGATCGAACTCATGCATACCGGAGCCACAATCCGGCGTGTTAACCACTTCACCAATTCCGCCATGTAAATAGAATAACAAATAATTGAATTAAATGCAAGTCTATATTATAATTAAACTAGGAAGTGAATAAAATGCTAATTGCTAATTTTTTAGAAACCTTTTTTAATGAATTAATTAGTTTTTTTAAAGATATAAAAAACATAATCACAAATATTTTACAAAGTACTCATAATTTTTTAACTCGATATATATCTGATGATGTACTAACCGTTTTTTTGATTGCCATTGGAGCATTTCTTTTAATTTTAATTTTTAGAGCCATTATAAACAAAGACTAAAATTCTACTCTTTTCAATATATTTTTGTATATGAAAACCCCGTTTTTTAACGAGGTTTATTTTATGAATATTATTTTTCATTCACATATTCATTTAAAGCCTTTACCCGATATTGTAATTCAGGCATTTCACTAGTTGATACAAAACCACTTCGAGCATTCATGACATCTGGAATACGGTTTACTATATCTGCACAGGTTAACTCTACCGTACATGGTTTATTAATTACGAGCGTAGTCTCTGGTTCTCCTAAAACGGTCCATTCATTTACATCAAATTCTTCTTTACTATATACTTTTCCTATACACTCTGCTTCGATAGTTATACCCTCTTCCGTCATAGCAGTAACTACAGCACTCATACCTGTTGCATCTCCTGCTTTTATAGTCATATCTAACGTAGAAGAATAAATATCCTCTTCATGTGTTTTAGGAACACATTGTTGAGAAATACTCGTCAAATGAAGTCCTAATTTATCAATTAGCCACCCAGCAACATTCCACATATAACTTGGAGCATATTCTCTATTTTGAATTAATTTTTCTCTTTCTTCTGGTGACATACGATCATTACTTGCCACTTGACGATCAAAATCTTCTAGTGAAAGACCAGCACCATGAGCTTTAGCAAGGGCAATTCCATAATCTTCAACATTATAAGAACTACTTCCCTTTATCTTAGTAATTTTATGTGTAGACGCTGCTAAATTGCTAATTAATGCCCCCCAAAATATATCTTGATATCCACATCCTGTTATAGTGACATGATTTGCTTTGGCTAAACTATCCAATTCATGATATAAAGTTGGATTAGAATTACTAGCAAAAAAAGCTTCTTCACAAGTTGTAATTACATTTATACCACAATCTACACAAGTTCTAATAACTTCTTCTAAATCATTTAATAAACTCATTGTAGTTACAATGGCAATATCTGGTTGAATTTCCTTTAAACGTTTAGATAGATTATTTACTTCATCCACCACAATTCCCTTGTTTTCCGTCTCCATAATACTGCCAATATCACTTCCAACGATCTCTTTATTCACATCAAAAGCTAAAACAATCTCAGCTCCTTTTTCAAAAACATATCGCATCGTATATTTGCTCATTTTTCCACAACCTATTTGAGCTACTTTTATTTTTCTTTCCATATCAATTCCCTTTCTTTCTATCCAATGTCATTTAAATCGACATTTTCCTCACGGATTAAATCTGCAAATTCTTCTTTAAAACGTTCAATTTCTTTTTTCTTTGCATCTTCATATATATTCTTTGCATTACAGATTGCTTTATACACATGTTTTATTTTTACTTCAGTTGCATTTTCAAATAACGCATAAGTAAATGCATTGGCAAGTATAGTTAAACAAATATCCGGATAACGACTAGCCACTTCATAAACTCTTTTATATTCATCAGTCATTTCAACAATAAAAGACATTATTTTTTCTTTTATAAAATCGGTATAAGCCAGTTTTACCCCAATTTGTTTTTCTAATTTTGGCACCGTTCCCAATAAAATTTTAACGGTTGTTGGTTTATCAGCTTCTAAAACATCAATTTTTTGAAATCTTCTTAAAAAGGCACGATCTCTTAAAATATATTGTTCATATTCTTCCGTTGTCGTCGCTCCAATCATTTTAATAGATCCTCTATCCAAACCTGATTTTAAAAGATTGGCAAAATCAATTCCGCCATTTTCACTTGTATTACGATTCACTAATACATGTGTTTCATCAATAAATAGAATCGTTTTCTCTTTAGAATCCAATTCTTTAACTAATAAATCAACCCGATTTTCTACTTGCCCTTCACTCACACTGGATCCAAGCAAACTTGTAATATTTATTTTAATTAATTCCCAACCTATTAAAGCATTTGGAACCATCCCTTTTTGAATCCGATAAGCGAGTCCTTCTACAATGGCTGTTTTTCCAATCCCTGGCTTTCCAACTAAAAGCGCACTTTTTTCTGGAGTCAAAAGGGTTAAAATACATTGTTTAATTTCTTCATCTCGAGCAATCGCTGGATCAGTAATAAATTCCTTTTGGGTAAAATTTTCTCCATAACGCTCGAGCATACTTACTTTTGTATCATCCATCTACTTCACCACTTTCATTATATAGCATACCCAAAAAAAGAAAAAGCAAAATTCGCTTTCTCTTTACATTTCTTCATACAAATAAGGAAGACAATAAGATGGAACCTCATATCCTTGATTATTTAATTCATAACATATATCTTCTAAATCATAGTCACGATCATACAAAGCATTTAATTTTTCTTCATTACTTTTCAATTGATTATATACTTCACTACTGACATAAACGGTTATGTGTAAATCATAGTTATTTATTTGAATTTTTTTATGTTTTAAATCCTCTAAAAATTGTTCAAATATTTTATGATTATAATCAAAACTTGTTACATCATAACGACTTGTTATAATTTCAAAATCTTGATACATTTCATTTTCTTCATAAAAATGATAATCAACAAAATCAGGATTGTATTTATATTCAACTCGAATAAGATCGTTTAGGGAATCATCTATTTTATAATTGGTACCAAAATTATGCAAAACTAAATTCTCTTTCATAGGATATTCAAATGTTTGTACCTCTAAGTTTTGATTATTTTCGGTATCATATACAATTTGAGTTTGAGCAACCTCAATCGTTGCTATCCCTATACCAATACCTAGAAAAATCAAACTACCAAGAGTCGTAAAAAATAAAGCTACTAAATTATTTTTACGATTAAATATAAAATTAAACAATACTAGAAATATACAGATGCCTAAAATCAATAAAGATAGTATTCCAAGATAAAAACCAATATAGGTTATTCCCAAAGTGAATAAATAAATGGAAATTCCTACAGCAGCTGTCATACCAACAATATAGAAAATAACCCAAATTAAAACAAAAAATACAAAACTTTTAATAATGAACATACAAATATTTACTAAAATATCTAAAATACTCAAACCTTCATGTTCTATCTCTTTGGCTTTCGATTTATTCTCACTTTCTTTGATTACCTCATTCTTTTTCTTAGGTACATTGCGATTCATTTCTTTTGTGTCAAAAAAATCAGAATTTTTGTATCGATTTTCGAATAATTTTATAAATAAGATGATAGCAAAAATTAAATAAATCATTTCTATAAAAAATTTAGCAATTCCACTTACAATTTCATAAAAGGAATACCCACCAATACTTGTGCACAAATCATATAAAACATTTTTACCTAACGAAATAATTATTTCAAAAGGAATCTTACAAAGAAACAAAATAAGAAAAATACCTACAATTTCAAACATAAATCTTATGATTTCTCTTAAGCTTTTATGAGAAAACGCATAAATTATTTTTTCGATTATATCAATGATTTGATTAACAAAATGATTAATTATATTCTCACTTTTATTAGGTGTTTTTTTTATTTTATAGGCACTCAATAGTTCTTCCGTAATTTCATCTAAATTTCCTAAAGAAGAAACAGCATCACTTTCACTCATCCCTTGGTTTATTTTTTCATCAATAAAACCTTCATAATCTTTTAAAATATCTTCTACTTCACTTTCTTCTAAAATATCAATTTTTTTCTTTAGTTTTTTTAAAAATTCGCTCTTTGTCATTTTTTATCACTCCCTTTAATAAAATCATTCACACTTTGGGCAAAACTTATCCATTCTTCTACTTGTTCTTTTTTTCTTTTTTTACCAGCGACCGTTATATGATAATATTTACGAGGTGGTCCTTCTTTGGATTCCTCTAAATATGTTTCAAAAAAGCCCTCGTTTGTTAGACGTTTTAATATTGGATATATGGTTCCTTCATTAACATTTACAACTTTGCTGACTGCTTCAACCAGTTCATAACCATACATATCTTTTTTTTCTACCATTAAAAGAACTAATAATTCCAATACTCCTTTTTTAAATTGCGTGTTAATAAGTATCACCTCTTGTTCTCATATTACATCTAGTACTATGTATTGTCAAGTACTAAATAAAATAAAGTAATAAAAAAACAGCAAATGCGCTGTTCTATTCAGTACGTAGAGCAATCACTGGATCTTTTTTACTTGCTAACTTCGCTGGTATTGCTCCCCCAATTAATGTTAAAAGTAAACTAATAATAATCAATATAATAGCATGTAGTGGATTCAAAACAGCGACATTTTTTAAATCAGTTAAATTATAAAGCACTATATTCGCTGGAATTAACAGTAACCTAGCTATTACAATTCCTAATACACCAGATGCTAAACCGATAATAAAGGTTTCTGCATTAAATACACGTGAAATATCTTTTTTACGAGCTCCTAAACTCCGTAATATACCAATTTCCTTTGTTCTTTCTAAAACAGAAATATACATAATAATTCCTATCATAATAGAGGAAACAATTAAACTAATCGCACTAAATGCAACTAATACTATTGTTATAGCATCCATAATACTGCCAGATAAGGAAGAAATAATTTCGGCTTGATCAGTATATACAACTTGATCATCCACATCTTTCCCTTCATTATATTGATCTAAATATTCTATTAATTCATCTTTGGCATTAAAATCTCTAGGATATACTTGAATCATAAAAGGAACAGAATCATCCCCTAAATAAGCTAAAGTTTGCTCCTTAAGAAGTTCTCCTTCTTCCGTACTTAAATCAAAAGTTTCGCCGCTTAAAACATTATAATTGGCATTTTTTTGAGCCTTTACAATAGCAGAATTTTGATTTTTTTCAATAACATAATCCAATAATTTTTCAGTATACGTTAAACCTGATGCTTGAACATAACTAGGATAATCTTCTTTTAAGCGAACAATTCCTACGACTTTTAAAGAAATAGCATTTTTGGAATTATATAAACCCTCTAAATCCGTATTCATAGTATAATAATTCCCTACTTTTTGATAATAATCATCATTCAAAATAAGTTTTAGTTCACAATTTAAAATATCATCAAAAGAAATATTTTCTTTCGTAGCATCCAGACCTAAATTGGTTAAAATATCTTCGGTGACATGATTTTTGCTATCTACTATTAAAACCAATTCATCTTTTTCTTTCGCTTCACGACCTGCCAAAATATCATATTTTTCTTCAATCACACTTTTTTTATCCTCACTTAAAGTCTTGGGTATACTACTCATATTTTCTGAATTAACAACTTTTACTTTACCATCTATTTTATTTAACAAATTTAATCCCGTATATCGATAGGAAGATATACCACTAACAATATCAGGATTTGCTTCCTCAATATAACTCATATATTCTTTTGTAATGTTATTACGATGGGTATAAGTATCTTCTATTGTCTTTTCGGGAATCACATAAAGAGAATCAGGATAATCTTCATCGGTTGTTTTTACTTCATTTTGCATTTCATTCATCGTTTCTTCGTCTAAATTCATAGCTTGTTCACTAATAATTATTGGCATGGAAGATAAAGTATTTCTCTCAAAAATATCAATTTGTTTATCGAATCCATTCGATAATGAAAGAATTAAAGCAATACCAATAATTCCGATACTAGAAGCAAACGATGTAAGTAATGTTCGACCTTTTTTTGTTTTAATATTATTTAAACTCAGTTTAAGTGCAGACAAAAATCCCATGGAAGTACGTTTAATTTTATACTCTTTATCCTCTTTTTCATTTTCTAAAATAGGATTCGAGTCATCTAATATGACTCCATCTCGCATTTCAATAACGCGTGTTGCATAGTCACGAGCTAAATCCGGATTGTGCGTTACCATAATCACTAATTTATCTTGAGCAATTTCTTTAATAAGTTCCATAATTTGTACACTAGTTTTCGTATCTAAGGCTCCTGTAGGTTCATCAGCCAAAATAATATCCGGATCATTAGCTAAGGCTCTTGCAATCGCAACACGTTGCATTTGTCCCCCACTTAATTGATTTGGTTTTTTATGCATATGATCTTTCAAACCAACACGTTCCAAAGCTTTTTTAGCTTTACTACGCCTTTTTTTACTAGATACTCCACTCAAAGTCATACCCATTTCCACATTATCTAAAATACTGATATGACTAATTAAATTATAACTTTGAAAAACAAAACCAATACAATTATTACGATAAGCATCCCAATCTTGGTCTTTAAATTTTTTAGTAGAACGATTGTTAATAATTAAATCCCCTTTATCATAACGATCTAATCCTCCAACAATATTTAAAAGAGTCGTTTTTCCACTCCCACTAGGACCAAGTATGGCGACAAATTCATTTTTACGAAATTTCAAATCCACATCCTTTAAAGCAACTTGTTTAAAATCACCAGTTTTATAACTTTTACTTATCTTTTTTAATTCTAACATAATTTTTCTCCTTTTAAATGCACATCGCCTCTAATTATATATGCTTTTAATATATAATGCAAATCACTAATTTTTTAATTTCTCGCCCATTTTATGCAAATTCTACAGAAAAAAAAGCAAATTGCAGCAACAATTTACCTTTTGGAATCAATTTTATTAAAAATCAGTATTCTTTTTTAATTTTTTATTAAAACAATGAAACTCTACAGACTATTTTAAAATTTCATTTTTTCATTTAACTTACTCAAATTGAATTGTACTAATTAAATTACTTAAATCCTCTAAAGAATAACCATCACTCCAAATATGAATTATATAATTTTCGTTTTTATAATCAATATAAGCAATTTTGTTGTTATTTGTTTCTAAAATATATCCTTCATAATCCCCATGTATTAAAGTTACATTTTGAACATTGGTAATTATTAGTACTAAAACATTATATAAAGTATATACTCTTTTGATAGCCTGAAAACTACTAAAAATACTTACTTTGTTATTCACATTTTTAGCTAAATATTGATATAAGTCATAATCGGTTTTAATATTATTTTTTTCTAAATCCTTTGTCAAATTATAAGGAAGATTTGGAACTACAGCATTTTCTTTCACATAGGTAAGATAATAATCTTTTGGTTCTTTGTGAAAGGAAACGTGCATATCACTATTTTTTATAGTATACATAGGAGCTTTTTGCCCTTCATATTCAAAAGGTTCAAAATCATTTCTGAGTTTCATATCTTCATAAGTGAAATAGTCTTCTATCACTTCATTCGTTTTTTGAATTTCTATGGTATTTGGATTTTTAAAAACGGTTATTGCTTCTTTAAAAGATTCAGGAACTTTTGGAATTGAATGAAGTAAAATAATCTTGGCCCCAAAATAGACAATAATGAACACGAGTAGAATACCAAGTATAATCATCATTTTTTTATTTTTTTTCATTTACTACCTACTTTCTACTCTTAATATACTTGAATTAAAAAAAGAAAACAAGAATCATCATCTTAAATGTGTAAATATACATAAAAAAACTCCCTAATATAGAGAGTTAAATTCATAATGGCGCCTGATGTAGGACTCGAACCTACGACCTAACGGTTAACAGCCGTGCGCTCTACCGACTGAGCTAATCAGGCAATACATTCAAATTATATATTATAATTGTGTGCATTGTCAATCTTTTTATACATTTTTTTTATGAATTTATTACACTATCCTATACCAATTCATAAAAAAAACATATTTTATAAAAGGTGAATATTTATGTTTTTTTTACTCGGAAATGCACTTGTAGCAAGTTTAGATGGATTTATAATAGGAATAAGTTTAAAACTTGCAAAAACAAAATTAACTTTTACAAGTTATAGCATCTTTTTTTTAACTAATTTAATAATTTATTATAGTATTATTACTTTATATTATGTTTTTCATTTACATTTCATGACCACATTCATCACAACTATTTTATATTTAGTTCTAGCCTTTAATGCCTATAAAGAAGAAGAAAAAAATTATGACCAAAAATTAAATTTCAAAAAAACTCTTATGTTAGCAGCAGCTCACTCTATTGATGGAAGTATTATATCTTTAAATTTCGTTTATAAATATACTTCCCTTACCATTAGTTTAATCTTTGGAATAACCTCTCTTCTTCTAATATTAATTGGTTACTACTTTGCAACCGTTTTTAAAAATTTTAAAAACAGGAATAAATGGAATGCTGGTTTATTTATTCTTTTAGCTCTTCTAAATTTATTTTGTTAATCATTTGTTCATAATTATTTAAAACAGTTAATAACTCTTCTTTGGCTTTACAAGAACATACTTGCATTTTTATTTCTTTTGATGCGGGCATTCCTTTTAAATAATATAATATATTAGTTCGAATTTCTAATAAAGCCACTCGTTCATTTTTATCTTGAATCAAGAATTCAAAATGTTTCTTCATCATATTTATTTTTTCTTTATTAGAAGGTTTAGATAACTTCTTACCTGTTTCTAAATAATAAATACATTCTTTAATTAACCAGGGATTTCCTAAAATCCCTCGTCCTATCATCACGGCATCACAGCCCGTTTCTTCTAACATTTTTTTGGCAAGTTCAGGGGTTGTAACATCTCCATTGCCAATAACAGGGATACCAATATTTTCTTTTACTTCTTTAATTATTTGCCAATTTGCTTTACCACTATATCCTTGACTTCGTGTTCTTGGATGCACAGTGATTGCACTTGCTCCAGCTTTTTCAATAACTTTTGCTACCTCCACTGCATTGATACTATACTCATCCCAGCCACTTCTAATTTTTACTGTTACAGGAACATGTACAGCTTGTACAACAGCAAAAACAATTTCATATATTTTTTGGGGATTTTTAAGAAGAGCACTACCCGCTTGATTTTTTAAGGCCACTTTAGGAACAGGACAACCCATGTTAATATCAATAATATCAGGATGCATCTTTTCTTCAACAATTAAAGCCGCTTGAACAAAACTATCCACATCACTACCAAAAATTTGTTGAGCAATTGGTCTTTCAAAATCATCCATTTTTAACATTTCTATTGTTTTTTTACTATCATAAACTAAGGCTTTATCACTAACCATTTCAGCAAAAATTAGACCAGCACCCATTTCTTTAATGATTTTTCGAAAACTCGTATTAGAAAAACCAGCCATGGGGGCCATTACAATTTGATTCTGTATTTCAATATTTCCGATTCTAAATTTCATTTAATATTCTTTCCTTCAAAATTATTTTTCTCTTTTACCATTGCTTTCATTGTAATAACATGTATCTTTTTATGATCCTTTACTTCAACTTCTTCTTGAGCCATTTCTGAAAAAATAAAGTCATCTTTCACTAGAATAATTTCTTGTTGATCATATTTTTGACTCAAAAACAATTGATTTTTTAACTCATCATACATAAGAGCATAAGGACAAATGGCTACATTGGAAAATTTGTCTAAATGAATTTGATATAAATAATGATCATAGTTTTGATTTTGATCCATTTGAAAAAAAGGGTCACATTTATTTACATCTAAACTTGTAGAAACTAAATCTCCCTTAGATAAAAAAGTATACTTATTCCTTTCGACGGATATTGCTCGATATACCATTACATTTTCTGGCAAAACAATTTTTTTAGTAGCTTGAATAACTAATTCTAAAACATCGGACAAACTTTTTTTAAAATTTTCGAGATTTGAAAAAGATACATTTTTAAATATTGTATATTGAACAAATAAATTTTTAGGATTACTTAGTAATTCTTTATAGCGATTATACACATCCAAAATTTCTTTTTCATCTCTATTTAATGCATTAATTGCTCGACCAATTCTAGATTTATAAATTAAAAGAGCATTTTTTTCTTCATCTGATAACTCATTATATTGTTGGATTAAATTTTCATATATCATAAAAAATCTCCATCTGCTTGATGATAATACACTTCAACTTCATCACCGTTTTTTAAACCAAGAGCATTGGCATCATCAAAATCCAAATGAACTTCATAAAAACCATTATCACTCACTTTAACATTAGCAAAAAGAATACTGGCTTTTTCCCCACTCACTCGAATTTGAACTTGATCTTTATCTTTGACTCCCAAACGCATAGCTTCTAAAGAATTCATATGTACATGCCTTTCCGCTATGATACAACTATTTTTTAATACAACTTGACCACAAGGTCCAATTAATGTAATCGTTTCACTATTTTCTAACTGACCACTTCTTCTAACAGGTGGATTCAGTCCTAAGAAAATAGCATCAGATCGCGTAATTTCCACTTGATTATAACTACGCAAAGGACCAACAATTCGAAGATTAGCAATTTCTTTTTCATGAGCACGTATTGTCACAACTTGATCACTTGCAAATTCATTTAACTGATGTAAATCATTTTTTTTAGTTAGAGGATGATCAAATAATTGATTATACACTTCCTCCGTTAAATGTACATGATGATTGCTAATTCCAACATGAATTTTTTCTTTTATGTATCTTTCTTTCATAATTAAAAAAATCACCTCTCATAAGTATTTTATCATAAAAATAACTCATAATAAAACAAAGGAGGAAAACAAATGATAAATAAAAATTGTGATGATTGTAAAGATTCTAAACAAGGAAAAGCGTACTTTGATAAAGAATCTGGTCTATTATGTGTAAAAATAGAAGAAAAATATGAAAAACCCAAAGGAAAAAAAACTCTAGTTCCTTTTATTTGTACCACTTGTGGTACAGTTAATTGGAAATGTATTGATCCAGATGAAAAAAATTGCTAAAAAAATGTAGGAAACTCACCCTACATTTTTTATTTAGAAAAACATATTTCTAAAAATAGCAATATTTATCCGTATTATTTACGGTTCCATAGCTGCCATCATTTCCCTTTTGAGTACAAGCATTATATAAATAACTATTCTCCGTTTTAGTACAATTTTTTGCTGTTTTACACCCACATTTATCACAACTTTCATAATGGTCGACCCCAAATGCAGAATTTCGACAAGTACCATATTGTTTACATACTGATTCTGCCGTTTTAGTTTCACAACATGTATACTTACCATCTTTTCTTTTTATGAAATGACCATCACATTCTTTTACAGCGCCTTCAGTAGCATATGACCATTCTCCCGTGCACTTAGAATAACTATATTCTGTTGTTGAGGATTTACATCCACAAGCTTCTCCAGTTCCATAGTTATAAACAGTACCACAAGATGAACAACTCTTATAATCAGAACATCCACATTGCGTTTCGTTATTTTCATAATAATATGTACATGTCCCATTACTTAAAGTTCTATTCCCACTACAAGCTAAAGTGGATTTATATCTATGTCTAAAAGTAATTGTTTTGTTTGATGTTTTTCCATTACCACCAGTAATTGTACATGTCACTGGATATACGCCCAAAGACAAGGAACTGATATTGCTAATTTCGGTGCCATTATACATACACTTTGTACTTGCTCCACTTAATCCCGTACTTTCGGTATAATATTTTGTAATAGATTCTGAGGCCCCTTGATCAATTGTAACACTGGTTTTATTCACAGTAAGACTCGGAGTTTTATCATCTTTTTTGACTGTTATAGTACAAGTTCCTTCATTTCCGGCTTGATCAATAACCACTCCAGTAACAACATAAGATTTGGTATTCATGGTAAGTTTTTCTGAAGAAATTTTTTTACTTCTTACTTCACTTCCTCCTTCATCGTACGGAGTTAAAGAAAAACTGACATTTCCTGTATACCAATCATTAGTCCCTTTCTCTCCGTCGGGAGTTATTTCACAAGTTGGTTGTATTTTATCAATTTTACTAACGCTGAAGGAAACGGTATTACTGGTATTTCCTACTTTGTCTTTTACACATACATAATACGTTCCATTATCAAATGCTTGTTCTACTTTCTCTTTACTGGTTGCTTTGTATGGATTATTCTCACATGTTGGATTACTTCCTATATAATATCCTGCAAGTCCACTTCCGTTTTGATCACTAGCTAATATTACAACATTTTTATTACTATTCGTATAAATTCCGGCTTTCTCTACTGTAATATCTTCTTGATATATTACTGGTTGTTGCTTATCTATTTTAATGGCTCTTTTCGCTTCATATTTGGTTGCATCATTAAATTCTACTTCTACTCGATATTCTGTATCTAATATTTGTGCTGCACTTACGGTATATCCACTGACTTCAGCATAATTCCCACTAACAGGAATTTCTTTGGAATCAACATTACTATACCAGGTTACTTTTACAACATTATTAGGACTTTTACTTCCTTTTATCTTAGGAGTTAAAACAACATCTTCTCCTGACCAATCATTATTATTTACAACTCCACCACTAAGTTTTGTCGCCACGATCTCTAAATTAATATTTGTTTTATCTAACTTATTGGGATCACTTTCTTCTTCAGAAAGAAAATGACCATAATAATTTTCTCCCTCTTTTGTAATCGTTACAATATGGTTATTTAATTTTTCTTGATTGGTTGGATTAATGACATCTCCTGCTTCATTATCCGGTTGAACATAACCATTCTTGACTAATTCTTGAACATT